>CAYYBB010000011.1:0-4897 GCA_964469465.1 uncultured Actinomycetota bacterium
CGTCAAAGGAGTTGCTCTCAGGTGAAAGGGCCGGCAAGATACGTGAAAAGCCCTATAAGGTACAGCCGATTGAACGATGAGGCCCTTCTGACCCTGGCCAGGGAGGGGGACGAAGGAGCTTACGAGACCCTGGTGCGACGGTATCAACATGAGGTCTACACTTCGGCTTTCTTCATGATGGGTAATGCGGCGGACGCTCACGACGCCAGCCAGGAAGTGTTCATAAAACTCTACTTCTCTCTGGGTAAGTTTGCCGGCCGCTCCAGTTTTAGTACCTGGCTTTACAGATTGACCATCAACACCTGTATAGATGAGCTTAGATCCAGGAAAAGGTACAGAAACAGAAACGTAGAACTGGAAGGCGAGAGCTGCCAGGCTCTGGAGGCCCGAATAGTGAGCGAGAAAGGGAATTCGCCGGAGGAAGAATGTCTAAATTCCGAGATCAAAGAGATTTTGGCCCGAGAGGTGGTCCGGCTTCACGATAGACATAGAATCCCCTTCGTTCTGAGAGATGTCTATGGATACTCCTATAAGGAGATAGCGGAAATCCTGCGTCTCCCTTTGGGTACGGTTAAGAGCAATATTTTTCGAGCCAGAAGGCTTCTTCGGGATATGGTTTTCAAAGGCCGGGGGAAAGAGAGAAATCGAGATGAGGACAACATATTGTTCTTTAGTTGACCAGTATCTGCCTAAATACTTGGAAGACGACGTCTCCAGTGTGAGAAAGGAACAGATTAAGGAGCATTTGGGTTCATGTCCTGAGTGCCGGAGGGACTATAAGCGGCTCAAGTTCGTCCTCTCTCACCTTAGCCAGATCGAGAAGGATGAGATCAAAGCTCCTTCCGATTTTGTAGACTCGCTTATGGCCAGACTTGATCAATTGAAGAAAAACCTCTGGCAATCCAGCCTTGCTAACTCTACCGTCAAAAATCCGCTCAATGCTTTCATGGAGAACCCGGCCCGAAATGTTCTCATTGGAGCCGCTATGGTGGCCACTGCCTTCATCGTAGGTGTTGAGGTAAAGCACAGATGGGGCAGGAAAGTGCAAATTAAGGGCTCTCTTTGATCCGAGAGCCGGTGTGGTCACCTCCTTGGCAAGGAGAGACATTCTCAAGCTGGGCTATCCTGATCACTTTTAGGAAACATCTCTTAAGGCTGTAGTCAACCTCGTTCTAATTAACCTTCCCAAAATGGTCGATAATTAAAATAGACGGATAATTGTTGTAATGGTCTTTTTTCAGTTCCAAAGCACTGTGAGAGCCTTGGTTAAGAATTGGGAAAAGAGAAGAGATATGGAAGAGAGTTTTTTAAGTGATAAAAACGAAAGAGACCTGATCTTATTACTGAGGAGCTTGCAGACGAGAAAAAGGGAAATATATGTCCAAAGCTGGCTTCTGCAGGGTTACATATGCCTGGTGAAAGGCGAACTTATAAAAAGACTCAAAGACAGACATCACCAAGGCGAGCCCCTGGTTACTGAGGAGGATGTGCAGAGCGTAGCCGACATGTTAGTGGAGAGTGTTCTCCACTCTTCACAATTTGCAGACTAGATTTGCTAGCGCTTGGCCTCCTTCTTCAAAATTTCATGAGTTCCGACCATACGGAAAAGATAGCGATCTTTGTGAATTTCAAAAGTGAACCGGTAGTGGATATCCACATAACCTTCCCAAACTCCGTCAGTTCCTCGGAGAGGGTGGATTTTCAAAGAGGGGTGTCTGGGATTATTCTTGAAAAGACGGATTCGTTTATCTACTTTGGCCTGGATCTCGGCCGGTAACTGCTGATAGGCTCTTCTAAAAGAGATAGAAAAATCTAATCTTTTTCTTTCAGCCATCGAATAGCCTCGTCCGCGCTTTCAAAGCTGTGGACTCTACCGGCTTTAATATCCTCATCAACTTCTTTTTCCTTCTCCTGCCATTCTCTGGTCCAGAACCAGGCCTGGTCTTTGTCGATGAGCAACTTGGGGCTGAGCAAAAGTTTGTTGCCCACTATTTTGATGTCCACATAGTCGCCGTCCTTAAGGCCCACTTGCTCTCGGATTTCCTTGGGGATAGTAAGTTGTCCCTTGTAAGTTACTTTAGCTAACATGTTCTCACCGCCCGACTCTACAAATATAATGGTGCATTACTACATTACCATTTCTATTTCAAAAGTCAAATCTTTTTCAATATTCCTACCCCTCTCCCATATGAAAGGATACCACAGCCCCAATGATCATAACGGCTGCCAGGATGGCCATGACGGCAACGTCCACATGGATGGGGAAGGCCTGGAAGGCCGGTCCGATAAGGACATATCTCATAGCATCTACCCCGTAGGCCAGAGGATTGATCCGGACCAGGCTGTCCATCCAGGGGGGGAGGTTGCGGAGGGGAAACATGGCCCCAGAGAGGAAGAACATAGGCATGAGGAAGAAGTTCATCACCATCTGAAAACCGTGCATGGATTTCATTCGGGCGCCAATGAGGATACCGAAGGAAGTCAGGGCAAAGGACATCAGAATCATGAGGAGAATAAGCTCTATGACATTGACCAGGTTCAGCCTCACTCCCAGTATGGGAGCGAAGGCAAGCATGATGAGCCCCTGGAGCATAGCCTGAGTGCTCCCCCCGCAGGCTTTCCCCAGGACAATAGCTGTGCGGGAGATGGGAGCCACCAGAACTTCCTTGAGGAAACCAAACTCTCTGTCCCACACTATGGAAAGGGCAGAGAAGGTAGCCGTGAAAAGCACGGTCATTCCGATAATGCCCGGATAGATGAAGTCCAGAAAGGTACTTCCTCCGCCACCAATAAAGCGGAGGGCACTGGATAGACCCGTGCCCAGGACGAAGAGGAAAAGAGCTGGTTGGGCAGTAGCACCGATTATGCGACCTCTATCCCTGAAAAAACGCTTTACGTCTCTCAGCCAGATGGTATAGATACCTTTTAAATCCTTTCGCAGCATTATCTTTTCCTCCTAGATCATCACAGGAATCTTCCCTTAATCCACTAAGAGTTTTCCACAAGAATCTACCCGACATTTTGCAGAAAGCTGTAATGGGCTAGCTTCTACCCCTCATCCTTCTGGCTCTGACCACCGCCCTGGCTATACCGAGAGCGTCCGCCGACTCCTCCCGTATGGCCCTGCCCGTAAGCTTGAGAAAAACATCGTCCAGGGTCGGCCGTCGAGCATTGATAGAAATTACCTCCGTGTCCAATTCAGCAAAAAGCTGGGGGATGAAGTGGTCACTGTCTTGGATCTCAAAGCGGAGGGCGCCATCTTGTATTGCCACCTGGCGCCCAAACCTGGACTCGATGATCTTCTGAGCTTTCTCATTGTCGGCAGTATCCAGAGTGATGACATCTCCTCCCACAGATTTTTTCAGATTATCGGGAGTGTCCAGAGCAATTATTCTCCCCCGATCGATTATAGCTATGCGGTCACAATTTTCAGCTTCATCCATGTAATGAGTGGTCAGAAAGATAGTAATATCCTTTTTTCTTCTTAGATCTAGAATATATTCCCAGATGTGGTTTCTGGTCTGGGGGTCCAGTCCCAGAGTGGGTTCATCCAGGAACAGCACTTTGGGGTGGTGAAGAAGACCGCGGGCAATCTCCAGCCTTCTCTTCATGCCCCCCGAAAAAGTTTCTACTTTGTCTTTGATCCTGTCGGTCAGGCCCACCATGTGGACGACCTCTTTCATCCGCTCTCTGGCTACATTCAGAGGAACATCATAGATAAGAGCATGAAACTCCAGATTTTCTCTGGCTGTGAGCTGTTCGTCCAGACTGGGATCCTGGAAGACCAGGCCAATGGACTCTCGGACCCGGTTTTTCTCTTTGATGATGTCGTATCCATTGAGAGTGGCTGTCCCCGAGGTAGGCTTGAGGAGGGTGCAGAGCATATTGATAGTGGTGGTCTTGCCCGCTCCGTTAGGGCCCAGGAAACCGAATATCTCTCCCTTGCCAACAGAGAAAACGATCTCATCTACTGCCAGGATATCCTTAAATCTCTTGGTCAGGCCGTTAACCTCGATGATGTTCATTTTTGCACCACATCCGATTCTCTGGCTATTTCTTGTTCGATCTTACCCAGTTTTTCCTAGCTTTTATGATATCATGATATGGAATTTCGGGGGGCAAGGAATTTCCGAAGACGGGAATTTCTCGTCGATAAAGGGAAGGAAGACTTTTCAGAATACAAGGGGTGATGAGTGGACAGGATCAAATTTCTGGGTACCGCTGGGGCACGGATAGTGGTTACCAGACAAATCAGGGCTTCCGGAGGCCTTTGGTTCACTTTGGGAGATACCAATTTTGCTTTGGATCCCGGGCCAGGAGCCCTGGTCAAGGCTCTCTCCAGCAAGCCGGCCCTGGATCCATTGCAACTGAACGGCATAATTCTCTCCCATAAGCATATTGACCACTCTAATGATGTTAATATCCTTATTGAGGCTATGACCCAGGGGGGGTTCAACAGACGGGGCAAAATATTTGCTCCGGCGGATGCTCTGAAGGAGGATCCGGTAGTCCTTCAGTACGTCCAGAACTATGTAGAGGAAATAGAGCTGCTAGAAGAGATGAAGAAGTACTCACTGGGGAATGTTGTCTTCCAGACTTCGATCCGCCACCTTCATGGAGTAGAGACTTACGGCATGAACTTCGAATTTGAGGATTACGTAGTCTCCTATATTTCCGATACCCGGTTTTTCCCTGAGTTGATGGACTCCTACTATGGTGACCTTCTCGTAATAAACATGGTCCGTTACCAGCCAGGGGAACACAAAATCGACCATCTGAACGTAGAAGATGTCAAGAAGATTATCCAAGGACTGAGACCCAGAGCAGCCGTCATTACCCATTTCGGAATGACCGTGATAAAGGCAAAACCCTGGGAAGTGGCCGCTCGTCTGGAGGG
>CAYYBB010000011.1:4997-24729 GCA_964469465.1 uncultured Actinomycetota bacterium
CTCCTGAAATCTTGGCACTAAGAAGAGTTCGGCATAGGCTGCTTGAGGAAGGGAAGGCTGATAGGAGACAGTTCTAACCACAAAGAATGCAGTCTCCCCGGGCCCTATTTGGGGTATGAAGTCAAAATCCACGGTTAGAAGTTTATGGTTCTTAGTATAGAATGCAGCCAGGGTCATCAGATTGGTAAAACTTGATTGGCTATCATTTCTTACCTCTCCAAAGAGAATGTTCTTGCCCTCCTGAAAGTCAAGCTCCTGCCACAGGATAGTAAAAGCCGGAATTTGTCTTTGGTCGAAGTTTCTCCACCGGTAGGCTTTAATTTTCAGGTCGAAGCTCTTTATCTCACCAGTAGATGGCCTGTCAACAGCCAGGGCAAAGGGAAGTTCCTGAGTGGGCAACAAATACTCCAGGGCCTGGTCATCGAAGAAGGAAAGTAGGGGAAACCCTTCCTCATCCAGATAGGTAGCTTTAAGTCGTATCTCCAGGGCAGCTCTTACTCCGCTCTGGTTTCGGGCCTTGCCGAAAATATAGTAGGTGGTCTCATTCCAGGAAGAGGTGACCTCGGTCAGTTCGATTTCCTCCTGGCCTACTTCAACAACTGGAGGTTGCGGGGACTCTTCCGGCTGAGTCTCCGTAGAGAAGGAGTCGGGTCTCAATGAAGCAAGTATGGCGTGGTAAAAGATAAAAGTTACAAAAGCAATAGCCAGAGCGACTACCAGAAGTGCAATAGCCCATCTCTTCATGGTTAACATATATCCGTAGTATAGAGTCGATAATCCTTGTATTTTAGCATGACCTGGGCCATAGGCAAGATAGGGATATCTCATTGAAATCCTTCATAATTAAATGCTTCTAAGAAATTTAGTTGAGGGGTCGAGGTAGACAGGATTTCGTGCTATGTGTTACCATATTGCCTATATTAAACCCTCCTAGCGACATAGGGAGTTGACTTCTGCTGGAATCCGAAAGTTCTGTCAGTTGCCGGCGAGGGGAAAAATGTCCATGTAATTCACCTTTTGAGAACGAGGATGTTTAGCTGATAGAGAGGAGGCGAGGGGTTCAAAATGTCCGCATTGGAATGGGAGATGACCGACCGTGTTCTGAAAGAGGAGAGGTTGTTTGAGCCGAGTCCAGAGGTGGTGGAGCGGGCCAACATCACTGCCTATATACAAAAGAAGGGATTTAAAGATTGGGATGAACTTTACGTCTGGTCCATCAGAAATCCGGAGGACTTTTGGGGCGAGATGGCTCAGGAATTGGAGTGGTTCAGACCCTGGGAAAAGGTCCTTGACTGGGATTATCCCTACGCCCGGTGGTTTGTGGACGCTCAGTGTAACATCGTTCATAACTGCCTCGACCGGCACATGGGGACTCCGCTCCAGAACAAGGTCGCCTTCTATTGGGAGGGAGAGGACCGGTGCAGCCGCACCATATCCTACGCCGACCTCTACCGGGAGGTCAACAGATTAGCTAACGCCCTGAAGCGCCTGGGAGTGCAAAAGGGCGATAGGGTCTGCATCTACCTGCCCAGGATACCCGAGCAGATCGTAGCCATGCTGGGGACGGCTCGGATTGGGGCCATCCACTGCGTGGTCTACTCCGGCTTCAGTGCTCAGGCCCTGAAGGAGCGCATCCAGGATTCCGAGGCCAAAGTGGTCGTCACTGCCGATGGCTATTACTACCGGGGCAAAGTAGTGGACTCCAAGAAAATGGTGGATGAGGCAGTCCGGGAAACTCCCAGCGTGAGCTATGTAATTATGGTCAGCCGGCTGGGCAACCGGGTGACCATGGTAGGAGAGCGGGATCTTCACTGGAAAGAGGTGATGAAGTGGGCCCAGCCCCAGGAGCCCTGCCTGCCCCTGGACTCTGAGGACACTCTTTATACCCTCTACACCTCCGGCACTACCGGTAAGCCCAAAGGGGTGGTTCATGTCCACGGCGGCTACATGGTAGGCACCTATGCCACCCTTAAGTTTGTCTTTGACCTGAAGCAGGAGGACATCTACTGGTGTACTGCCGACCCGGGCTGGGTGACCGGCCACAGCTACATCGTGTACGGGCCCCCTTATCGCTGGGGCCACCAGCATGTTTTACGAGGGAGCCCCTGACTATCCCGACTCCGGTAGGTGGTGGTCTATGGTAGAGAGGTATGGCGTTACCATCCTTTACACCACACCTACTTCCATCAGGGGGCTCATGAGATACGGGGAGGAGTGGCCCCAAAAGTACGACCTGAGCAGCCTCAGGCTCCTGGGCACTGTGGGAGAACCGATCAACCCGGAGGCCTGGATGTGGTACCGAAAGGTGACTGGCGATAGGCTGCCCATAATGGATACCTGGTGGCAGACCGAGACCGGCATGCACCTCATCACCCCCGTGCCTATAACCCCCCTAAAGCCAGCCTCAGCCACCAGACCTTTTCCGGGAATCGAGGCCGAGGTGGTGGATAAGGAGGGTAACCCCGCCCCGAGGGAGAAGGGGGGGTACCTGGTTATTAAGCGGCCCTGGCCGGCCATGATGAGGACCATTTACCAAGATCCAGAGAGGTATCAGAGCTATTGGAACACTATAGCAGGAGTCTACTTTGCGGGGGATGCTGCTCACCAGGATAAAGAGGGATATTTCTGGTTCCAGGGCCGAGTTGATGACGTGATCAAGAAGTCCGGCTACCGGTTGGGAAGTATGGAAATAGAAAGCGCCCTGGTCAGCCATACCGCGGTGGCCGAGGCTGCCGTCATTGGAAAGCCAGATCCTCTTAAGGGCGAGAGTATCAAGTCCTTCGTCATTCTGAAGAGCGGCTACGAGTCTACCGATAAGATGATACAGGAGCTAAAGGAGCATGTCAGAAGGACCGTGGGACCTATCGCTGTCCCTGATGAGATCCAGTTTGTAGATAGCCTGCCCAAGACCAGGAGCGGAAAGATAATGCGCCGAGTACTCAAGGCCAAGGAGCTGGGCCTGCCCACTGGTGACCTGTCTACCCTGGAGGAGTGAGAGTAAGTTGTGCGCCCAAAGGAAGGAGAAATAGTTCTGGCCTCGAGCACTGTAGCCCAGGGATACCTCGCTTGGAGGGAGCGCAGAGGAGGTGGTGGCCGGGGAGCTAGATAAGAACTTGGTGGGGAGGATCTGTGCCGGACGAAGGGGTTAGGTATGAACAGGGTTTCACAAGCGAACATACAGGAGGAGGCGTTAGGCATGAACAAGATTTTGCGAGTGAATATGTCCGATCTGACTTGCAGTTTCGAGGATGTGCCCGAGAAGTACCGTTACCTGGGCGGACGTGGATTAACTTCAGCCATTACCTGCGATGAGGTTCCTCCTACTTGCCATCCCTTGGGGCCAAATAGCAAGCTTATCTTTGCTCCGGGTCTGGTCAGTGGCACCGCTGCTCCGACTTCGGGTCGTCTCTCGGTGGGAGGGAAAAGTCCCCTGACCTGGACCATCAAAGAGACCAACGCTGGTGGACTGGCCTCCCAGATGATCGCCAAACTGGGCATCAAAGCCATAGTGGTGGAGGGACAGCCTCAGGAGAAGGGAAAGTTTTATCTACTTAAGATCACTAAGGATGGAGCTGAACTTCTTCCTGCCGATGACATTGCTGGCAAGGGGATGTATGAGGTAGATACTATCCTTAAGGAGAGGTTCGGCAAGGTAGCTATCATCGGCATCGGTCCCGCAGGAGAGATGCGCATGACCAATGCCGGCATCTCGGTTAATGATATGGAGAATCGGCCGGGGAGATATGCTGGCCGAGGCGGCATGGGAGCGGTCATGGGTTCCAAAGGCCTGAAGGCCATCGTCATCGACGAGGAAGGCGCACCGGGAGTGCCCATTGTGGATAAAGAGACCTTTGACCGCGGTCGCAAGAAGCTCACTTCTGCTTTGCGCAGCCATGACGTGACCAAGCCCGACGGCGCTCTTAACTCCTACGGCACGGCAGTGCTGATTAACATCATGAACGAGGCTGGTGGCCTGCCTGCTCGCAACTTCAGCTCGGGGCGTTTCGAGGGCGCGGCCAAGATCAGCGGCGAAGCCATTGCTGAGACGGTGAAAAAGAGAAATGGCGAGGGGAGAATGGGCCACGGTTGTCATCCAGGATGTATCATCCAGTGCTCCAACATCTACTCTAAGCCTGATGGCACTCACCACGTCTCTTGCCTTGAGTACGAGTCTGACTGGTCCTTGGGAGCCAACTGTGACATCGATGATCTGGATACCATCGCCGAGCTGATCTACATTTGTAACGACGTGGGTCTGGACACTATCGAGGCTGGCTGCACCATTGGGGTGGCCATGGAGGGAGGCCTGCTCCCGTTCGGAGATGCTAAAGGAGCCATCGAGCTCCTCAGGGAAGTAGGCCGAGGGACGCCTCTCGGACGTATCATCGGCAACGGCACAGCTCTTACGGCTCGTGCCCTGGGTGTCACCAGGGTGCCGGTGGTCAAGGGACAGGCCATGCCTGCCTATGAGCCGAGGGCGGTCAAGGGCATCGGTGTGACTTACGCCACCAGTAACATGGGGGCCGACCACACCTCCGGCTACACCATCGCCCCGGAGATTCTGGCGGTAGGCGGCAAAGCTGATCCCTTTGCTGTGGAGAAGGCCGAGCTCTCGCGCAACTTCCAGTCTGCCACTGCCTTCATTGACAGCACTGGCTACTGTCTCTTCATCGCCTTTGCCATCCTGGACATAGCGGAGGGCTTTGAGGGAATGGTGGAGACTGTCAATGGCGTGCACGGCACTAGCTGGACCATGGACGACGTCACCAGGATCGGCCAGGAGATCATCAGGAAGGAGAGGCAGTTTAACGAGGCGGCGGGCTTCACCACGGCTCACGACCGTCTGCCAGAGTTCATGAAGCACGAGCCTCTGCCGCCCCATAACACCACCTTCGACGTATCCGAGGAGATACTGGATCAGGTGTACGCTTTCTAGAGAAGTCGCTATAGTTGGGAGAGGATAGATCTGGGGAGGATGAGGAAAAGCGAATTGGAGGGCCTCCCGAGGGGGCCCTTCTTCTCTATCCTCGCTTACGGCGGCAAGGCCAAAGGATTCAATTTCTCCTTGAGGTTACAAAATGTCCCTTTATCAAAATCCGTTTATCATCGTAGCTACGAAAGCTTCATCAATCGGGAGTAGAGAGATATCTCATGGTTGAGGTTCGGCTGTACGTTGAGCTGCGCTGTTATGCTGAGGATAGGAGGGTGACCAGCGAGTCCATCCTTCTGGTGCCCGTTCAAGAGGGCGATACGGTGGAAGATGTAGTCAGGCACATCGGCATCGACCCGGAGGACATCAGTAACATCTTTCTAAACGGACGCTATTCGGCCTCTGCCCTTATCCTGAGGGTTAAGGATGGAGACCGTGTAGGGATATTTCCCAGAAATATGGGACTTCTCTACATATGATGGCCATGTCAGAAGAGCAAGGTCTGATAGAAGTTCATCTCTACGGTCGGCTGCGGCGCTTCGCCCCAGATAGAGATGCGGCTGGTGAATCTGTGGTGGCGGTCCCCGTAAGGGATGGTGAGACAGTCGAGGATGTAGCATGCCGTATGGGCATCGAACCCCGGGAGCTGAGCCACGTTTTTCTGAACGCAGAATATTCCGGGCTGCAGCGCAAGGTGGGGGCGGGGGACCGCCTGGGTCTATTTCCTTTTGACATGGGGCTCCTGTATAGACAGTATTTTCCCAAGAAAGAGAGTGACTGAATCTAATATGATTGAAGTTAAGCTCTACGCCTATCTGCCTAACATATCCAAATCCAAGCGTCGGGAACTGAAAATTTCTCCTGAGGAGGGCCTTACTGTCCAGGATATCCTGGTGAGGGAGGAGGTCCCCCAGCAGATAGCCCGTGTGGTGATGGTGAACGGCAGACGCGTGGAGATGGATTATCTCCTTAAGGACGGGGATGAGATGGCTATTTTCCCACCCGTGGCCGGTGGCTAAGACTCCGCCCTGGCACTTTTTGGAACGACTTCAATGCTCTCTTCAACGACCAAGCTGCATTGTTGAGCGGAAGGGCCTGGAGTTTCTGACTCTTTTTACCTTCCCCCCGTCCACTCTTTGTGATAACATAAAAGTCAATCCAATTTGCTTATGAAACAAAGAGTCCAAATGGAATCGAGATTTAAAAGGGAGAGGTGAGTGCAAATGGCTGAATCCTTGGCAGAGAAAGCTTTTTTGGCCAGCCTCGGAGTGTTTGGCTACGCCAGGGAGAACATCAAGGAGTTTGTTGGGGATCTGATCAAACACGGAGAGGCTTCCCGGGCTGAAGGGAAGAAGCTGGTTGAAGATCTGGCCAAAAAGGGCGAGGAGGAGAGGAAGTTTATCGCCAGGGCCGTCAAAGAAGTGATCTCCAAGACTTCAAGAGTTATGAATGTGGCCTCTGCCACGAAACAAGAAGAGCTGGAGAAAAAAGTAGACAGCATCGAAGCCAGAGTTACTAAACTTGAGGCCGACCTAAAGACGACCAGAACTGCCTCCTTCTGAAGCTTCATTTCTGATATTGAGATCGGTGGCTCCAAATATCGGTATGCCCGAGTCGCCGATCTATTTATATATATTTTCACTTTCAGTATCTACCCAAGCTCACTCTCGACAGAAATATGGTTCCTCATAGCTGTACTGGAGGAGATTTCTGAGGACAGATGGAGATGCTGTGAACCTGTTGTTTTCGCTAAGCAGAATCAAGCACATTCAGCGCTATCAGCAGATCGTTCGGGTCCTTCTGGAAGAAGGACTGATATCTTTAATTAATCTATTTGGTGTATCACGTCTCCTGTCTGTTCCCCTGAGGCTTCTCACTTCCCGAGCCAGGGAGGCAAAGGAACTCTCCCTTGAGGAGAGGATAAAGCTCAGTCTGGAGAAGCTGGGTCCCACCTTTATCAAGCTAGGGCAGGTTCTGAGCACCCGCCCTGATCTCCTGCCTCGACCGCTTATATTTGAGCTGGAAAAACTTCAGGATGAGGTCAGCCCCATAGAGTTTTCGGCTATCAGAGAGCAGGTGGAAAGGGAGCTGGGCAGAGCTCTGGAGGATCTATTTAAAGAATTCGAGGAGAAGCCGATAGCTTCAGCCTCTATAGGCCAGGTACACGCTGCTGTGACCAGGAACGGGGATGAGGTGGTAGTCAAGGTAAAGAAGCCCGGGGTGGAGAGACTCATAGAGACGGACCTGGATATTCTGGTCACTCAGGCTAAATTTCTGGAGGAGCATACCGAGTGGGCCAGGAAGTACAGACTGGTGAACGCAGCCCTGGAGTTTCAAAGAATCCTTCTCAACGAGATAGACTATATCGTTGAGGGCAGAAATATAGAAATATTTCGGAACAACTTCAAGGACGATGATCAAATCCTCATCCCGCTGGTACATTGGGACTATACTACCAGGGGGGTGCTGACTATGGAGAGGATTCATGGCATCAGGCTCTCTGACCTCCAGGATCTGGATGAAGTAGGATATGATCGATCCAACATAGCCAGGATTGGTGCTGAGATGTACTTTAAGATGATATTCGAAGATGGCTTCTTCCACGCGGACCCTCACCCCGGCAATTTCCTGGTAGTCTCCGAGGACGTTATAGGCGTGATGGATTTTGGCACGGTAGGCAGGATAACTAATGAGACCAGAGCTCAGGTGAGTCAGTTGTTTCTGGCTTTGATTAACAAGGATGTTTCAGAACTGGTGGACAGGTTAATCGAGGTAGGGATTGTGACCGAGGAGACGGACAAAAGATTGTTAACCTACGATATGGATATGCTCATGATGCGCTATCACGATATTAGTGTACGTCATGTCAGAGTGGCGGAAGCCTTAAACGACCTCTTCGGGGTAGTTTACAAGCACAGAATTATTATACCTACTGAATTGGGTTTGCTTCTGAAAACTCTGGTAACCCTGGAGGGTGTGTGTACCATGCTCGATCCTGGATTCAATTTGATAGAAGTAGGTCGCCCCTTTGCCTCCCGGCTGGTCAGCGAGAAGGCAAGTCCCCTCCAGTGGGGCCCCCAACTGCTCGAAGATCTGAGACAGTTGAACAAACTGTTGCAGATACTGCCGCAACAGATTAGTGACACCTTGAAACAGGTGGAAGGAGGAAAGTTGAAGGTAAGCCTTGATCATTTAGGCATGGGTGGCTTTATGAACACAATGAGAAGGGTAATAGATCAACTCTCTCTCAGCATTTTGATTGCCAGTTTCGTTCTCGGTTCATCCTTGATTATTGCTCAGGGAAGACTTCTTCCCAAAGGGGTTATGCCCCTGACTTTCTTGATTTTAGTCCCGGCTGCGTTGCTTGGTTTATGGCTGGTATTTTCTATCTTCACCTCCCGCAAGTAGTTAATAGAGAGTCTACGGACATGGTGATAGATTCAACGCCACTGTCAAGGAAAAAGGAAATAGTCTAGAGAAATAAGATGTTCCAACTAAGCCGCAGGCTGGTAGTCAATATAATACTTTTGCTTCTTCTAGTCCTGGCGGTGGCATCCTATCAAACTAACTTCAAAATATCCCCTCCCAGACCCAAAACGACCCCCCTGGTCCATCTATTGCCCAGAATAAAGGTTCTGAGCACCGACTATCTGGGTATAACTTCTGATATGGACAATGATGGCATAAACGATCAGCAGGATATTCTGGAAGGAGCTAAGATGGAGGTCCGCAACCGGACCAGGAATATCCTGGTCATGGAGGACAAGACCAATTATTTTCCGGGTGGAGATCCTCCTCCAGATCGGGGGGTTGCTACAGATCTGATCGTCAGAGCTCTTAAAAATGCTGGTTTCGATATTCAACAAATGGTGGATGCTGACATAAGAACTGATCCGGAGGCCTACCCTTTGTATAGATGGGAACAGTTGGCTCCTGATCCCAATATTGACTATCGCCGGGCTGAAAACCTGATGGTCTTCTTTAACCGCCATGCTCAGGTTCTGACTACCTATGTCGATCTCAAAGATCCACAAAACCTGAAGCAATGGGCGCCTGGGGATATCGTATTCTGGGATGTCAATGGTGATGGTGGAGTAGATCACACCGGCATTCTCAGCGATAAAGCTAACAAGGAAGGCCTACCCATGGTCATCCACAACTATCCTGACCCGGGCTATACCACAGAGCAAGATGTCCTTATGGAATGGAGTGTGGTGGGCCACTACCGTTTTCCGGGGCAGAGTCTCTCTCCTCAGCAGGTGGAGCAGAAAGAGGACACCCAATCTGGGCAAAGGGAAGAAACTACTCCATAGATATAGCGAGCTGCTCTGTTAGGTTGAAGTCATTTTTCAGGGTGAACTAGTCTCGATCAAAGCCTTGCCATCTCGTAAACAGTTTATGTTCTGCACCCAGCAGGTCCAGGACTTTCCCCACCATGAAATCGACTATCTCTTCTATTGTCTCCGGTTTATGGTAGAAGGCGGGCATGGCTGGGACGATCTGAGTTCCACATCTTTTTAAGGTGAGCAGGTTTTGGAGATGAATCTCGCTAAGAGGGGTCTCGCGTGGGACAACTACGAGAGGCCGATTTTCTTTTAACATGACATCAGCCGTACGAGTGATGAGATTTGAGGAAAACCCATGGGCGATAGCAGCGACAGTAGCCATGCTGCATGGACAGATAATCATCCCTGATGCTCTGCTGGAGCCACTGGCGAGCGGGGCTAATAAGTTATCGGGGTGGTAGTAAACTACACTCTCATCCTCCTCATCTAATCCGAACCATGCTCGAAGCTTACCGCTGACCATATCTTCGTCACCCTGGACAAGGAAATTCATCTCCTGCTGGAGGATCAGCCAGCCGTTTTTGGAAATGAGGAGGATCAGTTTCTTGCCTCTACTCAGGAGTTCTTCAGCTAGTCTCTTTCCGTAGATAGCTCCACTGGCACCAGTTATGGCCACAACTAATCTACCCATTTGTTTGGTTTCCTTTCACCTCCCTCAACAGGTTGGCCATCTCTATGGCGGCCATGGCCGCATCGTACCCCTTGTTGCCTCCTTTAGTCCCAGCTCTTTCTATAGCTTGTTCGATAGAATCGGTAGTCAAAACACCAAATATGGTGGGGACCCCTGTCTCCAATCCTACAGTGGCTACTCCCTTGGCTACTTCGCTGGCTACGTACTCGAAATGAGGAGTTCCTCCCCGGATTACTGCCCCCAGGCAGATAACGGCATCATATTTCCCGCTCTGGGCCATAACCTTGGAGACAAGGGGTATCTCAAAGGAGCCGGGAACGTAGGAGATCTCAATGTCGGCCTCGGCACACCCGTGTCTCTTGAGAGCATCAAGAGCCCCATCTAGAAGTTTGTTAGTTATAAATTCGTTAAACCTTGCTACTACCATGCCAAATCTCAATCCCCGAGCCGCTAAATTGCCTTCGTACAGTTTCACCACTGGCCTCCTTGTCTACTCAAGACGAAATAATTACTCAATAATCTCAACTGCCTTCTTGGGCTGTCTTGCTATGGGCTTTAGTTAGATCACTAACTTCCTTCTCCCCGATACCCTCCAGAAGATGGGCGAGTTTCTCTTTTTTGGTCTTTAGATAGTTGATATTTTCCGGATTGGGATTGGCGATCAGAGGCACCCGTTCCACTACTTTTAGTCCATATCCTTCAAATCCAACAATCTTCCGGGGGTTGTTAGTCATCAATCGAATGGTAGAAAGACCCAGATCGGCCAGGATCTGGGCGCCGATGCCGTAGTCTCTCAGGTCAGGAGGGAAGCCCAGAGCCTGATTGGCCTCCACAGTGTCGATACCGCTGTCCTGAAGCTCATAGGCCTTGAGCTTATTGCAAAGACCGATGCCTCTTCCCTCCTGTCGAAGGTAAAGAAGAACTCCCTGGCCGCTCTCGTCAATCATACGGAAGGCCTCGGCTAACTGATGTCCGCAATCGCATCTGAGGGAACCGAAGACCTCCCCAGTGAGACATTGAGAGTGCACTCTGACCAGGACATTTTCTACACCTGCTACCTCACCTTTGACCAGAGCTATGTGGGTATTATCATCCAGCGTATTCTTATAAGCAATGCCCTTGAAGACTCCATACCTGGTAGGCATCCTCACTTCAGCAACCCGATAGACATGCTTTTCCGTCTTCCGGCGATACTCAATAAGAGAGGCGATGGTGATGATGTCGATGCTAAATTTCTGGGATATTTCCTCTAACTGAGGAAGGCGGGCCATGGTTCCATCCTCGTTCATTATCTCGCAGATCACTCCCGCCGGGAAAAGACCGGCCAGGCGGGCCAAATCAACAGCGGCTTCGGTATGGCCAGCCCTCTTGAGAACACCTCCCTCTGCTGCTCTCAAGGGGAAAATATGGCCAGGCATGCTTATGTTCTCTGGTTTGGTGGTGGGGTCGATCACGGTGAGAATAGTTATGGCCCGATCGTAAGCCGAGATACCCGTGCTTATCTTGCCCTTGGCTCCGATGGAGACGGCGAAATTGGTCTTGTGGGTGGAGGTATTGTTAGTCACCATAGGGGGTATCTTGAGCTCATCCAGTCTTTTAGCCTCACAGGGCATGCAGATCAGACCCCGGGCGTGCTTGGTCAGAAAGTTGATGACCTCGGGCGTGACTTTCTCGGCGGCCATAATGAAGTCCCCCTCGTTTTCACGGCTTTCGTCATCTACAACGATAAGGAATCGGCCCTCTTTTATATGTTGGATAGCCCTTTCTATAGAACAAAACGGCATTTCAACCTCCCAGAAAGCCTTTGTTTCTTAAAAGATCCAAGAGGTGGCTCTCTCGATCCCGTTGGTCTGAAGAGATCAGCTCCTTGATGTATTTAGCTATGATGTCTGTCTCTATATTGAGTTTATCCCCTACCTTTTTATATCTTAAGTTCGTGTTGTTCTCCGTGAAGGGGATTATGGAGACTTCGAAGCAGTTGTCGGCTACCGAGACTACGGTAAGACTGATCCCCTCCAGGGCCACAGAACCTTTGGGGGCGATAAAAGAGCGCAGCTCCGCATCGAACTCTATCCGGATCATCTTGGAGTTTCCCACCTCAGTTACGGAGACAAGCCGACCTACTCCGTCCACATGGCCAGTAACCAGATGCCCCCCCAAACGGGAAGAAAGAGTCAGGGCTCGTTCCAGATTGACCCTGGTCCCGAAAGCCAGCTCTGCGATGGAAGTCCTTTGCAAAGTCTCTGGAGTAACGTCCGCCCAGAACGATCCCCCATCCCTGGATTTGACCGTCAGGCATATCCCGCTGACACAAATGGAATCTCCTACCACCATACCTTCCAGTATCTTCTGGCACTTGATCTGGAGGGAGATGGAGTTTGAGCTTCGCTCCACTATACCTATGCTGCCCACTTCCTCGATGATTCCGGTAAACACTTACTTATCCCTCTCTTTGTATTTCCTCTGTCTTGGCCACCTCTCTATAAAATTAAATTGGGGTATGCACTTGACGCCACCTAATACAATATATTGTGGCCAAGGATATCAAAATTTTGCTATATCTTGTGGTTAGAGGAGTCGAGTGGATACCCCAAAAATTAAAATCTCAATAAAGCTAGGCTCTGAAGTGCTCTCCTAGAACAGTTTCTATACCTAGAAAATACTTGATATTTTCATCGTTCACGGGTACGGTCCCCGAATGGCAACTAAAAAGAGCCTTGGTCAAATATGAGTGAGCTAACCGGGAAGCTCCTCTGGTACGGAAAAAGCTTCCCCCAGAACAACAGGCTCACCGGAGACCCTACTGGCCTCCTTTGATTCTGGATAAGCCTCAATAAAGATATCAGCTCCCACCCGCCTCACCTTATTGAAAAGGAGCCTTTTGGCCTCTCGTACCAGGGATATGTTTAGATCCTTTACAAAGGGACGAGAATCATGGTTTCCGATGATCAAAGGGGCGGCAAAGAATAGCAGTTTATCAAAAAGGTTCTGTCTCAACAGAGAAGTGACCACCGTCGGCCCAGCCTCTACCAGAATGGAGGTGATCCCCTTTTCATAGAGGGTCTTTAGAATGTGGCCAAGGCTGAGCCCATAATCATCGGACTCGATCTCTACAACCTCCACACCCTTGGTCTTCAGAATCTCTCTCTTTCCCTCATCTGCATCCCTAGCCGTGAAGATAATAGTTCTAATTTGACCTCCCGACTGAACTATCCGGGAATCCATGGGAATTTTCAGATGAGAGTCCAGGATGGCGCGGACGGGATCTCTTCTATCCCTGGTCTCCAGCCGGCAGTTCAGCAGAGGATCGTCACGGAGCACGGTGCCTATTCCGGTGAGAACGCAATCGTATTGGTTGCGAAGCTGATGGACCATCCTTCTGGACTCGGCCGAGCTTATCCACCCGGAGTCATAGGTTTTGGTGGCTACCTTACCGTCCAGGCTCATGGCTATTTTGATGGCCACGAAGGGCATTCTTTTAGTAATGTGCTTGACGAAGATCTCATTTTGCCGTCTTACCTCTTCTGCCAAAAGACCAGTACTAACTTTAATTCCTGCTTTTCGGAGAGTTTCAGCCCCTCTTCCGTTGACTTTTGGATTAGGATCGGTCAGGCCGATGATAACCCGGCCTATTTCCTTTTGGATGAGAAGGTCGGTGCAGGGAGGCGTTTGGCCCTGGATGGGGCAGGGTTCCAAGGTCACGTACATGGTTGAGCCAGCGGCCTGATAGCCGCGTTTTTCCGCATCCTTGATGGCAACTACCTCGGCGTGATCCTCTCCTGCTTTCCTGTGATATCCTTGGCCGATAATTTCACTTCCTGAGACCAAAATAGCTCCCACCAGAGGGTTGGGACTGGTTCTTCCTCTGGCCTTCTCAGCCAGGCGGATGGCTTTTTTCATCATTTTGATATCAAAGGTGGTAAACATTTCTTATCTGTTTTTCTTGTGCTGGCTTATTGCTACGTAATTGCTTGGCTTCCAGCACCGCTAACGGATTCTCTGAAAAGAAGCCCTTTCTTTTCCCCTTGGAAGTTGGTACATGAGCCAAGATCCTTGTAAACTCCCTTGAAGCCTGACTTTTCATAAATCAAACTCCTAAGCTTCTCAATTCTTTTGGCGACAGGCTGCCAAAAAAATAGCCATGGAGAAGATTCCATGGCTCACATCTCATGAGACTCTTCTCCCATCCAGACTCTTACTGTCGGTCCTGGTATCTAACCAGGTCTGCCCGAAGGCTCGCGGACTATAACCGCCGATCGGGAATTCCACCCTGCCCCGAAGAGCACACTTGCTTTATTCGATTGAGTGAAATGATAACAGAGGGGAAGAGGAAAGGCAATAGAGGGGATAACAGGGTACTACATAGGAACAAAATCTCCGTAAAATATTTGACAAACTACCACCGATGTTGTAAAATATTTGGCAACAAGCTCGTTATGTAGGACAGTACCGGGGTACGGAATGCCTCAAAGTCACAGTAAAAAGCTGGCAGTTATCAAGGAGCTGGTGATAAATGGCAATGAAACCAGATAGGAGGATGCCAATGTTTGAATATACTTGCGAAGAATGCGGTCAGGGAAAGGTGGGGCATAAGACCATCAAGAACTACAGAACCAAGATAAAGGGATATCCTTTTGTAGTTCCCGAGGCGAGCATAGGGATTTGCGATAGGTGTGGAGCGGAACATTTTGCTGCCGAGGAAACAAAACGATGGGAGGAGCTTTTCCGTGAGTCTTTGGTCGAGAGCCAGTTCTTCCTGTTGCCAGCGGATATTGAGCGTGTAAGAAACTCCCTGGGGCTTTCGATGGAGAACTTTGCCCTCCTTATCGGGTGCACACGCCAGTCCTTGTATAACTGGGAAAGACCGGATCGGGTGCGTCCACAGTCGCGAATGGCTGACCTGATGCTCAAGTTGGTAGCTAAGTCGTACTCCGAAGGGAGGGTCGATGTTCTCGGTTTTCTTATCGAAGAAGCACGGAAACTTGGCATAGCCCTGGAAATACCCGGGCGTCGAAAGGTCGCCGAAGTAGAGCGCGCTCGGCCCGCATGAAGAAGCTTGAAAGCAAACTAAGAGAGAGTTGGAAGAACCAAAATTTGTAATCCCGTTTGTGATAGCTATAGCTTAATGAACAATGTAATCCGCCGCCAAAAAATTGTGCCCACTATTCGAGGAGGACTTTTCTACCAGAATGGTGAGAGGTATAATAAGATTAATTTAATTCAACTTAATTTAAGTTAGTTTCAATAAACTCGAGGTATAAATGTTCATCGGTCGGGAACAAGAGTTAGCAATGTTAGAGGAGCGTTACGCCTCCGATCAGGCCGAACTATTTGTCCCCTATGGCCGGCGGTGAGTGGGCAAGACGGAGCTTCTGAGGACCTCATGAATATTATTGAACAAAGAGCAAGATAAAATTGGCTACCAATGACAGTTCTCCTCAATCCCAAAATGGTAATAAGATTCCGGAGCCTATTTCTGGTACACCCGGGCAGAAGTTCTCTCTGAAGGGTTCTCCACGAGGGAAATTGGCTGCTCTGTTAGGAGGTTGTGGCTGCCTTTTTCTGGTAGGCATAGTAGGTCTGGCACTGGTTCTTATTCTGGTCTTCACCCTTGCGGGTCGTCCTGCAGTTCAACCGACAATTCCCGGTGGTCCTCCGCAAATTGGAGCCCCGGAAGAGGGGCCCCAGCAGCCCCAGCCCGGTGGGGGGCCTCAAGAGGGAGCACCCGGTGGTGGGCCGGGCATTGGCCCTCAGGAGGGAGCACCCGGACAGCCTGGCGGAGCACCCGGAGGAGGTCCAGCTCCCACCCAACCAGGGGCAGGCCCGGAAGGAGTGCCTGCAGCCAACGCACCTTTTGGTATTGCTGATCGGCCTGAACCCCAGGGGACTGATCCGCGGGCTGTAGTTCCTTCTCAAGCTGGAGGTTTTGTGGCCCAGACTGCCTATGAGCCAGATCCCGCTGTAGCTCCAGCTAATCCTCTGGCTTCCATAATGGTTTATTATCAGCGCCCTGACTACATGCCTCTGATACACGGTGCCGCTATATGGGCTGATACCAATACTCCACGCCAGTTGGTAATTGTAGCCATTAAGCAGGAGAAGCAAGTTCTGGCTGGAGGGGAGGACCGGGGAGTAGTGTGGGTAGAATACCGGACTACCTGGCAGACCCAGGAAGGAAAAGAAGCCCCTCTCTACGTATTGAGCTGGGCCAAAGGCAGATGGGGCTTTTATGTGGCCTCTGGCCTCTCTGATTTTGTGGCCCTATTTGCCCGAGATCTGCCCTACTAGAGGATCTGCTACCTGATTTGTCATTCGGGGGCCGCATCTTCGAACGTAAAAATAGGAATCTATTTTTTAAGCAAGTCTAAATCCTGACCACCACCAAATTCCGATACAGTATCTCTATGCCCTCTTTCACCTTTTCCACCAGGGGATCTTCAGGTTTTAGATATTTCAGCAGCTCCCTCATCATCTCCACGGTCTGGCGTATGTTTCTGATAATATCTCCTTCATCCAGAGAGCTCAGCTCGCACAGGTCGCCAAAATCCAGCCCTTGACTCCAGAGATAAATGGATCCGGCACTGCGGAAGTTGGGTCCTGCAGTAATAGGCCCGATTCTCCCTTCCCGCCGCCGGATGGCTCTGAATATTCTCTCGATCTCTAGTCTCACCCTATGACGCAACCTTGTCGGAAGCTGTTGCTCCAGTCTGTCTCTCTTATCGCTATCATAGACCATGGCCGAAACTATGGCCCCTATCTCTCCAGGAGAAAGGTCGTCCAGGAGGCCGGCCTCAACTATTTCGGCCAGGAGGAGCTCGTTGTTACCGTGAAGCTGGCGCAGCGAAAAGCCCTTCTCAGTTAAGCTCTTGTTCTCTAAATACCCGAACTCCTCCAAAATGGCCACAATACCGTAGAAGGCGAGGTCGAAATATGCCAGGTTTAGGTGGTGTTGTCTGGCTAAGAAGTAGGCGAAGCTCTTTTTGAGATAGGGAAGAGCATTCTGGTAGACGTGATTCTGAATCAGATTAAGGATGGTGTTGTAGGAAAACCGGAAATTGGAAGTTATGGGTTCCGGCTCACCGGTGGCTATTTCCACTACCTGAGCCAGGGGTGTCCAGACCTCAAAAGGAATTAGGGCATAACCGATCTCGTCTATTCCGCGACGACCGGCCCGGCCAGTGAGCTGGATGTATTCGGTAGCCGTGAGAGGCCGGTGCTGCCCTGTGGAAGTGTACTTGGCGAAGGAGCTGATAACAGTAGTGCGAGCCGGCATATTAATGCCCAAAGCCAGAGTCTCAGTGGCAAAGACGATTTTGAGAAGTCCCTGGTTGAAGAGTCTTTCTACGTACTCTTTAAGAGCTGGAATTAAGCCAGCATGATGAACTCCGATTCCCTTCTTGGCCCAGGAGAAGATATTTTTAGTCTGATCTAATTTCAGTTCTTCGCTGGTAAGACCAGCGGCAAAGTAATCGGTAAAGGCCTCAATGCTCCTTTGTTCTTCATCGATAATGAGGGAAACAGAACCGGCAGTCCATTTTCTTCCTCTTCCCTTGGTCTTCTTATCTCCTCTTCTCTTATTGGGATTGGGGAAGTCGGAAGGGGGGAGAGAGAGCTGGTTGCTCAGCCGGAAAGCTGCCAGATCACACCCCTTGCGGCTGAACTTAAAGTAGATAGCAGGAAGCATGTCCCGATTGCGGAGCTCGGAGACAATAGAACTTTCCAGGGTGGCTACCCATCTCTCCCCAGCGTATTTGTGGTAGAGCTGGGCAGGTCGGACGGAAGAAAGAAAAGCGTTGATTTTTCGCTTGAGACTCTTTAAAGTTGCTCTTTCCACTCCCTGAGGAGTAATCAGAGTATAAAGTTCGTCTTCCCAGTAATAATAGTGGATTAGCGGGACCACCCTCTCGTAGTGGAGGATCACCTCCATCTCCGTACCCTTGAGCTGAGATACCCAGCGAGCAAATCTCTCTATCTCTCCGATGGAGGCAGACAGACAGACCAGGGGGATCTCCCCAGGGCAGCTTATGATGACCTCCTCCCAGACCGTTCCTCTCTCTTCATCACAAATATAGTGGATCTCATCCAGAACGGCATAAATCACATCATTGATAGAGCCTATGTCCTGGTAGAGAATATTTCGAAAGATCTCCGTGGTCATGATGACGATGCGGGCATCGCGATTGATGGTGATATCTCCAGTGATAAGCCCCACCCTATCCGGGCCAAATCTCTCTTTGAAATCCCTGAATTTCTGGTTAGAGAGGGCCTTTAAGGGGGTGGTATAGATTATCCTGCCCTGTTTCTCCAGAGCCTTCTCGATGGCATATTCGGCGATCACCGTCTTTCCTGAGCCGGTGGGGGCAGACACGATGACCGAGCAGCCTCGATCGATATGCTTCATGGCCTGGACCTGAAAGTCATCGAAGGAAAAGGGATATTTTTTCTGGAATTGGTCAATAGTAATCATGTGTCTGCTGTGGCACCTCTTCTGCGTAGATAGGCTTTGTTTTCGTTTGGACTATGGCTCGAGGGGCGCTCCGTGGCTATCTGCTTCTTTGAACCTCCACAATCCCCGATTAGTATAGCATGAGGAGAAGATTCTATTTTGGCTGGTCTGCTTTTGCCCTCTCCATCCATAGGCATTTTTATCTGCAGAGAGAAGGAGACACCGTTAAGAGAGCACCAGTTGTTAAGGAGAAGACTATCCGCTAAGATTTAGGTTACTTGCACAATAGATTCTCCATTTTCAGCATTCAGAGGTGCGGCTGCCGAGTGATAATTAGCTTGTAGCCGAAAAAGCTGAGAAGAAAGGGCCAGATTTTATGAAGGAAGGAAAGCGGAATTCACGTACCATCGTAATTTGCGACTTTGACAATACGGTCACCAAAGGCGATGTGACTGATTATATTTACCTGAAATATCTGGGCGATAAATTTTGGGAAATTAATGAGCTTTGGGAGGCAGGACGGATAGGTACTCCCGAGGCCTATGAGATGGGTAACACTCTGGTCAGGATCACCTCTGAGCAGTTTGATCAGGCCGTCGAAGAAGTGGAGATTGACCCTTATTTCCCCGAGTTTTACCGGTTCTGTCGGGATGAGGGTCTGGAGCTGTACATTGTCAGCGATGGGCTGGATCGCTATGTGGACAGAGTTTTACGTAAACATGGTCTGACGGGAATACCCGTCTATACCAACAGCGTAAGTTTCGAAGAAGACAGGATGGTCATGAGCTTTCCTTATCAGGACGAGGAATGTGATCTATGCGGTACCTGTAAGGAGGCCATCCTGAAAATGTTAAGGGGCAAAGGAGACCTGGCCATATTAATTGGCGATGGTGGCTCCGATTTCTGTGTGGCTCACTCAGCGGACATCATATTCGCTAAAGGCCGCCTGAAAGACTACTGTGAGGAAAACGGAATCGCCTTTATACCATTTCAGAGCTTTCAGGATATTCTGAAATGGTTCAGGGAAAGGGGAGGATTATGAGCCAAAGGAAGATGGTAGCCACCGTTGTTTCTCACACCCACTGGGATAGGGAGTGGTACCTTCCCTTTCAGATATTTCGGGTTCACCTGGTTCAGATTGTGAATCAGTTGATACAAATCCTCCAGACAGATCCCTCCTTCAAGAGCTTCATGTTAGATGGTCAGACTGTACTGATTGAAGACTATCTGGAAATAGAAAAAGACAAAGAGAGCCTTCTTAGGCACCTTGCCGAGTCCAGCCGTATCGCCATAGGCCCCTGGTATGTTCTGGCCGATGAGTTTCTGGTAAGCCCGGAGGCCTTAATACGAAATCTGTTAATGGGCCTCCGGGTGGCTCG
>CAYYBB010000012.1:0-23014 GCA_964469465.1 uncultured Actinomycetota bacterium
CAGCCTACGAACTCCCCAAGCCCACTGCAGCGGGTAGGTATCCAAGGAGCCGCAGACCGGGTAGGTGCAGCGACTTGAGCGGTGCAAAAGATAAGATAAATATCGGTTTCAATCTATCGGAAGAGACTATCCTATATCTCCCAGTATCTGGCGAAATAATTTTTAAGTTTCTCTACCATTTCTTCTGAGCTGGATGGAGATTCAGGAATGGGCGATGGCTCTTTCTTCGCCTTTTCCGAAATCCCGCTGGCAGGCTCCATTAAAGCTCTGAGGGTGGCAACTACGCTATCGGAGAGAGAGTCAAGCCCATAGCCTCCCTCCAGAACAGCCAGCAGCCTGCCCTCACAGCAGATCTGGGCCAGTTCTCTGACCTGTCCGGTCATTTTATTGAAGACATCTGTGCTGAGGTCCAGAGCAGAAAGGGGGTCATCCCGGTGGCCGTCATAGCCCGCACAGACAAGAACAAGCTGAGGATCGAATTGGGTAGCTATAGGAAGTATTATTCTTTCGAAGGCCAGTAGATATTCGGAATCACCTGAGCCAGGACTAAAAGGCAGATTAACGGTAAACCCCTCTCCTCTACCCTGGCCTACCTCAGTGAAGTATCCGGTACCAGGGTAGTGAGGGTACTGATGGAGAGATATGTAGAGAACATCATCTCGATCATAGAAGATCTCCTGCACTCCGTTCCCATGGTGGGCATCCCAGTCAATAATCACTACCCGCTTCCACCCCATCTCCCTGATAGCATATTCCGCCCCTACAGCCACATTATTGAAGATACAGAAACCCATTCCCGACGCTTTTCGGGCGTGGTGGCCGGGGGGTCTGACCAGCGCGAATCCATTGTTACATCTACCCCCAGCCATGTCCTGAAGACCCTGCAGGACGCCACCCACGGCATATCGAGCACACTGGTAGGTTTTCTCTGAGACTACGGTATCAGGATCCAGATGGACTAACTTTTTAGCCGCGGACAGCGAAGCTACCTGAGCTATGTACTCTTGGGAATGGACCAGAGCAATGACTTCCACATCGGCCTCTGGGGGGCGGGCCCAGAGAAGTTTATCCTTCAAGCCACTGGTAGTAATCCCTTCCAGAATGGCTTCTAACCTCTTGCTGTTTTCAGGATGACCCGGGCCGGTCTGATGGGAAAGAAAAACCTTGTCGTAGATAACTTCTGTTACCACTCTAGCTCTTTCCCGGCTGGCCTCTGGCACCGTCACCTCTGCAACCTCTTCGGGTTCTTCCTTGGCTGAGAGAGGGGCTCCCGCTGACGCTGCGCAAGCTGCTAAAATACTGGCAACTGTTGGCAGGGAAATGGCGAGCAGTGTGGCTCTTCTAATAAACTCTTTCCGGCTAATGGTGCCCCTCAAAAATCGATCAAATAATTCCTGAAATTCTTGATCTTTCACTTTCCTTAACTTTTTTCAAAAGATATCCTTGCCCCATTTTCCAGAGCCTGAGCGGTCTCTATTTCAAAACTCTCACTGCCCCATAGTAGGTTCTTATCCGGTAAGGGCTGTTTAAAGACTCTACCCGGACATAGGAACCCGTATGGGGAGCATGCACAAACTGCCCGTCTCCGATATAGATCCCATCATGGCCCAGATTACGAAAGAAGACCAGATCTCCTGGCTGGAGCTGGTCCTTGGAGATGGGAGTTCCGGCCTCATATTGGGCTCTCACCGTTCGAGGCAAGTTTATGCCCACTTTCTTGAACACATACATAATAAATCCGGAGCAGTCGAAGGAATCGGGACCACTGGCCCCCCAGACGTAGGGTCTTCCCTGCAAAGACAGAGCAATTTGTATTACACCGCTGTAGTTGGCGGGGGAGACATAGCCAACCGGCTCATACAGAGCCTTCTCCAGAACCTCTATGTCCAGATTTATCTTAGCCAGAAGCTTTTTCCTGTCTGCTATTCTGGCTTCTATTTCTTCCTTTTTGGCGTGAATCTGAGCCATTAGCTCCTCCTGAGAGAATTTCTTGGTCTTTAAATCAGACAAAAGTAACTCATATTGGCTTCTGGCTTCCTTGAGCTCACCGATTAATTGAGCAAAGTTCTCACCCAGTCGAGCCACCATCTCTAAACGGTCCAGAAAATCTCTCAGATCTTGAGAGCCGGATAGGATATCCAGGGGATTGCCCTGCCCGTATTTGTACATTCGGGCAGCCACCTGGTTAAGATCTTCCCGATACCTCTTCAGAGATGCCTCGGCCTCCCTCTTTTCCACCTCCAGTTGTTCGATCTCTGCCGTGATCTGCACCAGCTTTTCACTGGCCTGGTTATATTCCTCCACCGTCAAGTCCAACTGCTCATCGATGGCATAAATCTCCTTGATCAGTCTTTCCTTTTCAGCTTTTTTTTGGGTAAGGGGGGAAGCCTGTAAGACGGAAGGGACAAGAAGGGAAAAGAGGAGAATAAGCAATAACCCTGGCCCAAGCGCTTTTTTAATAGCTCTTCTGGTAGCAGATCCGGACATCATATTATGCTTTGCTTTTCCATTTCCAGGAACCTGGCCACACCCTGGGAGATAGCTCCGGAGATCGTCTCAATATAGCTCCCACTCCCCAGAAGCCTCTCCTCCTTGACATTGGAAATAAAAGCTGGCTCTACATGAACAGCAGTCATACGAGTTTTGCGCAGAATAGTGTAATTCATGCCATGGACCCGGCAGTCCACCAAACCCAGAGTTCCGACCAGCTCATCCTGAATAAGATGGGCCGCCTTCTTGCCCGCTTTGGAATACCATCTTCCATTAGAGAAATAAAAGCAGGTAACTCCCTCGGCCTGCATGTCGCGAGAGGAATTCAGATGGATACTTAGGAGACAATCCACTTCCTGTTGATTGGCCCTCTGGGATCTCTCTCCCTCGGGAATAGTCTCACCCTCCTCTCGGGAAAAAACGACCTCTACTCCCCTCTGCTCCAATATCCGCCTGCAACCAAGGGCAATACGCCAGCACACCTCGGCTTCGGTCAGACCGAAAGCACCCACTGCGCCAGGGTCTTCAGGCAATCCGTGTCCTGGATCAAGCATAATTTTTGACCTTCTGTCGCCTCGGCAACTGTTACAAATGTATCTTTTATCAGGTACGGCGAACCTGCTGCCCGTAGAAACTGCTTTTTTGAGACTGCTTAACGCATCTATGGTCTCTTCTCCCGCGATCCCATCGGGAGGCAAGCCTACATTTCTCTGAAACTCCCGGACTGCTCGATCCGTCTCTTGCTCGAAGACGCCAGCTTCATCCTGGGTGTGAAAGCCGAGAGAATTAAGGGACATCTGCAGTTCTCGGACATCATCGCCTCTCAAAGGGGGGTATCTGTAGTAAAGAGCTCGATCCCCTAGCTGGTAGCTGGCTTCCACCAATTCTTGCCAGGTTTCCTCTCCCACCACCCCATCGACTATCAGACCTCTCTTCTGCTGGAAAGCCTTGACAGCTATCTCGGTCTGCTCCCCAAAGACCCCGTCGGCCGCACTCTTGCCCAAGTCAAATCCCAGAGCAATGAGCCTGCGTTGGATATCTACTACCTCTTCTCCCCGATCATTTTTTTTGATAGTCTGCTCCATCGTAACCTCTTCTCCGGCATACCTCTTTCTCGGGGAACGGGCATGATATCCTATCTGAGAAACTCCTCCAGCTTTTCCTGAAGTTTCTTCTTGGGCAGCGCACCTATGATAGTCTTTTGGGCTACCCCTTGTTCAAAGAGGATAATGGTGGGGATGCTCAATATTTCATATTCCTGAGAAGTCTTCTGATTGTCATCCACATTCAGTCTTCCGAACTTTATCCGGCCCTCGAATTCTAGAGCCAGCTCATCCAATACGGGTTCCATCATATTGCAGGGCCCACACCAGGGAGCGAAGAAATCCACCAATACCGGGACCTTCGAGTTCAGAACCTCTTCTCTGAAGTTCTGGTCGGTCAGTTGAACCATATTGGTGTTAGCCACTTAGCTCACCCCTTTTGTTGTCTTTTGCCCTGCACAAAAGAGTTATCATTAGGCCTCACGGGAAGAAGGCGGACTTTGGCCTTTCTATTCCACTTCCAGGCAGTGAGCCCTATCTCCCCTGGGCATTCCCATCTGATTTTGCCCGATCCTATTCAAATTCCTGCTCCCTCCTGTTCTCTCAGACTCTCCAGATACTCTCCGACTGAAGTAGCAGCAACAGCCCCGTCTGAGCTGGCAGCGACTACCTGTTTGAGAGAACCCTTGCGTACATCTCCGGCCGCATAGGTCCCTTCAACGCTGGTCTTCAAATTTTCATTGGTCTCTATATATCCGTTAGGATCTAGCCTGACTAAGTTCTGGACAAAGGTGGTATTGGGTACTATACCAATAGCCATAAATACGCCGTCTGTAGCGATCTCCTCAAGTGTTCCATCCTTTTTATTCTGAACCACTACGCTCTGCACTGACCTATTGCCTTTGATTTCCACCGGGACAGAGTCCCACAGAAAATCAATCTTCTCATTGTTAAAGGCCCTTTCCTGAAGAATCTTCACCGCCCGCAGTTGATTTCTTCGGTGGACGATAGTTAATTTCTTAACGAATCTAGTCAAGAAGAGCGCTTCCGTAAGGGCAGTATCCCCTCCTCCCACCACCAGGACATCTTTGTCCTTGAAGAAGGCTCCGTCACAGGTCGCGCAAAAGGATACCCCTCTTCCGATAAACTCCTCCTCCCCGGGAATACCCAGACGGTGATATCCAGCACCTGAAGCGATAATAACTGCCTGCGCAATTATGTCCTCGCCATCGGTCTTGATGACTTTTCGAGAGCCATCGAGAAGTACTTTTTGTACCTCCACGAAATTTCTGATCTCGGCCCCAAACTTTTCTGTTTGCTTGACCATGAGATCAATCAGCTCCTGGCCTGATATCCCATCAGGGAAACCAGGGAAGTTCTCTATCACATCAGTCAGAATGGCCTGTCCGCCTGGCATGGCCTTGTCCAAGATCAAAGTATCTATTCGGGCTCGGGAAGCATAAAGCCCGGCCACCAATCCCGCTGGGCCTGCTCCGATAATGACCAGTTCTCTTTCCTCGGCCACCGTCTTCTCCTTTCTAGGCCTATTCTAGCCAGAGGTTCCAAGGCTGTCAATTTGTGGCTTTACGATATCTTTTGTTACAAAGTACACGTCACTGCTCAGCTTCTTTCCTCAATAACATATCCACTGCTTGCTCTAATTCAACGAGAAACATCTGGCACTTTTTCATATCCTCTGCCACCTTTTCTCGAGCAAATTCAGTGTAATCCACATAATCTCCTTCTTGACGCTCGTTAAACAGCTCCCCATAAAATTGGCCCAGTTCTTTAGAAACAATGTTGTTCTTAACGAAATGCTGGTTGAATAGAGCACGCACCCCGGCATGTTTTGAACTTGCTAATCCCTTAGTTTCAAGAAGAGCCAGCACACCATAAAAAAGACTGTAATAAAGTCGATTAACAGCTGAACTCAAACGATTCTTGGAAAGAAGGAGTTCGGCATCCTCCAATGTTTCCCTTGCTTTTTCGAGACGGTAGCGTACGAGATCTCGGTTCACACTCATAGGAGCACCCCTTCCTCATCAATACGTCTGTGAATGGGGTGGTCACGGAAACGCCCCTTTTCCCATTCCACTTTTGGCAGCATCAGCGGGTTAATAACAACTCCCTCCTCCAGCTCAATCTCGTACAAGGCGGCTCTGATCTTATGCTTCAGCTCCGAAGTTACTCTTTGGGGTAAAATTAGGATATCCCAGTCAGATTCTGGTCCTGCTTCTCCTCGTACCTTAGACCCGAAGAGGACCAGTGCCTCATGGGGAAGCACCTTTTGAACAGTTTTCTTGACTTTTTCCAGAAAAGCATGTTCGTGTTTACTTAACTGGAGTGCATCAAGAGTCTTCATTGGCTAACCCCCTTCGCTAACCATTTCTTTATCCGCCCCCTCATACTTCTACTCTTTTGTTCCTTTATAGTTTAAGGATTCAGGTAATTCGGGGCTACTTTCTTCCTTCCACAATCTCTATCTCCTCTTCAGTGAGGCCATAGAGCTTATAGACAATCTGGTCGATGAGCCAATCCGTTTTTTTAAGTTTCTGCTTGAGGGACAGAAGCTTGGCAAGGGACTTTTCGTATTCTTCCTTGACCCTCTGGTAGAGTTCTCTAGATTGGAGATTGGCCTGAATGCTGACTTTGTTCTTCTCTAGGATTTTCCAGAATTCGTTAAAGGGTAGATGTCCTTCCCCTTTCTGATAGTCACCAAGATAGTTCTTAATCTGAGTCTTTCCGGTAAGCGCTTCAATACCGATATTGCCTTTACGGTCTGCTCGAATATCCAGTTGACTCTCCGACCACTCCAAGAATCCTTTGACCTCTCTTTGCTTCTCCTTATTCATTTCGATCATCTGCTCTGCCAGGAAAGCTAAAATATCATGCACAACATCGGACTGTTCCCACAATGCTCCCTCCGGAATCTGCCAGTCCTTGCTCAGAGGGTCGGCGTTGTGCTTTTTGACTAGATCCGGGTCAGGGCTATACTTTTTCTCAAGACGTTCTTCTATAAACTTTAACAGATTAGCGTTCTGAGACATCGTAACCTTCACTGCGTAGATATTCCTCCGTTTTCTCAAAGAATTTCTTTGCTTCTTCAGTGGTAATTTTGACCTCTTTCTGGCATTTCACAACCTTACTCCTTCTCTTCTTACATTAAGATAAAGGGGCAGTTCCCATTCATAGAAAGTGTTTTCGGGCACGACGAGGGTGCTAATTAAGATGTCATATTTAAGACAGATATCACTAATCATCTTCGAGCGCTGTTTCTCCAAAAGTTCATTCTTTTCTCCATCTTCTATCAGCATCAAAATATCAATATCCGAGCCTTCTGTAGTATCGTCACGAGCATAGGAACCGTAAAGGAAAAGGGCTCTTAATCTGTGGCCATAGATTTCTTGAAGTTCGCTTTTGAGATCCTCCAGGATCGGACGGATATCGTTTACACTCTTTTCCATTTGTCTTTCCTTTTCTGCTCCTCTTCGGGTATGACGAAAAGGTACTTGCCAACCTTTTCGCTTTATGATAAATTTAACCTGAGACGGGAACTGCGTAGCGGGTCCTGTCTATTCTTTTGGTAGTACAACGAGACCAAAACCCCTGTACTCATTGCCACGTCTCCTGTTTCTTCCAGTACACAACCGGCTAATACAAACATCGGATATTGAGGGTCGAACTTGTGGAGACTGTGATCTCCAGATTCGTCTAGGAACAGAACTAACACTACATTGACTCCTTAAACCAAATAGGCGTAATGACGCTCTTGTAGATACCTTCAATTATTCTTGTTTTTGCCCCTTTCCAAGCCATGCTTCACATGTCTCTTTAAACTCCTCCATGAGTCTCTCCCGCTCTGGTTTGGGTGTGACGAAGGAGATGCGGCAAATAGGGAAGTTCATAAGAACCTCCTTGTCAATCTGTAGTTGCGTGCCTTGAGTCTTCTGTTTGGACAACCACCATTGACTCAAGAAGGAATTCAGAATAGCACAGATATAATGTGGGCTGTAAGGTTTCTCCCTCAGCCTGATGATAAGAACCGATTGGTCCATGAAATAGTCTTCCTTGACAACAACAAACTTTGGATGGTGGGTTTTGCGAACTCCGATAACTTTTTCAGGATCTGTAAACCATTCTTTTTGCCTCGCCCTGTGAAGTCCATAGGGTTTATTGTCAGACGTGATGACAGGCTGGTATTGGTCAAGATGGGCTCTTATGTAGGGGTAGTGATCAGGATGATTTTCCATCCTCTGCAAATTCTCTTTGGATGTATATATAAGCCAGTGACTCTGCTCATCTTCGTAGGAATAGGCATCTAACCCTTCGGCATAGTAGAAGGGAACAAAAAGTTCTTTTTCATGGCGTGTCCAGTTGTATCTTTTAATCTCATCTGCTGAGAGCACAAATATACCTTCGCCGGATTTATGTTTATCTGGGTTAGGAAGTTTTGAGCGGGACTTGTCCATAAGGTTGTGTTGTGGTGTCACAACTCCCTGTTGTACTTCCTCTTCACCAAGCCTGAAAGCCGATTCTCGGATTTTACCCAGCACGGATGGGTATTGGCTATCGGCAAAATAGATCCTATCGGCGGTCTCATCATAGATAGGTAAAAGTTCCCCAACCTCAAAGAAATCCTGTGACGCAGGTTTTGATTCTAGTGCCCTAGATACGTCCTCTTCTGAAGGATTCTCGCGCATTAGGAAATAGAATTTGGTTTTCCTTTTTCCACTTCCATTTTTGGAGAGAATCAGAACCATGCTATGTTGTCCCATGGCTTCAGGAAATACCGGGAAGTCCTTAAAGTCAATCACTATATCTATGGAGCTATCCGAAAAAACCTTTTTTCTGAGTTTCGAGGCATGCGTTCTTGATATCCAATACTCTTGAATAATAAAGCCCAGGTTTCCGCTGCGACGGAGAATATCTATCCCATGCTCTATAAAGAAGTAAAAAACGTCCATCTTGCTTTCGTAGTATCGCCGGCCTATGGGAGAATTTTGTAGTTCACGGAAAACTTCCTTATTTCCTCGAAGCTCCATCACATATGGCGGATTCCCAATCACCGCATCGAACCCCGGGTTTTCCTTTCTCTGATGTCCCTCAAAGAATACCTCTGGGAATTCCAGTTCCCAGTGGAAGAAGTGCTTCTCTTCTGCGATCTGTTTTGCCTTCTTGAACCAGGGTTCCTGGCTCAATTCTGCCCATTCCTTGTCCGTTGACCTGAGATTGTCTTGGAGTCTCTGGTAATCATCCCACAAAACGTCGTTTCCAAAGTAAGCGCTGATCCAGACATCCTCCACATCCTGAAAGCGGGAGACAATCTTTCTGAATTCGTTGTAAAACTCCTCCTTTTTCCTGACCTGCTCCACTGTTTCTGAAGGTAAATCCTCAATCTGAGCAAAGGCACTAAGGAGAATATTTACCCTTTCCTTGAAAATGCTTTCAAACAGTCCCAGTTGTACAGGTCCACTCTCTTCCTTCCGCTTCTTCTTTTTCACATCAGGAAGGCTGGCCAGATCCTCTATTCTTGCCCCAATCAGGGAATTGCCACATCGCAGATGGTGGTCAAGGAAATTGAGCGGACAGTTCCTGGCCACAGTATGAAGCCAGATGGAGAGTTTGGCCAGTTCTACTGCTAGAGGGTTCAAATCCACACCAAAAATGCACTTTTCTACCACTTCCCGCCTTGCCCAGCGTATGTCTTCGTCTTCGGACTCTTTCGGATCATAGGGATCTGGGACTTCCCTTATCACTGTCTCTCCGGAGGCCTCTTCCAAAGGCTCTCCGCTTAACGCCCTAAGAAGCTCCCTGGCAAGAAAATCTGTTGCCTCCACCAGGAAGTGACCGCTTCCCATAGCCGGGTCCAGAACTTTTATGGAGAGAATCTCATCTATAAGGCTACTTTCGGCCTCTCTAAGTTCCTTTTCATAGAATTCCCGGTCCTGACCTCTTGCATTTCTGATCTTCTCTTTGACTTCCCGAATCCGCTCTGCAACCTTCTTTCTCCTTTCCCCAATTAGGGGTCCGAGGGTATTTTCAACGATATACTTGACGATGTAATGAGGTGTATAGTAGGAACCCGTTGCTTTACGCTCACCTTTATCTGTAACCAGGTACACTTCCCCCTCTTGAACAATTTCTTCTTCTTTGATCTTTTTCTTGTGCTTTCGGGCTTCCTCAAGGGGGATGAAGATCTCTTTGCTTTTTTCTTTGATGGGAACAATATCCTCTTCAGCAATGGCAAGTTTGTATTCCAGAAGACCTTCATAGATTGAGCCCAGGTGGCGGATCTCCAGACTTCCGTAGTCAATGTAGGCTTTATCCGAAGAGCGAGAGAGGAGATCAACCGCCCTGGCGATATAAAGATCGCCCACTCTGTAGTCCTCCAAAAATATGTGCTTATCAGGGTCAAAAAGGCCGCCATTGTAAGGAGGCACTTCTAACTCACGATTTCCTCTATTTATGATCTCAAATAACTCCTTGAGTCTACCCCAGTACCCAAAGGTTGAGCTGGCAATGGGCTCCTTTCTATCCAGTTTCTCAGCTATCTCCTTTTTTAAAGCATCCAGGCTGTACGATTCGCTATAAAATCTGTTCTCGCCTAGAGGAAGGAGCCCCCGATATTCGGCATAGAGGATGAAAAGGAGACGATAGAGCGAGATGAGAGAGTTATCATGAATCTCTTTGAGATAGACTTCACTGATATTATTGCCAGATGTTTTCAAAAAGCCCTTGGCCAGAGTCTTAAGGGCCTGATAGACATTTTCTTTTAGTTTCTCGCCCACTGCCTGGGCATAGTCGACACTTTCCTGATAGACTTTTTCCAAAAAATCAGGGAAGGTGCCTCTCCGGAAGAAGAGATAGAAGTACTTGAAGTCATCTTCCGAGCCATTTTCTATGAGGTCTTCCAGATCTATCTCGTAGAAAATATCTAGCCTTTTTGAGGTCTCCCTCTCATAAAGCCTCCAGTATCTCCCGTCGGTGAGAATTCCCCATTTAACTCCGGTCAGCCAGAGATACCGGCTCATCTGGAGGGAGGGATTTTGAATCTCAGAAGGATCAGCTTCGGTTTTGAGCTTCTTATCCAGAGGTCTTCCCCAGCGCTTGGCTTCTCCCACACAAAGAACTTTCCTGAAATACTCGTCTTTGGATGCCTTTTGGGCAATGCTCAGGCTTTCCCTATCTTCAAAGAGGGTGTAGTCCGGGTGTCTGGACCACTCTCCTGAGGGGGTAGGAGGTTCCACATCAATTGTCCACCCAAGAGAATCAAAGACCTTGTCTAGAAAGTGCTTGCGGAGTTGAGGTTCATTGAGAGAGGAGATTCGATCCTTGTCACACAAGCTCTTAATGGCCTGGAAGGTCTCTTTCAGCTCTGAACGAGAAACCCCAAAACCTTCTTCTCTAGGAAGGAGCTCATCGAGGTAATAGTTGGAGAAAAGTCCGTGGTTGCGATGGGGTTTCATCCCTCTCTCCCAGATATGATCACTATATTCGATGATATCATTGTAGATCTCATAGTTTAGACTTCCTCTGCTTCTCCAGCCACATACTTATGTCTTCTTTCTTAAATCTCCATTGGTTAGCCACTTTAAGAGCAGGGATCTTTCCTTTCTCCACCATCTTATAGAGCGTGTGCTTGCTTATCTTCAGATAACTGGCTAATTCCTCAATAGTTAATAGCTCTTCCATCTGCTGGCCTCCCTAGGCTTGCAAATGATGGGTTCGATTTGTCACTATTAGTATACAGTTCTTTTATGATTAGAAGTCAAGTTTTTTGGGAGGGTCGTATGTTCGGATTGGGAATGTTCGGATTGATGTAGGAAAAGATGGAAGAATACATTACCACGTAGAATACGAAGAATAGTTTCCTCCTACTTTTCTGTTGGCTCCGCTCTGCCTTGGGAGCAGTAGAAAACGTAGAAATCTCGATAGACGCAATCAGCGAATCTTTTCCCGAAACGGCGAAATCGGTTGCAGAAAAGAATGCTAGCCAAAAGGAAGAAGGCGGTTGTTTGAGCATTTGCTACACGGTGAGCTCCTATTAGAGTCAGCACACCAAAAATAAGAAAGCCTAAGAAACTCGCCATCGTCATTCCCCGGTAAAATCCATACATTCCATTCATAGTTTCCGCTCGGTTACCCATTCCTTTTTGGAGAAGGAGAGAATAGCTGAGTCTGAAAATATCGGACACAGGGGCATCCTTTGATAAACTGAAATAGTCTATAGCTGCTTCCCTGATCGAGTACTTTAGATCATCTCCATAATACTTGTTCTCTCTTGAAAGCAGTTCGTCGGAAGGATAGCGGAGAACTCGCCCTCTTAGAGTGACCACTTCCACTAAATTTGACACAGCTTGGATTAGGTGACCTAGCATATAGGATACCATCAAGAGTGTAAAAGGAACTAGCCAACCGTAGGCTAAATAAAATTTGGAAAAATTGGTAGAAGAGTATTCAGTCAAGGCATAAATTATTACACCTAGGAACGCCATTCCTGGCAAGATAAATCCCAAAAAATCGTAAACCGAATAAGGCCAGTTGATGGACTTCATGGTTCGGATTCTTTCACTTTCGCTTTGGCCCCTTATGAGGTTTTTCGGGACCTGGCCACTTTCTTTTGTTTCCCATCATCCACATTGTATAGCAATAAAGCCACTCAGCAACCCAGGAGATAATTGTTGCTGCTGTATAAGAGGGCTTCCAGCTTTTATCTGGGGGGTAAAACAGGCATAAGCTTCCGTCTTTCCAACGATGTTTTTCTTCCTTAATCTTTGGGAATATGACAAAGACTTTAGGAGGTTCTTGAGCAAAATTATCCGTGTAGTGGATTTCTACCTTATAAGCTGGAGAAAAAGGGAAGAGGAGCGGTTTAATCTTGCCAACCCACCTTATACTATTTCCGTTTTCGACGAGTTGAAAATCGGGGAAGTACTTTTTAACAGTTATTTTTTCTAAATGAAGTCTCCTGGCTTTCATTCTCCGTAAAATCGGTGATTCCGTACCGGTCGAAAGGTTGCTCCTGCTGTACCAATTGTTATTCTTCCTACCTGGTCTACAAGGCGCTGGCTTCTTTTTGGCTTGCTAGTGACCATGCTTTCAGCGAGACGGATGTTCTCGTTTTGGATTGAAGTTCCATCAGTTGTGAGGATTATGGTGCCTTCCTCATCGGTTCTGTAAATTACATCCGAGTACTTCTCATAGATTTCAAGGGCATCATCACCAGGATGGCCAAAATCATTTTCTCCAACGGAGATTATTACAATCTCGGGATTAATTATTTTGACAGCTTCTTCATGGCAGCCATTATCGCTCCCGTGGTGAGAGGCATGAAGTAAGGCACTTGGAAGCTCTTCCTTGAAGTACTCGAGGATTTCTTCCCATCTCTCCTTTTCACAATCAGCCCCAAAAAGAAATGAAACCTGGCCATATACGACTTTGAAAACAATGGATGCGTTATTCAGGTTTGTAGAATATTTCTCGTAAGGTGAGAGGACAATTACTGGTAGAGAACCCGGAGTGAGATGTCTGTCGCCAGCTCTGGGGTTTATGATTGTGGTTCCATTTCTTTCAAGATTTCTTAGAATACTCCGGTAGTCTTTATGCTCGTCTGTATCATGCTCATAGTTGTTATCCCAAACTTCTGCAATTTCAAAATTTTGGGCAAGAAGTTCCAGGCCACTCATATGATCCCAATCTGGATGAGTTATCACTAGATGATGCAAAGTCCTGATGTCCAGCCCCTTAAGGTATTCGACAACGTTCTCGGCTGCGCCTTCTATGTTGCAATCTACCAGGACATTTTGTTCTTCTGGCAGTCTAAGGTAAGTACAATCACCTTGCCCAACGTCCAAAAAATGTGCCTCTGAAGCCATCTTCTGTCTCTCCTGTTCAATATATTGTTGCCTATGCTGAGATTATAGCACTAGATATTGATTTTGGCAAGTTGCTAAGGGTAATTATGACCCTCTGCTACTAGGTCTAGGTTAGGTCCCAGTGTCTTTATCTGTCAAAGCTCGTTGACCATATGTCTAGAAACTCTCTATGATGAAAACCTAAGGTCCAAATGTCTTCAGCGATCGATGGTTTGACAAATCGACGCTTTGTTTTAGATAAGTTCTGTATCGTCAATTTAATCTTTTTCTCCTCAGCGAGCTTTTTGCTTTATCCAGATCTTTCTGTGGAACCAATAACTCCTTCTTGGCATTCTCGGCTTCTTTGAGTCTTTGGATAGCTTTGGCAAACTTTTAAGCTCTCCACTTCTTTCTATCTCAGTAGCTTTACCAGCCTTTTTCACGTCTAATCTTTTTCCGCTGAGCAGCATTATGTCAGTTTTCCTTGCTCATCAGCTATCCTCTTTTCTATCCGTCTATGGATTGTACTTTCAGCTATGCGAACACCTTGCCCTTCCTATCTCTGTATCTAGCTGTTTGACCTTCGTCTCCGAATCAAACACTAAAGAAAAATATTGACTTTTATGTTCGATTTTCATACAATTAGAGTATAGTGGACGCAGGAGTAGCTGTCAAGCTATGAACTACAATGCAGGTCTTAAATTTGGCTTGAAGAGGAGGGAAGGTGATGAGTGTACCCAGTCTTGAGGACATTGGGCTTTGGCTTAAGAAAGCGCGCGAGAGCCTGGGATTAAGTCAAACTGAGGTAGCTGAACAGCTTGGTCTCCCGCGCCCGGCGATTTCATTAATCGAATCAGGTAAACGATCCGTAAGCAGTCTGGAACTGGCAAAATTTGCTGATCTCTACGGAAGACCTCTTTCTTATTTTCTGAGACCCGACAGAGAGCTCGCTGAGGATGAGGCAGTATCCATTCTTCTCAGAGCAGGAAATGTTACCAGGAGAGATCATCCTGAGCTGGTTTCATTTATTGAATTCTGCAAGGAATATGCCTATCTCGAACGTCTGGTCTTTGGGGAAGTTCGCTTTGAGATCCCCGAGCATTTCATCAGTCCAAGAGTCAAAAGACAAAGAAATGTTATCGCAGAAGGCGAAAGGTTAGCTTTGAAAGAGCGTAGACGACTCTTCTTAGGCAGTGCTCCACTAATGGACATATTCGGGCTTTTAGAGAAAGAGGGTATCAAAGTAGTAAAACGGAAATTTCCCGGCGAATCAAAGGTCTCGGGATGCTTCTTTTTCAGTAGGGATGTTGGACCATGTATTTTGGTAAACTCTGCTCATCTTTTGGGAAGGACTAATTTTACTGCAGCTCACGAGTACTGTCATTTCTTGAGCGATCTCGACTTATTCTCAGCCTACGTTTGCGATCTTACCGACCTTAATGCCAGGAAGGAACCTTTTGAAATGAAGGCAAATGCCTTTGCTGCTGCTTTCCTTATGCCTCCAGAGGGAATCGCTGAGTTTTTCGAGGAAATGGGAATTTCTCGAAGAAGTAAAATTGGAGTCGAGGAAGTAATGCATGTCCAAAAGTACTTTGGAGTAAGCTATTTGGCAATGCTTTATCGACTTCAGAATCTAGGCTGGTTAGATGAGAAAGAACGTGAACATTTGATGGACTATAAGCCAACCCAAGTAGCACGGCGACTAGGCTACGATGTGGAAATACGGGAAGAAATCCAACTTCCGTTTCCTCTGAAATTTGTGCGCCTGGCGGTTGAGGCACATAAGAAGGGCAAGATTTCTCTAGGGAAACTTGCAGAGCTACTGAAATTCTCTCGCCAGGATACCGTCGATCTTCTAAGATCTCTAGATATCCCGTTGAAATTGGGCGTAGAAAGCCAAGAAGAGCTCATTGAGGAAGCCAAAAATGCCCAATGATAGGGAGAGAAAGGAGAAGGTAGTATTTGACGCAACGGTGGTGATTAATTTTGCTCAGGTGGATGACTTCGATATTCTTGAGAAGCTCTATGCGGGTAGGGGCATCGTTGTCGCAGAGGTCAAAGAAGAGATCCTTCATGAGAAATCTTTAAGATATTTGAACAATGCACTTTCAAAGGGGTGGCTTGGAGAATATGCTCTAAACTCCCCCGAAGAGCTATATTGGTTTGGGAGATTTACTCAGCGGTTATCAAAAGGAGAGGCAGCAAGTTTAGCAGCAGCAAAAGTTAAGGGATGGCAGCTTGCAACCGACGACCTGGTAGCTAGGAAGCTGGCTAAAGCTGTACTTGGCGAACATAGGATTCTAGGAAGCATTGGTATACTCATAAGTGCCGTTCAAAAAGAAGTAGTCCCCGTTAATGAGGCCGAAACACTGCACAAGCAGATGAAGGATGCTGGATACTATTCACCTATTGCATCTCTTAAGGAGTTTTTAGAAGAATTGGGCTAGGAGTCGAGAAGCCATTGACCTACCTTATGAAAGAAGGTGCTCGACATAACTTTCGATGTTAAAGTTGATGCTTACTCCTAAGGAAACATCATTAAACTCAGCGCAAGGGAAAGTCTCACCTAACGCAATATCGAATTGGGTATAGAAACATATTGGAGAACGAGATAGTAAGAGACGAATTGTTCTAATAAACTTCATCCAGACACACAAGTACGAGCAGCAACTCGAAAAAGTTGTTGGAATAGCCGTAGTTGCTCAAGATGAATCGGTTTTGGCGGGTTACGCCTCTATTGAGGTCCTATGGAAGAAAAACGCGGAACTAGAAAGGCTCCTTTAGGACTTTTATCCTTTTCACCGCCTTAGGACTGAAGCCACCAACCGCTATGAATTTAGGAGCGATTAAAATAGATTTCAGACAATATATATAGCTGGAATACAATGGAGCCCGCCCCTGATGCCACTCGATGAGATTCATAATATACGGGCATATATGTCTATCAGCATCACCGAGGATATCAAGTCAGTATCAGATTTGAAGAAAAAAACCCGTGAGATTTTTGAACAGGTTCATCGCACAGGCCGCCCCGTGGTGATCACGGTCAATGGGAGACCCGATGTGGTCCTGCTCGATGCAGCCCTTTTCGAAAAAAAGCTGAAGGCTCTGAACCTGGGTGCCTTGTTGGCTGAGGCCGAGGCTGATGTGAGGGCGGGACGAACACGTCCGGCTCAAGACTTCCTGAAGGAACTTAAGCGTGGCTCGAAGATATAAAGGGGAGACATGAGCAAAAATAGAAGCTCCATTTCAAGAGCACGATCCTACAGAGAAATTGGTGAATATTGGGATACCCACGATCTTGCTGACTATTGGGATCAAACAGAACCTGCTGAATTTGAAGTAGACATCCAGTCGGAAGTGACTTACTATCCACTGGATAGTAGATTATCAGAAAGGATTCGCTCTCTTGCTGGAAAACGAGGAGTATCGGCGGATACACTCCTAAATCTGTGGGTCCAAGAAAAGTTACAAGAGAAAAAAGCTTGACCATCCCTTGCAGGAATTCAAGAAAAGCGGTATCCGAAAGTTCAGAGAAGCAAACTTTGGGATTAGTCCCGGCCTCAAGGTGTGTTCATCAAGAAAGACGGAGTCTCTTTTTCTCTTGAAAATCCACCATCAAACGGTTGATATTCAACCATACTCTACCCAGAAATAATACCGTTGCATTCGATGCGCAGACCATTGCCATTCCCATGAGCGTCTTCTTCGGAATGATTACATAATCACTTTGCTGAGTGGAATGCTCTCACCCCAAAAACATGGCCAGTGGCACTCTCAAGATGTCACTCTCTACATCAAACTCACTCTTGGTGATGACAATGGCCTCTCTGGTCTTAAACTTCTGACGGAATCGCTCCAGTCCTCCGAGGTCATTTACCTTATCCCGGAACTTCACCTCGATGGGAACAGGCTTGACTCTGATGGGCACCACGAAGTCCACCTCATCCCGGCTATCACGCCAATAGTAGACCGGGAGACTACGCGGGTGGCGGCGCAGCTCACATAGGACAGCCAGTTCGGCCAAATGGCCAAGTATGCCTCGTCTTTCAGCTTCCTGGGATGTAATCCCGGTAACCGAGAGGTAGAGTCCGGGGTCAATAACGTAGATCCGTTCCAGAGCTCGCTTGCGGCTCTCCACGGTGCGGCCATATTTCTCCAGAAAGACCAAAAGGCCTGAAACCGCCAGATAATGAAGGTAGTTGTTTACAGTAATGCGCGTGGTCCCCAAATCGGAGGCAGCGCCCGAGATATTTAGTAACTGTCCACTCTTAGCGATACCGTATATGAGTGTTCGCTCCAGAAGTTTGATCTCCTTAATGTCAAAGATGGCAGGGATATCCCGCATTACCGTTCGCTCGATGACTGAGGTGAAGAAGTAGTCCGTCCGTCGGGGTGATTCGGGCTCGAGGAAGTACTCTGGGAAACCACCGTCCAAGAGGTAGTTCACTAGATACGGGTCCCTTCCTAAATAGCGGTGGTAGCCATCGCGGTGAATCTCCGTGAGCGCCTTCCGTAAACTCTTCCAGTCAGCCTTGTAGAAGAATTCCGCCCAGATGGAGCGGAGAGCCTCGTGCAAATTCGCTCTCTTCTTCGTCTCGGCCTTTGTGGAGAGCACCTCAGAGAAGGCAAAGGGCAGCATCTTCTCCACCACCAGCCGGCCAGGCAGGGAGTCTCGGGAACGGTGGGCGATAAAGGTCTGAGAGGAGCCGGAGAGAAGGAAGCGCAGGGGGTAGTACTGGTCGATGTAGGTCTTGATGAAAAGCTCCCATCCCTCCTTGGCGGCGACTTCGTCGAGCACAACGTAGCAGGGGCGCTCCTGCTTGGACACAGCGGGTCTGGGTTTTTGAAAGATATAGGTGAAGATGTACTCTTCCAGGTCGGCGAAGACGGCTTCCATGTCCAGGCGTGGGTCGTCCAGCGAGAGATAGATCACATTCCTTGCCGGTACTGCCCCCGAGCGCAGCCAGTGATCGATGACCTGGAGCATGAGAGTGCTCTTTCCCACCCGCCGTGGGCCCTCCAGCACTAAGGCCTCCCGCCGGTCCTCGGCGAAGTGGGCCACAATCCGATCGAAGTGACGGCGTCGAATGGAGTCTGGCAGCGGCACAGATACCTGACCCGTGTCCCACCAGGGATTATGCAGTCCCAATATTTCGAGATTCTTTTCGTTCATCACACGCTCCCGCTGAAATTATTGTATGCTTACTATACAATATAGACAAAATTTTGTCAAGCAGCTTAGCGAACCAGGCCATACTTGGAAATGTAGAGTTGAGATCAAGGTTATTGTAATGACTTCCCAAAAACTAGACACCTTCTTTCCAGTGTGAAATCATATATCAAGAGATATGGCAATCCATTACAGAGAGACCCGTTTTGAAAATCTTGCGACTAAAGAATATCAAAGACAGGACAGACGAAGAGCTAGTTTCTCTGCTGTCCCAGGACAAAAGAGCTCTTCAGGAACTCGTCCGCAGATATCAAAATCCCATATACAACTTCGCCTGTCGCCTGCTGGGCAACCAGGAGGACGCCTTCGACGTTACCCAGGAGACTTTTGTCCGGCTGATCAACAGCGCCCACACTTTTAAAGGCCTCTCCCGCTTCTCCACGTGGCTCTTTACTATCGCTGCCAATCTATGTCGAGACTATTTACGGGAAAGAAAGAAGTTGGTTTTATGGGAAAATGATCTGGAAGAGAATAACCCTGTGGGGCTTACCCTGACCGAAGACCTTCCTTCGGCGGAGGAGATCATGGAAGCTCAGGAGCTAAGGGAGGAGCTGGCAAGAAAGCTCGACCAATTATCTCCTAAGTTGAGAGAAGCTATAGTTCTGGTGGACATTCAGGAGCTCAAGTACGCCGAAATAGCCGAGATGCTGGGGATCTCTATCGGCACCGTCAAATCAAGAGTTAGCAGAGCTCGAGAGGAGCTGAGAGCTTCCCTGATCCATCTGCGGAACAAAAGGTAAAGAGAGAAAGTCAAATCTTTTGAGATAATATGAACTGCGAGGATATAAGAAAAAACATATCAGCATACATAGATGAGGAGCTGGACCAGGAAGATCGGGATGCGGTAGGAGGGCATCTCTCTCAATGTGTCGGATGCCGACTTTACCATGCTCAGATCTCAGCCATATCCAAAGATATCTTTTCTTTATCCAGACTTTCCCTAATTCCTTCCCAGCAGAGAGCATTGCAAGAGACTGTGGATGCAGAGTGGGAAAAACGAGCTCGCAGGAAAGGTTTTCTGGCCCAACTATCAAGATCCAGGACCGTTGCCCTGGTTGCTGCCAGCATTGCGGCATTGCTTTTGATTGCCTACGTCCTGTCCCAACTGGGGGGTGTCTTGGAGATGACCACACCAATGCGGGCGGCCAAAGAAGCCCCTGCCCCCGAGATGATGGAAATGGAGCTCCAAGGTGAAATCCCGGAAGGTCAGGAGAAAGCAGAGGTGGCCGAGGGGGCTGAGCAGGCCCTGACAGCTCCTGAACTGAAAGAGAGCCTACCTTCCCAGGAACTGCCAGAGACAAGGCCAGAGGAAGAGGCCCCAGGAAAAGGCGAAGCGGGCCCTACTGCCCAACTGCCGAAATTAGAGTTCCTGGAAGGGCTGACCATGGTAGAAATAGGAGCAAGGAACTATTCCGCTGAAGAGGTGGATGAGATCTTTCATGGTCATCCCTCTGTCCAATCCTTCCGCCACACCTACGATCTCCAGACCTATGATCTCAACAGTATCCCTTCTCAAAAGGAAACCCTTACCCATATCATGCTGGACCAGACACCTCCCGAGAACGGATATCGGACCGAACTCTCGGCAGCTTTGGTGGCTATTCCCCAATATGTGGCCGATGGTGGTGTTGTGGATCTCGATTGGGAGAGATTTGATGCTCTGTCCCTGCCGGTGTATGCTGAGCGGGCCAGATTTGAGGGAAAAGAAGCCTGGATAGTCCTCTTCCTTTTTCTTGATCGCCAGGACAATGGAAAAGTATTACTGAAAAGTCTGGTATTTGTAGTAGATGTGGAAACCGATAAAGTCATGTATTCCTCGGTAAGAATAAGGCAGTAACCTCATCCTGTCCAACTACCTGGGTCAGGTCCAGAGATAGAGCCGAAAAGGCTTTTGAAGCGTAAGAGTTACGGGACATTAAAGTTGCTGCCGGAATTACAGTTCTTGGTCGATGGAAAAGGCTTCTTACAAGGTACATCAAGAGAAGGAAGAGAGCCCAGGTGAGCACCTAGCGACGGGTAAGGGATCAACCCACTCGAACGCGTAGGGATGTTGAAGACTCTTGTACAGGGCCTGGCAAGGGAATTAGCTACCCCCCAGCCTCTCCCGCAGAAGCCTGTTTATCAGCTCCGGATTAGCCCGGCCTCGGGTTTTCTTCATCACCTGGCCTATCAGAAAACCCAGGGCACCGCTTTTGCCTCCTCGGTAGTCCTCAGTTGCCTTTTCATTCTCGGCTATAACCTGGGCTACCAGCCGGGCTAGTTCTTCTTCATTAGTTATCTGGGTGAGACCCTTTTCCTCGACTACCTCCCTGGGCATCCTGCCAGTGTTGAACATCTCTTCAAAGACCGATTTAGCAATTTTCCCGCTGATGACTCCTTTATCGATAAGCTTTAACATCTCTGCCAGATGCTCCGGGGTAATCCTGGATTTCTCCACCGGAGTATTAGTGGCATTAAGAAGAGAGGTAAAGTCACTCATCAGCCAGTTACTGATGATTTTGGGTCGGTGATACCTTTTGGCACACTTCTCAAAGAAATCAGCCATGGCCTTAGATGAAGTCAGCACCTCTGCGTCATATTCCGGCAGGCCGTACTCCTTCACGAATCTTAACCTTTTGGCGCCGGGGAACTCAGGTAGACTCTTTCTTATCTCATCCACCCACTGGTCACTGATCTCCAAGGGGACCAGATCGGGTTCTGGGAAGTATCGGTAGTCATGAGCCATTTCCTTGGACCGAAGGCTGGTGGTTCTGTTGGTAGCGGAATCAAAATGTCTGGTCTCCTGCCGGATCACACCCCCTTTAGCCAGGATTTTCTTCTGTCTCTCAATCTCGTACTGCAGGGCTCTGGAAAGAAAACGGAAAGAGTTCAGGTTCTTGACTTCTATTTTAGTACCCAACTCATCCATGTCCCCCTTTCGGACGGAGATGTTGGCATCACAACGGAGAGAACCTTCCTCCATGTTGCAGTCGGAGACCTCCAGGTACTGGAGAAGGTTGCGCAAACTGGAAAGAAAGGTCTTGGCCTCCTCGGGCGTCCGGATGTCCGGCTCGGTGACGATCTCCAGAAGAGGGACCCCACATCGATTAAAGTCCACCGCGCTCTCCAGGGCTTCGCTTATCCTTCCGGTAAGTCCGCTATGGATAAGCTTCCCAGTATCTTCTTCCATATGGACCCGATGGATCCTTACCTTCCTGGTCCCATCTTCCGTATTGATCTCCAGATACCCGTTTCTACCCAGAGGCAGATCGTACTGAGAGATCTGATAGCCTTTGGGCAAATCGGGATAAAAGTAGTTTTTACGGTGGAACTGGCAGAAGCTTTGGATCTGGCAGTTGAGGGCCAGAGCTACTTTGATAGTGTATTCCACCGCCTTGCGGTTGATCACGGGTAGAGAGCCAGGCAAAGCCAGGCAGACAGGACAGACCTGGGTATTAGGAGGATGGCCGAAGACAGTACTGCAGCCGCAGAACATCTTGGTGACAGTGGAAAGCTCGATATGAGTTTCCAGTCCGATGACAGCTTCAAAGTCCAACTACCTTCTCCTCCCTTCCCCACTCATCTGGGCCTGACTCTTCTGATGTTCACCCATCTGCAGCCCTGGGCTGGTCAGAGACGGACTCTGGTCAAAGCCAAAGTGTTGCTCGAAGGCGTAGGCAACTCTTAAGATGGTTTCTTCATCGAAGGCTCGCCCTATGATTTGCAGGCCGATGGGTAAACCATCAGAAGTACCACAGGGCACGGAGATGGCCGGTATGCCCGCCAGATTGACCGGAATGGTACACACATCCGAGAGATACATTTGCAGAGGATTATCCACTTTTTCTCCGATCTTGAAGGCTACGGTGGGAGAGGTGGGCGAAACCAGAACATCATACTTTTGAAAGGCCTGACGAAAGTCGTTAACAATAAGAGTGCGAACTTTCTGGGCCTGGCCGTAGTAGGCTTCATAATAGCCCGAACTGAGAGCATAAGTCCCCAACATGATCCTCCTCTTCACCTCCGCCCCAAATCCCTCCGATCTCACCTTCTTATACATCTCCCTTATATTCCGGGCCCCTCTGGCCCGATGTCCATACTTCACCCCATCATATCGGGCCAGATTGGCACTGGCTTCTGCCGGAGCGATAATATAGTAGGCGGAAAGGGAGTGCTCCAGATAAGGGAGGCTGGTCTCTTCGCAAAAGACTCCCAGAGAGGCCAGGAGCTCTACCGCCTGGTTGACGGAATCTCTTACCTCTACCTCCACCCCTTCTACCATTAACTCCCGAGGGACGCCTATCTTAAGTCCTCGGACATCATCCACCAGAGCTTTGGTATAATCTGGAATCTCTCTTTTTACTGAGGTGGAGTCCAAAATGTCATGACCGGCGATGGCATTGAGAACCATAGCC
>CAYYBB010000013.1:0-12087 GCA_964469465.1 uncultured Actinomycetota bacterium
TTTTTGAAATTGGGTCGAACATCCCTCCCCTCCATCCGGCTCAACGGGCTTCTGTCTGGGGTGCCGCTTTTTCACGGACTACCTTGGCTTTGGCGCTCACCCAGCCACACCAGGGGCATCCCTGATTAAGGAGTTCGTCCAGAGATACCCTCTTGCCACACTGAGGGCATTCTTCTTTGGCAACCATAGCCTCCTTCCAGGCAGCGGTTTCGTAATTTGTCCCCGAAGGAAACTCAAGACCATACTTGGCTGCCGTCTCAAAGGAAGCCAATGCCGCCCTCACCTTAATGCCTAATAGCTCAACCCCGGCCACCGATACTGTAATGTCAGCATTGATTACCAATCCCTTGTCCAGAATTCTATCAATTACATCGACCAGGGTTCCCGAAGAATCCTTTTCTGCTGTTAGTGCCATGTTCTACCTCTTACTTCTCCTCTTTCTCCTCAAGAGGAACCATTGTCTTTCTGTCCCTGACCCTCCGTTTTTCCAACAGTCTCACCGTTGCTCCTGTGGCAGGAAGTTCGACGATAAGACCCTGCCCCTTGCACATCTCGCAGGTAAGCGGTGGGCGAGCGATGCCCGGAGCAAGCCCGCTACCATGGCAACGGGGACACTCTATCGATGGCTCGATAACCCTGACCACCCCCTTGCCGCCACAGGCGAGGCAATGGAGCCTGTTTCTGGTATAGGGCTGTATTCCCGTCCCATTGCAGAAATTACATACCCTTATCGGCTCCTCAATCCAGAAGGAACCCTTTCCCCGACAGGCACGGCATACTGATGCCCACCAGGGGTATTCACCACTCCCCCGGCATAACCCACATCTTACCAATACCCGGTTCTCAGCCCTTTCAATTATTCTATCCTCCAGCTCTTCTATAACTATCTCCATGGGGTAATCCCTGGGGCTTCGCCAGATATTCCTTATTTCCTTCCCTGGTGTTTCCAATGCTAATATTGTGTATTTCATTCTGAGCCCTCCCTTTATGAAAATTCACTTTCAGGGGCAGTGTTTTCCAATCAGGTTTAGAATACCGCCCTCTTCGCTCTCAGGAGCTTCTGATGTCAGTATGTCAAGACATGCCTGGACAAAGGTTTCGTCCTTGGCACTTAGCCGGGTATTTGCTTGCCTCAGCACCTTGGCGATCATGATGCATGACCTCACTGTAGGTGCTCTCCCCTTCTTTCTAGTATCTCGCACAATGTCTACAATCTTCTCGACCTGAGGGCGTGAGATGCCTGACTTGGCACAGGTTATAGCAATCTCCGTTTCCCGATCATAATGACCTAACTTTATGGTAATCATCCTGTCCTTCAGGGCATCCTGAGCAGCATAGACTCCAGCATATTCCTCAGGATTGGAGGTGAAGATAGCCGAGAAATCAGGATGAACTTGGAGATAGCCTTCTTCCCCACGGGCGGCAGGCAGGTCAAGGACCTTTTCCTCCAGAACAGAAAGCAGCACATTATTGGCCTCAGGGCGGGAACGGGTGAATTCGTCATAAAGGAGGGTGAACCCGTGCTTGCAAGCCACAGTCAGGCGATTGTCCATCCATTCCAAGGAAAAGCTCTCATCTGTTTTCATGACCGAATGAATGAAGTTATCCACCACCTTCCTTTTACGATAACCGTGCTCACCACCTACAAGGTCTGAAGTGCTGAACTGCTCATCACCATGGATTAGCATCACCGGTCGCTCAAGCTGAGCGGCTAAATACAAAGCCAGGGATGTTTTGCCGGTGCCAGCAGGACCGGCAAAATGAACCGGGTAGCCAGCGCGAATATAATTAAGAGCACGGTTGATTATGTTTCTTACGTAGGGCGTTTCCACAAAGCCGGGCTGCTTTTTGGCTATTACGATAGGTCTAATCTCTAAGGTTTCTTCCATATTCCCTCTCACCCAGCAGTCTTGCCTTTGTGTTCAGGGCGCTCCTTCTCCCGCAAACGCTGAGCCTCTAACCCACTAGCTGCCTCAATAACGCGAGAGAACAGCTCCACCCCTCCTCCCACAGGGAAGAGGAGGTAGCCGATGCTCTTTACCAGGCTTCCTAACCCCAATACATCGATCCGTATATCACGAACATTTCTTCCCATCTCAAAGCTCCTTAGCCTTTTACTTTTCTCCGTATTTGGCTCTGATTTCTGCTTCCCTCCGCCGGTATTCCTCGTTGGTTATCTGGTCACTCTCAAGAAGGATTCTTAAACCCAGAATTTCATCCTCCAGCCCGGGCTTCTCCAAAAGTTCAGCCTGGGCTCGTTCCTTAACTTCTTCAGCAAGGATAGAGAGCCCCTCGAAGGGGAAGAGGGAAAGCTCCCAGATCCCTCCTACATTCGTGCCTCCTCTATCCAGCCGGTTTAAGTCATATTCTCTGGGACGTCTCTCAGCAGGAGGCTTAGCCGGTAGTTCTCTTTTCACTTTATGAGCCTTACTAAGCACTAGGGAATACATCGGAGCTTTTAACTTCGTCCCCCTGATGTGCTTTTTATTAGCCATTTTTCTCCTTAGCCTTCTCTAATCTTTTCATTAAGGAAGCCTCTGCCTTCAGGGTATTGCTCCTCGCTTATCTCCCCCATTTCCCGCTTCGTCTGAAGCTCCAAAAGCTCCCCCTTTATTTTGTCCTCGTTGCAGTATTCCTCGTCAGACATCTTGGCTACCCTCTCAAAAACACGGCTCAGCACTCCCGCATGGAGCCTCGAAGAGCCGGCTGATGTCCTCTTTTTCTTTATTGCTTTCCAAACATAATCTCGGCGAGCTCACTCAAGCTCTCCAGCCCCCTGATTTCGTGGGGGAGCAAGGGGATGGGAACAACGGTATGGTCAGGTGATTTCGCCTCGATTTCCTGGATATACTTCTGCTGCTCTTTCCTCTTGGCGGCACAGAAACCGCAGTTGCTAGGAGGAATTATCAGATTAATGATGATATGAGAGGAGGGGATTTTGAGATTGGCTACGGATGCAGATAGGTCTCCCATCTCCGCCACCCCCATCTCCTCAGGGATGGTTATCATTACAAACTCAGTCCTTTGAGGATTGGAAAAGACCTCTAATATATTCCTTATATCTCGAGACAAATCCAGAAGAAGTTCCGTAGCTCTGGTCAGTTTTACTACTCCCCTGTATTTGATGAGTAGCTTGAAGCCGATCTTAAGCCAGCCCCTCACCAGATGAGGGAGCTCCAGAAAACGAAGGAGGTGCCCTGAGGCGGCCGAATCAAGGACAAAGAGATCATACTCCTCCTCCTTCATAAACTCCATGACCGTTAGCAATGCCATAAGCTCCTCAAGCCCCGGGGGAGAGGCGGTTAGGAGCTCTCTTAAAACCTCCCGGTCGAACTTCACATCCACTCCAGTGCCGCCGAGGAACTTCTCAAAGGCCTCATCTATGAGATCTCGATACTCCTGCTTTAGTTCTTCAAGCTTCTGGGTGCCGTCAATCTCCAGAGCGTAGAGGTTGTCCACACTCAAGATGGGGCTGACCTTATTTCCAATATACTGCCCAAAGCTATCGGAAAGGGCGTGGGCGGGGTCGGTGGAGAAGGCAAGCACTTTCCTATCTGGCTTATGTTGAGCTAGATAAAGGGCGCTGGCAGCAGCAATAGAGGTTTTGCCCACCCCACCTTTGCCTCCGAAGATGACGAAATTAAGCTCCTTCTTCAGCATATCGGAAAGTCCCCCTTTAGCCAGAGGGGTAACCTGAGGTAAGACCTCTGCCTTGGCGGGAGGGGTATATTTCCTCTCCCCAAAGAGTATCTGGGCATACTCAGTTAAGCCCTCCCCCCGAACCTGGTGAGGGAAAAGGGGCATCTTGACCAGATTGTAGGGGGCAAACTTCTGCTCAATCTCCTGCTTATACCTTTCCCCCTGCTCACTTCTGGCGGAACAGAAGGGACATTCCCTGTCTTTACCGGTAACCCGATTAACAATAATGCTATTAACCGGGATGCTATACCCCTTCAAGGTCTCAATAGCCTTTGCAATCTCAGCTATGCTCATCGGCTCTGGGATAGTCACCGGGACAAACTCGGTTGTCGTGGCATCAGTGAGGAGCTGCCTTACCCTTCTTATATCTTCCATCTGGCTATCAATGAATTCATCACACTCGTCCCGGCGGTACCTTCCAGTCATTCTTCTCATTACATAGCGATACTTCTCCATAAGCATGTCCATGAGATGAATCCACTTCTCCATCTGCTCAGGCAAGGAAAGAAGAACCATGGTATGCCCGGTGGGGGCAGTGTCTAAAATAATCAGGTCATATTCTCTAGCTTTAAGCAGGTCAGCGATGCGAACTATACTCATAACTTCATCCAGGCCGGGGAGGGATTGGACAAAGAAGTCCTCAATGTCCTCCTTATCGAAATAGGTTCCCCGGTCGGCTATCTTCTTAATTACCTCTCCATGCCTAGCTTTATATTCCTCAAGCAATTCATTAGAGTCTATCTCCAGACCCCAAACATTCCCATTTATAGCGGTAATCTTATTGCCGATAGTGATGTTGAAGCTATCACCCAGGGAGTGAGCGGGGTCGGTAGACATGACCAGTATTCGCTTTTCGGGGTTGAGCTTATGGAAATGGAGTGCGGTAGCCGCCGCCGAGGTTGTCTTGCCGCTGCCCCCCTTGCCCCCAAAGATTATGAGCCTGAGATTTGGGTTAGAGAGAAAGGCAGACATTATTCCTCACCCCCTTCACCCCTACGGCGCTGTCCTTCCTCTAACCTTTTCATCAGGGCGGCTTCTGCTATCGCATACTCCTCCTCGGTTATCTCCTCCATCTCCAACCTCATCTGGAGTTCCAGAAGCTCGTGCTTTATCTTGTCTTCTCCATAAAGTTCCTCTTCAACCATATCCCTGATTTTTTCTATGACCATACAAAGGGGTTCTGCCAGAGCCCTAACAAATTCAATCACTAGATAATCATCTATTAAAAAGGGCATATCATTGCCTCTTTTCCCAGTGGATTACTATATTAACGAAGTTGAACGGTGGAGCAGGACCAATGTAGCTGAGTTTCATCCTATCGGCATTTTTCGCTCTCAGCTCCTCTATCTTGTCGTCGAATTCCTTCTCCCAGCCCCGGTCAACCAAGAAGGCGGCATTCAAAAACATATTATCACCAAAGGGCTTATTGAGGCGGACATCAGTGGAGAGCTTCTTTAGCGGATCAAGAATCAGGGCTGCCTCCTTCTCCTTCTTTTTCTCCAAAGCCTCCTGAACCATCTCCCCGACATGAATCATGCTGTCCCGAGTAGGATGGCGAGCAGCTCTATTTCTTAGCCTTTTAATGTCCTCCCTTTCCTTCAAAATCTCCCCAAAGATTGCTTCCATATCAAGCCATAGGGCTTTCACCCCCAGTTCAACCTTATTATCCATATCACGAAGCAGGTCTTTAAATTCCCGGTATCTCTTCCGCAGAACATCTCTAACCTCCTGGGCACTATCGGCGACAGTACCGAATCTCACCGGGAGGACAGTGTATCCCTGCTTCATCACCTCTTCAATAGCTTTCTCGTGAGCAATAGTGTTCTCCCTGCTAGTGACATACTTCTTTATCGGGGTATCGCTGATGACGACGCTAAGCTCATCGTAAGAGATTGTGGTGACAGGGTCACCTCTCCCGCCAATGCCAAGAGAACCAAAGTTCCTCGCCTGATTGGTTCCGATAATACAGTAAAGATATTTACCTTCCTCAGCCACTTGAGCTACCCCTTCCCCCGATTCTGATTATGTCTACCTTAATGAAGTTGTTGACATCTTTTCCTCGGAAAGAGCACCTTTCCTCTTGGCAATATTCAGCAAGAAGCTCATAGGCTTTAGATATATCCTCAAACCTTTTTTGAATTTCAGTATCACCGGGGTGCTTATCAGGGTGATACTCTGAGGACAGACTCCAATAAGCCTGCTTAATCTGGGAAGATGTAGCCTCTTCTCCTAAAGCCAGTAGGTTTCTTGCCTTTTCTATTTCCACAAACTCTGCCTTTTTGACCTCAGCGGTGCTGAAACTATAGGGTGGCAACGGCCCCACCCGCCTGAAATTTATTCTGCCCTCATATTTCTTATCTATCTCGTCCAGCCTTTGGTCGAAGTTCTCTTGCTCCCGTTTTAAGGTTAGAAAGGCGGCATTAATAAGCATGGTGGCATCCAGGGTACCGTGGAGGCAGAAATCCTGGGCAACTTCGGCTAAGGCATTAATTATCTCAGGGGCTAGCATTTCCTTCCTTTTACTTAACTGCGCCTCAACCATTCGCCCCAGCTTTACCTTATCCTCCGCTGAGGGCTGGGGGCCAAGCCCCTGCTTAAATTTTATGATTTCCTCGTCCTGTGAGATGTCCTTGAACACCGTGTTCTTATTCCAGGTAGCAACCACATCAAGCTCTACCTTGCCTTCCATAGCTTTAAGGGCATCTTTGAACTTGAGATAGCCCCTGTCCAGAATTCTCTTTGTCTCTTCAACACTATTGGCAGTGGTTCCAAATTTGAGAGGGATAATGGTATGCTCTTTCATTACCTTCTCAACGACGGATTGGTGGTTGAAGAGGTAACGAACTATCTCTTCCTTGGTGAGAGTGGTAAGAGTAGGCGGTAGTGAATCGCTCACCACTGCCGCTAAGCCATGATAGAGAACGGTGTACACTTCATCCCCACCACCGATGCCGATAGGACCAAAGTTTTTCTCTGTCTCAGCTTGAATCACGCCGTAGATATAATTACTCACCCTTGCCTCCAGGAAAATATCTACTTTATTATGCCTTAGCTGCTATAAACCCGGCACCGTGGCATCTGATACAGACTATATGCTCCTTCGATGGAGGTCTTCCCTGCCCATGGCAGGCAGGACACTCCACTGCTGGCTCTTTTACTGTAATCACCCCCTTACCACCGCAGGCAAGACAGGTGAGTAAACTATCAGACTTTTGCTTCCCTGTCCCGCCACAGAAGGCACAAGTCCGATATGGCTCCTCTACCTCCACCTCACCCCTTCCCTTGCATACCGGACACCAGCCCCCAGTGGAGGCTACTTCTCCCCCGCCACAGTGACCACATTTAACCTTTGGCATTACGCACCTCCAAATACTATTCCTTGACGGCTATGAAACCGGTACCCCTACATCTAATGCAGTAGAGGGCACTCCCTGGCTTTCTTCCCTTTCCGTGGCAAGCAGGACATTCGGTAGCTGGCTCTTTTACCGTAACTATACCCTTACCCTGGCACACAGGGCAGGTAGCTAGACTGCCCCGCTTTGATATGCCCATACTACTACAGAAAGCACAGGTTCTTGTCGGCTCCTCTACCTCCACCTTCCCCCTGCCAAAACATACCGCGCACTTGGCTTCATAGGTAAGTCCTTCCCTAAAGGCACCCCTAACTCCCTTTTTAAGATATGTATAAGTCCCTTTACCCTTACAATAGGCACATTCAACTAACTTTTTCGCCATCTTCTTCACCTCTTCTTTATCTCTTCTTCTCCCTTGGGGGTAATGACACACATCCCCGATGTCAGGTAGTCAATATAGTCAGCCTTGCCCAGGGAGCGACAGATAATATTCATGTAGGAGGTGTTGTAACCCATCCTCCGGGCTAGCGCTCGAACATCAATCCTCCCCCCAGCTTCACTAATTCTTTTTAAAGCCTCAAGCTCAGTCCCACTTACCATTGTCTTCCCTCCCCCTCGACCTTATCGATTCTTAATGCCTGACCCGTTCCTTGACTGCTTCGTTTTGCAGTCCTTGCTACTGATACAGGATTGCCAGATTATAATGAGCCTCGGCTAGATTAGGAGCGATCTGGGCTGCCTTCTCATAGTTAGTTCACACTGAAAAATGACGGATGAGTGATTGAAGACAAAAGGTCGCAGGCTAATTTTTGCTCTCGGCCAGGGCATAAATCCTATTTTTCAGCGTGAACTAGTTAGTTACTGCCTCCCACAGCATCCCTTTATTTTTATAGCTGAGCGCCAGGTGATAATATATCTCAGCATCATGAGGAGAAAGCTCCAGGGCTTTCTCAAGTTCCTCAATTGATTCCTCATACCTGCCTAGCACGCCATAGATGATCCCTAAATTATGATGTGCCTCTGCCAAGCGAGGAGCAAACTCCAAAGCTTTCTTATACTCCTCTATAGCAGCTTCATGTTCCCCTTTCTCATCGTAGGCAACACCCAGATTATTATGGGCTCTGGGGTTTTGGGGATCGAACTTCAGAGCCCTCTTGTAGGCACCTATAGCCTGGTCGGTTAAGCCCAGATCAGCATAGATAACACCAAGATTATCATAGGCCTGGGCTAGGTGAGGGTTTAGCCCTATTGCCTTCTCATACTCTGCCATCGCTTTATGATACTCGCCCCTATTTTTATAGATAACGCCCAAGTTGTTATGAGCCTCGGCTAAATTAGGGTCTAATTCCACAGCTTTCAAATACTGAGCTAAGGCTTGGTTTTCCTCGCCTGCACTCCGGTAATAGTTACCCATATTAAAGTGAACTTGAGCCTGATTCATCATTTATTCTTCCTTAAATATTCTTCAATCTCCTCTGGGGTTACCCGAACATAGTTCTTGAGATTGAGCTGGTCATCAAGTTCAGCCTGATATACCCCCAGCAGGTCACTCCACCCCCAGCGGAGCACAAACTGACTTTTCTCCAAAGCGACAATGATTAAATTCCAGCCATCCTGGGGCATTTTATCTGCGAAGCAACTCACCTGACCAATGCCCCACTCCTCTCTCCCATGTTCATTAAAAAACTCATCCTTGACCATAAGCTGGACGAGTTTTTGTAGCATTCCAATTTCTCTCCGGATAGTTCTTCTTTTCTCTTCCTTCCTCTCCTCCCACTGGGCTGCTTCCTGCTCCAGAGCAACAACTCTGGGGTCAGGTAGCTCCTTTCCTAAAGCCAGTGCCTTTTCCCTAGCCACGGCTCTCCTCAATATAACAGCCATACTGGCCGAATTTAGCCTTCTCCCCTCCCTCTTTTTACTCCCAGGCTGGTTTTGCTCAGCCCACTGGGCTAATCCCTGCTGCAGCCAACCAGCTATCCCTAAATCCTGAGGCTCACCCTCTATTTTTGCCTCTGCTTTCAGACCCTTTATCGGCACAGCTTTCATCGGAGGTCCAGTCTTTTCCCGCTCTTCTTGCCTCTTTTTGAACTTCTCCTCAGCCTTCTTTCTCTGCCAGGCTTCGGCGGCTTGCTCCAGAGCCTCAAGGCGAGGGTCTCGCCTCTTCTTTCCCTGGACTCTGGCAATTTCCTTGGCTATCTCCTTCCTGGCCAGCTCATGGGTAGCCATACGCCCTCTGAGTCTCGGCTTTGCCTCCCCCTTCTTCAACTCAACAGGTTCCCATTCCATAGCTATCTCCCTTTGATGGTAACCACACCGCTGCCTTTACATGTTCGGCAGGGCAACTTACTCTGGAGCTCCTTACCCTTTCCCTTACAACTGGGGCAAACCTCAATTGGCTCGACGACGGGAATTACCCCTTTGCCCCTGCATACCGGACAGGTAACCCTGGAGCCAACCTTTGATACCCCCCTCCCATTGCAAAAAGGGCACCTGACCACTGGACCTTCAATGTGAATGGTGCCCTCACCTCGGCATATATGGCATTTTGAACCCCTCGTATTAGGAATCAGCCCACTTCCTTTACAGTAGGCACATTTAAGGGTACCTCCCCTGAGTATCTCGCCGGCTTTTGGTCTACTCTCCTTGTAGCCATAAACCTGCCACTCCATTCTGCTTATCCTTTCAGTAATCTATCTTCATTACCTTCCAGTCCTTCTTGGGAGCTCTCCCGCCTGTTTGCTCTTCCCTGGCTGGTTTTACTTTGTCAAGCTGTGGTGGCAGAGATTCCTGTAATTCCTTTATCCACTTCAGAACAGCTTGCAGTTGTCCCTGATCATCCCGCCTTTCCAGCCTTTCCTTCTTCTTGAGCAGCATATACAGTTCGAGGTAGGAAGCAGCTTCGCTCGTAGAAGGAACGGAGCGGAGTCTCTGGCTTTGAGCAGTCTTGATTTTCTCTATGCCGCCAAAGCGACCGGACAAAGTCTTCATATCTCCCCCTTGCAATGCCTGTAGCTGGGCTCATTTTTATCTGAAATCTTTTCTTTGGGAAATCACCAAGTTCTTAGCTTTACCAGCTCCAGTGAGTTTGATTTCCACCAATTGCCCCGATTTCAGCTTAGCCTGGGTGCGGATATTAACTGGAATAAGTATTTTCCCCTGCTCATCCACTTTGCTAAAAGCACGGACTAAGGTCATGTGAATACCTCCCGTTAGCAATACTTGGTTACCAGTTCCCTAACCGCCTCTTTAACTTTTACCTGACTGCTCCTGCTGCCGACCCGGCTCGTCTCCGAGGCAAGTATATCCTGGCACATCTGGGTAAAGAGCCCGTTTTTGGCGCTTGCTGGAAGACCCTTGAGCTTTAGCGCCTTGGCAATCATAATGCAGCCACGGACAGTGGGGGCAAACTCGCATTTCCCCGATTCTCTCAGCTCCCGAACAATGTTTACAATCCTTTCTGCCTTATGCCGGGATATGCCTGACTTGGCCTCGGTGATGGCGATTTCAGTTTCCTTATCAAAGAAGTCGAGGTCAATGATCACCATTCGGTCACGGAGGGCGTCCTGACTTCGATAGACTCCAGCATATTCCTCAGGGTTTGAAGTGAAGATGGCAGTAAAGTCGGGGTGAACTTTGAGGTAGCTTTCCTCCACCCCTCTTGAAGCGGGCAGGTTCATCATCTTCTCCTGAAGTACGGAGAGGAGCACATTGTTTGCCTCGGGGCGGGACCTCGTGAACTCGTCGTAAATGAGGGTAAAGCCATACTTGCAGGCTACCGTGAGGCGGTCATCAATCCATTTCTTGCTCATATCCTCCTCGGTCTTAAGCACAGAATGGATGAAGTTGTCGATAATCTTTCTGCGGCGGTAGCCAAACTCTCCCCCCACCAGGTCTGAGGTGCTGAACTCCTCATCACCGTGAATCATCACCACCGGTCGTCCAATCTTGGAAGCCACATGCATCGCCAGGGTTGTCTTTCCTGTTCCCGTTGACCCCCTAAAGTGGACAGGAAATCCAGCAGCAATATAGGTCAAAGCCCTGTCAGTTATCTCCTTTACCGCCTTGGTCTCAACGAAATTCTGGAGCGGGCGTGGCTCCAGGACAGTGGTCATCTCTTCTACCATTGCCATATTTATCACCCCCGTTCAGCTTTAATAACTGTAAAGCCCCTGCCTTTACACTTAAGGCAGGGGACATTCCAGTGAGAATGGGATTGACCGGTGCCTCCGCACTCGGGACACGCCTCTCTTTCCCCTTCTGGGGGGGCGGGGATAAACCCCTTACCGTTGCAGGCAATGCAGGTGTATCTGCGTGAGGGATGCACCCCGCTCCCATTACAAAAGGCACACTTGGCGAAAGGCTCAGTGACAGTGACCTTGCCCTTCCCGCCACATACCTGGCACGTAGCCAGAATGGATAGAAGCCCAAAAGGGTCTTTCCCCGCCCCGTCACAGAAGGCACACTTAATGGTAACTCGGTCGCCACTTCTTTCGATTATCTCCGTTTCAAGCACATCATGCCTCCTTCCTGATACCACCCAATCAGCAGGTAGCACTTGAGCCAAGGGCTTCCCTTTGCCCATTATCATCAAACAGCTCTTCCTCTAAAAAGGTTCTAGACTGGGAAATATAACAAGCCTTCTTTTCTGATTTTGCCCTCATCCACCAGCATCCGGGTAACATTGCCCGCTTTTATCCTGGCGACGCCGGTTCTCTCAGCAATTTCAACCAGCCTTATCCCCTCCGGGTGTTCGCCAATCAGGTGTAGTATTTCTTCCTCCAGCCTTACCTTTTCCTCCGGGAGCACCTCTTCCACCGGCACCTCTTCCTCTACTACTTCAGCGACGGGTGGCTTTTCTACAACTACTTCCGGTGGCTTAACCGGAGGAGGTGCTACAGCTACTCCCCGTTTGGCCTGCATGGTAGTTACCAGGTCTCGCCAGGCAGCAGCAGTCTCCGCCGAATCCCTCCTGAAGCCGGCAAGTAAGCTAGAGACCTCGGCTGACCTCTCCTTTACCTCGGCTTCAGCCTGACTT
>CAYYBB010000013.1:12187-22418 GCA_964469465.1 uncultured Actinomycetota bacterium
TTTGCTCCTTATCAAAACCCTTAAGTAAGCTAGAGACCTCGGCTGACCTCTCCTTGCTCTCCTTTCCCATGTCTTTTAACAATTCGGCCGTTTCCTTCTTTATCTCCGCTATTCGCTTGGTCCTCTCCTCATATGCTGTAGCCATATCTTGAGCTAAACTTCTGAAAACATCTGCGTTGGACATTTTCTTTCCTCCTTTGATATTCGACTAAGCTCTGGTAGAGCTTATTACCTTGTGCCATTGAGTAGCCACCTCTTCATCAACCCCCCACAGCTCGTCCAGCATTTTACCTACCTCATCCTGTCTCCCCTCTTGCCTGAGCCGGATAGCTTTTATCATGGCTTTGAAGTCCTTTATTCGAACCTTCTCCCCCTTCTGGAGAAGCTGCTTAAGCCCAGTTTCTAGTTCTTCCTGCTCTAGGTGGAGCTCCCGCAGCATCCGGCTGAGTTCCTCCTCAGCCTGCTTCTGCCGGGTGATGAAGTTCTGGCTTAAGAGTCTAAATTCCTCCAGCCTGATATTGCCATCGGCTATGACCTTCCTCAGCCAGGCTACCAGCTCTTCCTGCTCCTTCAGGAAGCTGTCAAGGGTATGGGAAACCTTCTCCTCCTTTTCCCTTCGCTGAGCCCAGATTTTTACCATCAAAGTATCAAAGTCCTTCCTTCTCAGAGACTCAGCTTTAGCCAGGAGGTCTCGCAACTCCACCACCTTCTCTTCCTGCTCCAGGTCAAACCGTTTCAAAACCTCCACCGTCTTCTTCATCAAGGCACCAACTGTCTTTACCCGTGCCTCATATGAATCAATGACGCTTTCTATAGAACTTCCCATATCCTTATTCAATCCCCTCTTAAAAACTTGAGGACAATCTAGTTACCCCGGCTTAATATTTGAAAATCGCTGCCTAAGGAATACCGATTGTCCTCTTCTGGTAACCAGCCGAGGGTAACCGGCATGCTTTAGGCTACGATGTACTTCTTTTCTGAAAGATAGAAGGGCCCTTCCCTTAAAGGAATTGCGCCTCTATACCTAAAGGATGCCAAACCCTTCCGTTACCCTGTCATCTGGACCTAGGCTGCTGCCGCTGCAGTGAGCCCAACTGCCTCAGCGTATCTGAGGAAGGTCTCCACGGAAGCAACCACTACCCTGGCTTCGATGGTGAGTAGCTCGATGCCTACCAGTGATATCCTCACCCACGCATCAATAACTACGCCCTTGTCCAGGATTCGGTCGATGACCTCAACTAAGGTATCGGAAGCCATTGCCTTCTCTACCGCCATTCTGAATCACCTCCTTGTATAGTTTTTTGGAGCATTTAGCTCCCCTTACCGTATGAGAGTGGTAAGGGCGAGCATCGACTCTAGAATTTGTATCTCAGCGCAAACTTTTAGAGGCCACACATTGATACCATAATTAATATAAGTCTGACTCAATTCTGCGTCATTGCTGAGGGAATGTAAATAACCCAAGAGGTCTGTTTTTCGTCTACCAACTCCCCCCAATTGGGGGGTTACTTACCCCCAATTGCATAACCTCAGGCCGGTTCTCTGAAGACATTCTACTTCACCAGTCCCTCACGCATGGCCTCAGCCACCGCCTGGGTTCTATCAGTAGCATCCAGCTTTCGAAGTATGTTATGAATATGCCCCTTAACTGTTTGTTCAGAGATAAACAGCTCTTTGGCAATCTGCTTGTTGGACTTCCCCTTAGCCACAAGTCTTAGGACGCGCCTCTCTTGCTCAGTCAAACCTTTGTACTTACCCCTATCAGTAATTACGGGAATTACTCCTTGCAGAACCTCAGAGTGCACAGCCAGATGAACCAGAGGCTTATTCCCATCTCGCACCTGTTTAATGGTATCAACTAATCTGTCAGCGGAGATATTCTTTTCCATATAGCCACTGGCGCCAGCATTAACCGCCCTTAGCACATATTCGGCATCGTCATACATAGAAAGGACGATAATGTTGAGCCCAGGATGTTTCTCCTTGATACGCCCTATGCACTCAATGCCATCCATCCCTGGCATTTTGATATCCATTAAAACCACGTCGGGGAATACTTCGTCCACCATGGCAATTGCCTCTTTACCATTACTGGCTTCGGCAACTACCTGTATCTCTTCATAGGCTTCCAGTAACTTTTGCAACCCCTGACGGAAGAGAGTATGGTCATCAACAATCAGGACCTTAATGAACTCCCTCATAGTTACTGCCCCAGCTATGGATATACCGGAACTCCAAGGTGAACTAAAGTGCCTTGTCCTATGTTGCTTTCTATCCGAAGGGAACCGCCAATAATCTCAGCTCTTTCCCTCATACCAATCAACCCCCAGTTGTCCCCCTCAGCGTCAACCATTTCCACATCAAAACCGCAGCCATTATCAGCCACCTTAGCTATTAATCGGTTGCCTTGTGAAGCAATCTCCACCTTGACCTCGGTAGCCCTGGCATGTTTCCTAGCGTTGGATAGAGCCTCTTGAATGATTCGATAGACGGCAGTCTCAACCTCGGAGGATAGCCTGGGTATTGACCTTCCTACCTCAAAACTTACCGAAATGTGGTTCCCCTCCTTTATCCTTTTTAGATATTTTTCTATGGCAGGTATTAGTCCAACATCGTCCAAGATGGAAGGTCTGAGGTCATCTATAATTCCTCTGGCCTCCGCGATGGCTTCCGACACCAGTTCTTCTGTCTTCTCCAGGTCCTGTTGAGCTGCCAAGGGGTCTCTCGCTAGAAGCTTTCTGTAAGCTTGAAGGCGATAATAGATATTGACCAATGACTGGGTAATGCCGTCATGAATCTCCAGAGCCCACTTCCTTCTCTCTAGCTCCTGGGCAAGGATGATTTTCTCCAGGACTTGCTGTTGCTTTTCGTCACCCCTCAATAATGATTCTATCTTTAAGCTTGCTTGCTCCATCATCTCCTCCTCAGCTTAGCATTATCTAGGGTAAAGTCTTACTTTAGCCGAAAACAAAATCCAGGCATCCGCTTGAAAGATGCCTGGATGGTGAGTAGTGTTTCTGCAAAACGTATCGGATAAACTAGAAGAGCTCCGCAAGTTAGGGGGAGGAATCGAGAGAACTTTAGTTGGGGGGTCACCCCCCGAAATGGAGGAGGCAAGGCAAAGTTTCTCGGTGGAAGGCAACCTGGCAAAACCCTCAGAGCGCAAAAGCAGCCTCTCCCGCAAGTTCAGGTACGATGTAGATTCCACCATTTCAGAATCTCCTCTTCGAGACGAAGCTCTACTCTTGCCCAGTAGTTTTCTAATGTGCTAGACAGCCAAATAACTTATAACAAGAATTCTACAACAGCTATGTTCATATTACAATCTATTAAGGAAATTTTTTATTATTTTTCTACCGTACCTATCCTGAAAATACCCCTTTTTCATCCTTTCGTGGTGCCGCTGTAGGCGGCATGAGTGACTTGTAGAATTTGGAATATTGTTCCATTTTTAACTTCTACGTTCACAAAAACTTTCAACTCGATGGTTGGACTCCTTTCCGCCGCAATTTCTTGGAATCCAACCAGGGTTCGCTTTTGACGGATGCCACAAAAGCCTCTAGTTTTATTATCGGTACATTTTTGTAAAACTAAAACACTTTTCCATTTTTCTTGCCCTAATTTTTCACCCCTTCCCGATCCCCACATTTTGTTCCCTATGCTCACCCTCCATTTGGGCTTTCCGCTATTCTTTAACCCAAAAACTGCCCGCTACCTTCCCAATTTAACCCCCTTTTCCAAAACTGACGGAACCGCAAAAAGCAGATTTTGGGTCAATTTGTCATCTGATCTAGATTGGATCTAGATTGGCTGGATGGAACTAAATACTCAAATTCGCCCCCTTTTTGCCGGAACGCTTATAATGCTATAATTCACTTAGTGGCGGTCAGCCTGGGAACGGTTGGCCACCCATATGTTATGATAGGATAGGGATAGACAAGAATGAACAAGGGTCAGCTTTCTAAAAAGGTCCTTCAACATATTGCAGATAGAACCATGTCTCTTTCCCAAAAAGGGTTCCCCCAAGGAGAACCTGGCCAAAAGGAACTCCTGAGCATAAGGGGAAGGGATCGAAATACATGAGGTGGATCGACTTTTTCAGGGCTCTTTTAAAGGAGGGTTCCCGCATGAAAGCACAGGAACAGGATCCCAAGGACATAAGAATACCGACAGATCTACCGGTAATCGCTCTTAAGAATACCGTTATATTTCCTTACCTGGCCATTCCTCTCCTCATCGGCCGGGGAAAGTCTCTCAGTGCCCTGGACGAGGCCCTGAAGAGAGAGAATCTCATTGTTCTTGTCTCCCAGAAGGAAGATGATAAGGAAGATATCTCACCAGAAGATCTCCACGAGGTAGGAACTGTCTCCTTAATAAAGCAGACCTTCAAGCTTCCCGATAATAGCGTGAAGTGTGTAGTAGAGGGCATGTTCAGAGTCAGAATTAGAGACTATCCTCAGACTGAGCCCCACTTTACGGCCAAGATTGAAATCCTGGAAGATGTTGAGGAAGTGGACAGGGAGGAACTGGAGAAGATCAGGCTTACCATTCAGGCCCAGATAGAGAACTTCCTCCATTTGGGCATACCCTTCCCGGCCGATCTCTTGAGTGCCCTCAGTACCCAACAGAGCCTGGGCCGGTTGGCAGATCTGCTGGCTTCCTATCTTCTCACTACCAAGGAGGAAAAACAGCAGATCCTGGAAGAGGCCCATGTGGGTAGAAGGTTGGAGAAGCTCTCCAACTTTCTGGGTGAGGAACTGCGTAAGTTAAGACTCCAGAGCCAGATCATGTCCAAGGTTCAGGAAGAAATGGGCAAGACCCAGCGAGAATACTTTTTGCGCCAGCAGCTCAAGGCCATTCAGGAGGAGCTGGGCGAAACGGATGAAGGTACTGCCGAGATAAATGACCTCCGCAAGAGGCTGGAGGACAAAAAGATGCCGGAAGAAGTCCACAAAAAAGCCATGAAGGAACTGGATCGTCTGGCCAGAATTCCGCCGGCCTCTCCAGAGCACTCCTGGATCAGAACCTACCTGGAGTGGATGATCGATGTGCCCTGGACCGAGAAGACGGACGACAAGATAGATATCCAGGAAGCTAAAAAGATCCTGGACCAGGACCATTATGATCTGGAAAAGGTCAAAGAACATATCTTGGATTTTCTGGCTGTAATCAAGCTAAAGGGAGAAATCAAAGGCCCCATCCTCTGCTTCGTGGGACCTCCAGGAGTAGGTAAAACTTCCCTGGGCCAGTCCATCGCCCGAGCTCTGGGACGCAAATTCTACCGCATGTCTCTGGGTGGCATCAGGGACGAGGCGGAGATCCGTGGTCATCGCCGCACCTATGTAGGCGCTCTTCCCGGTCGCATCATCCAGGGTATAGCCCAGGTAGGAGTTATTAACCCCGTCTTCATGCTGGACGAGATAGATAAAGTGGGAGTGGATTTTCGAGGCGATCCCTCGGCTGCCCTTCTGGAAGTCCTGGATCCGGAGCAGAACAAATCCTTTACCGATAATTACCTGGCAGTGCCCTATGACCTCTCCCAGGTCATGTTCATCTGTACGGCCAATGTGGTGGAGACCATCATTCCCGCTCTTCTGGACCGCATGGAAGTCCTGAGAATCCCCGGATATACTCGAGACGAGAAGCTCAGGATTGCCAAGCGCCATCTGGTCCCCAAACAGATCAAGGAACAGGGCCTCACCGAATACCAGGTTACCTTCTCGGACCAGGCCCTGTACGAGATAATCGACCAGTATACTCGAGAGGCCGGGGTCAGAAATCTGGAGAGGGAGATCTCCAACATCTGCCGCAAGGTGGCCCGGGAGATCGTCACCAGAGAAAAGAAGGGTCTGAAAGTCCCGGCTAAAGACGTAGAAAAATTCCTGGGCGTTCCTAAAATCTCCCCCAGTCAGATCGAGGATGAGGACAAAGTGGGAGTGGCCACGGGGGTAGCCGTAACTCCCGTAGGCGGAGATATATTGCTGGTAGAAGCAACTATCTATTCAGGTGAGGGGAAACTGATTCTGACTGGACAGTTGGGGGACGTAATGCAGGAATCGGCCAAGGCTGCTCTGAGCTATGTCGAGTCCAAGGCAGATGAGTTTGACCTCACCAAGGACTTTTTCAAGAAAACAGATATCCACATCCACGTGCCCGAAGGAGCCATACCCAAAGATGGGCCCTCGGCTGGCATCACCATGCTGGTAGCCCTCATCTCGGCAGTGACTAAGAAACCGGTCAAAAGAGATGTAGGTATGACCGGAGAAATCACTCTGAGGGGCCGCATTCTTCCTGTCGGTGGTATAAAGTCCAAACTTCTGGCTGCTCACCGGGCCGGGATCAAAACCTTTGTCCTTCCGGCTAAGAACGAAAAGGATCTTACCGAAATACCCAAGGAGATCAAGAGTAGTCTGGACATAAAGCTGGCGGACAATGTGGATGAGGTCCTCCAATATGCTTTCGTGGAAGAGGCTAAAGTTACGCCTCTGGAAAGCCGGGTGTCCCACCGAAAAAGGAAACCGGTGACGGTGTAGGCCAGTGGACTTTCAAGATAAGACATACAAGATAATGATCCCTCTGGTGAGGGACAGAAGGACTGCTGAGCGTCTCCAGATAGCTCTGGCTCTTACTGCCAGGGCAGAGAGCAAGATAGTGGTCCTGGGCATCGTGGAAGTCCCTGAAGATCTCTCCTTTAGTCACGGAGCCATTCCGGCCCGCAGCTATCGCCGCCTTCTTTCCCGGGCTACCCAGGTCGGCCGCCCGGAAGATGTGGAGATCCGGAGCATGGTTCGCATCTCCCGCCGCATCTGGCAAGGGGTTCTGGACGCTGCCACCGAAGAGAATCCTGATCTGATCCTCTTTGACTGGAGTGGTAAGACCAAACGCTCAGATAAGGTTTTCGGTACCACCATCGACCGGGTGGTTCAGGATCCCCCTTGTGATATAGCGGTAATTCGCCATCATAGCCGTACTGACTTTAAAAAGATCCTGGTGCCTGTGCGAGGAGGTCCCCATGCTGAGCTGGCCATCGATCTGGCCATGCGCATGGCTACTAATCTCCATTCCGAGGTATCAGTCATGCATGTCTACCTGGAGAACATCTCCAACGTCCAGAGGCTTAGAGAACAGAGGGTTATTGACAAAATTCTCCACAAGATGGGGTTAATGGATCAAATCACCAGGCTTACTGTCAGCAGCGATTCTATTGAGAGAGCCATCCTGGAGGTCTCTCAGGATTACGACCTGATTATCATGGGAGCTTCGGCTCCGGAGACCTCTGGGCCTCATCTCTTTGGACAGATTCCGGAATACGTGGCCAAAAATGCCTCCTGCGCTGTTCTGGTAGTCAAGACCAAAGAGCCGGTAGACCTGAGCCAGCTCTTTCCAGCCGGTACCCCTGATTGGAGTTTCCCTGAAGTGGCCATCCTCCCTTCTCCGGAGACACGGATTTCTGAGATCGTGGATAAGTGGTTCGCTGAGAACACTTTCCACCACAGTGAGTTCAACGAGATAGAAAGATTGCTTCAACTAAAAAGAAAGCAAAACCTGACCATAAGCCTGGGTCTTCCAGCCCTCAATGAGGAGAAGACTATTGGCACCATTATCCGGGTGATCAAAGAGGAGTTGCACGATAAACACCCTTTGCTGGACGAAGTGGTCCTCATTGATAGTGGTTCCACAGATAGAACCGTAGAGATTGCTAGAGAGCTTAACGTCCCATTCTACGTCCATCAAGAGATTCTTCCAGAGATGGGCTGGTACCGGGGGAAGGGAGATGCTCTGTGGAAGAGCCTGCATGTTCTCAAGGGAGATATCATAGTCTGGATCGATACGGACATACGAAATATTCATCCCAAATTTGTGTACGGCCTGATTGGTCCCCTTCTGACCGAGTCAAAGATCAAATATACCAAGGGCTTTTATCGCCGCCCTATCAAAAAAGGGGACATTTTGCTGGAGACCGGCGGTGGTAGAGTAACGGAGCTAACTGCCAGACCTCTGATCAACCTCTTTTTTCCTGAACTCTCAGGTATGATGCAGCCTCTGGCGGGAGAATGTGCCGGGCGTCGAGAGGCTCTGGAACAAGTGCCCTTTTTTACCGGCTATGGAGTGGAGATTGGCCTGTTGATCGACATCCTGGACAAGTTCGGACTCTCTGCCATAGGACAGGTGGATCTGGACAAGCGCATTCACCACAATCAGCCCCTCCCCGAACTATCCAAGATGTCCTTTGCCATTATGCAGGTAATCATCCAGCGCCTGGAAGAACGGCAGAAAGTTGAGCTACTCGAGAATATTAACAAGAGCATGAAGTTGATCTGTCACGAGAAAGATCGGTTCTTTCTGGAAATGCAGGAGATCGGGGACCGGGAAAGGCCGCCCATGGCTCAAGTTAAGGAGTACCGCAAGCGAGCTTGGCAGTAGAACCTCACCCTGGTAATCCTGATGCCTGGTGCTCATTCCACCTCTTTAATACCTTTGTCGGGCCTTTGTCCCCCGCCCGCTGAGCTTCGTCGCTACCCCGACACTCTAACATACACTCTTCTGGATCTGGGTCCATCAAACTCACAAAAGTATACGGATTGCCACGTTCCCAGAATCAGATTACCGCTGGATATCAAGATAGAGGAAGAACAGCCGATCAGGCTCGACTTGATGTGGGCTGCCGCATTGCCCTCCCGATGAAAGTAGTCGTCATCAAAGGGGATGGTCTTGTTTAGCTCATTAACAATGTCCCTGGCCACACTGGGGTCAGCCCCCTCATTTATGGTTATGGCTGCCGTAGTATGGGGAACATAGAGATGGCAGATCCCCTCATCCACCCCACTTTCCTTAACTGCTCGCCTTACCTCTTCCGTAATATCCACAAATTCGGTACGGGATCTGGTCCGTACCACTATTTCTTTGATCAAACTTACCTCATCCTCCTTTTCCGCTGGCCCAGGGAGGCAGCCAGCTTCTTCGAGCGTTCGTTACCGGAGAGCTCTCCATAAAAATTCACACCAGAGGCTGGCTGCTTCACCCGGCAGTAGTTGACACCTTATGTATATCTTTTAACACAATCCGGACTCATCTTCAAACTCAGGTCGTGATCTTCATAAATGGCTGCCGGTGGTACAAAGGCAAAGACTCATCTTCCAACTCTGGCCATGATCTGATATAATTCAGCCCAAACCATAGAAGGCGATTCTAAAAAGTACCAAATTGGAGGCGTTTCAAATGTTTTTCTATCCTTTCCTAGATGCAAGTTATCTGTTGCTCATACCTGCTTTGATCTTGGCTATATACGCCCAGATCAGGGTCAGAAGCGCTTATGCTAGAGGGTCGCAGATCATGGCCAGAGGAGGTATCTCTGGCGCTGAGGCTGCGGCCCTCATCCTCAGAAATAGTGGAATCTACGATGTCGGTACGGAGGCCATCTCTGGAAGGCGCCGGACTTCTGGCGTGCGCATCGAGAGGACCATGGGCCAGCTTACCGACCACTACGATCCCAGAAGCAGGGTTTTGCGGCTCTCGCCTGATGTCTACTCCGGGCGCTCCGTAGCTGCCCTCGGAATTGCTGCTCATGAGTCCGGCCACGCTATCCAGCACGCCGTGGGCTATTTCCCTCTTCATCTGAGGACCAGTATATATCCCCTGGCCAGCTTCGGTTCCTGGTTGGCCTTCCCCATTTTCTTCCTGGGCTTTCTTTTCCGATCGCCATCCATGATGGACCTGGGAATTCTGGTCTTCTCTCTGGCGGTGATGTTTACCGTTATCACCCTGCCCGTAGAATTTAATGCCAGTAGCCGGGCTCTGAGTCTCTTGCGCAGTAACAATATTGTGGGGTCGGACGAACTTCCCTATGTAAAGAAAGTCCTCTCGGCAGCCGCCCTGACCTACGTGGCTGCTACGGCCATGGCTCTTCTGCAACTGCTGAGGCTGATTGTTTTGCGCAACACCAGGGATTGACTTCCACCTCAAGAAGAGACCATATCCCATCCAGAATATAGGTGGGCTTGGCCGAGGAAGTCTCTACATCCTTTCTGGTATTAATACCAGTCAGAACCAGAGCGGTATCAATGCCGAAAAGGTTGCCCATTAGAATGTCTGTGTCCAGTCTATCTCCCACAATAAGGGTTTTTTCTCCGTTGTTTCCGAAATATTTGAGAGCGGCATCCAGCATGGGCCGGGCCGGCTTGCCGATGGAAGTGGCCTTCTGGCCAGTGGATGCTTCCAGAGCAGCAATGAG
>CAYYBB010000014.1:0-7710 GCA_964469465.1 uncultured Actinomycetota bacterium
CACTTTAGTGCTGGGGAGTGTCAACCGACCCTCTCTCTATCCTCTTCCTCTTGTCACCCTCTTCAAAATGTGCTAAATTTTACCAAACTAATTTCCCTGATTCTCCAGATAGGGGTTCTCTAATGAGCCAGGTTCTGGTGCTTAACGCCAGTTACGAGCCGCTGAATGTGACTTCGGTCAGAAGAGCTGTGGTCCTGGTATTGAAGGATAAGGCGGAGCCGATCGAAGTCCTGGTTCAGCGCAAATTCAGATCAGAACGTAGGTCCGTTCCCTATCCCCTGGTTATCAGGCTGGTAAAGTACGTAAGGGTGCCTCGGAACGTAAGGCTCCGTATCTCCAAAAAAGCAGTCCTGGCCCGAGATAGCTATAGATGCCAGTACTGTGGAAGGGAAAATGACTATCTCACTGTAGACCACGTCGTTCCTCGTTCTCGAGGAGGGGAAAGTAACTGGGAGAACGTAGTTGCTGCCTGTCCCTCTTGCAATACCACAAAGGGAAACCACCTTCTCCATGAAGTAAACATGTCCCTGATCAGAAAGCCCATGGCGCCTTCCTATATAGTTTTAATCCTCCTGGAAGCCCGGACTGTTCACGAGTCCTGGCATCCCTATCTTTCCTATGAGATAAGGGCCGCTTATTAGAGACTTCGTCGGTCTGAGGTCTTTGAGAAAGGCAAAAATGGCGTTACTGCAAAAACCAGATTTTGGACCAATTTACCAATCCGATTTAGACTCGCCGGACAGAGCCAAATACACAAATTTTGACCTTTTTGCAGTAACGCCAAAAATGGTTTAGTGCCTCCCCATGTTGGGAGGTGTTAGTTTTGCCATATATCATTTGCAAGAAGTGGCCTTAGTGCCGAAAGTGCCTTCTACCGGTAAAAACCATGGCTATTCCATGCTCATCAGCGGCAGCGATGACTCCCTCATCCCTGACGGACCCACCTGGCTGGATAATGGCCCGTATTCCATGCTGGGCCGCCCAGTCTACAGAATCTCGGAAGGGGAAGAAGGCATCTGAGGCCAGGACCGAGCCCTTACTTCGATCCCCAGCCTTCATTACAGCTATTTTGGTGGCATCAACCCGACTCATCTGGCCAGCGCCAATGCCCACTGTCTTAAGGCCTTCCGCCAAAACGATGGCGTTAGATCGAACATGTTTGGCCACCCGCAGAGCAAAGAGCAAATCTTCCATCTCCTTGGCGCTGGGCTTAGCTTTGGTCACTACCTCCATATTCTCAAAAGCTTCCAGCCCTACGTCGGCATCTTGAACCAAAAGCCCTCCGTCTACGAACTTGAGTTCTCTCGGCCTCAGGCCTCTCCCTCTCTTGTTGCCCATCTCTAGCACTCGGATTTGTTCCTTTTTCCGCAGTTCCCGAAGAGCTTCATTTTTATAGCCGGGAGCAATAATTGCCTCAATGAAGGTCTTGTTTATCATCTTGGCCATCTTCAGATCCACAAGACTGTTGCAGGCAACCACACCTCCAAAAGCAGATAAGGGATCGCAAGCATGGGCTTTCTGATAAGCATCAGCCACAGTGGTAGCCTCTGCCACTCCACAGGGATTGTTGTGTTTAACGATAACTACGGTAGGAAGGCTAAACTCTTGAGCCAGCTTCCAGGCAGCGTCCAGATCCAGAATGTTATTAAAGGAAAGGGGCTTTCCGTGAAGTTTTTCCGCCCTGACCAGCGTTCCTTCTACGGCATCGGGGTCTCTGTAGTAGGAGGCTTTCTGATGAGGATTTTCCCCATATCTCAGATCCAGAAGCTTGTCATAGGATAAGAAGATCCTGTCCGAAAAACCATCCTTATCCGCGGAAAGGTAGGTGTAGATCTTCTGATCATATCTTGCTGTGTAGACGAAGGCCTCTTGAGCCAATTCCCTCCTGGTCTCCTCAGAAATAGCTCCCTCATGGGCTTTCATCTCCTGGATGAAGGACGGGTATCTCTCCGGATCCACCAACACAGCCACGCAGAGAAAATTTTTGGCCGCCGCCCTTATCATGGTGGGGCCCCCAATATCGATGTTCTCTATAGCCTCCTCCAGGGTAACTCCCTCCCGGGCCACTGTTTGGGCGAAAGGATAGAGATTGACCACCACCAGATCGATAGGGGCAATGCTTTCCCTCTTCAGATCTTCCGTGTGCCTGGGGTTTCTCCTATCGGCCAGGATCCCGGCATGGATTTTGGGATGAAGGGTCTTAACCCGCCCCTCCATCATTTCGGGAAAGCCGGTTACCTCACTGACCTGTCTGACCTCAATATCAGCTTCTCTCAGAGCCCGATAGGTACCACCCGTGGAAATGATCTCTATATGGAACCTGGTTAGCTCCCTGGCCAGCTCAATAATACCTCTCTTATCGGAAACACTGATCAAAGCCCTTCTGATTTTGACTAACAATCCGTTACCTCCTTAAGCTCAAACTAGCAATAAATCTACCAAGAAATCCCTGGGCTTACATTCCCCTGACACAGGTCTTCTCTCGAACTTAATCCTACAAGGTAGACCGTACCCTAGATGCGGTAGGACCTGAGTCTTACATCTAGGCTTTGTATCTCTTCTTATCCCTCAACTACCCTCACTCTCCCCTGACCAGAGAGTATACGCCCTACCACAAAAGGCTCTTCCCCTACTTCTTTCAACACTTCCAGGGAGCGGTCAACATCAGCGGGATCAAGGACGATGATCAGACCTAGCCCCATGTTGAATACCCGAAACATTTCCTCTTCCTTTACGCCTCCCCTTTGACTTATCCACTGAAAGATATCGTGCACTGGCCAGGAGCCTTTATATATCTCAGCATCTAAACCTGGGGGTAAGATGCGGCTCAGGTTGTCCGGAATACCTCCTCCGGTAATGTGGGCTATCCCCTTGATCCTGACTTCTTTTTTTAGCTTGCTTACGGCCCGGACATAAATTCTGGTAGGCCTGAGGAGGACTTCCAGCAAGTCATTGTCCCTCTTATTTCTTTCCGCCTCATGGCTTCCCTCGGGAAAGAAGATCTTTCTGACTAGAGAGTAGCCATTGCTGTGCAAACCTGAGGAGGCCAGGGCAATAACGGAGTCGCCCTCCTCTATACATGTGGGACCATCGATAATCTCTTCCGCTTCCACAATGCCCACAGCAAAACCAGCCAGATCGTACTCCTCCGGACTATAGAGGCCAGGCATCTCTGCCGTCTCCCCTCCCAGGAGGGCACAGCCCGCTTGGCGGCAGCCCTCGGCAATGCCCTCCACGATCTTCTCTATGATCTGCGGATCTATCTTCCCGATAGAGATGTAATCCAAAAAAAAGATGGGCTCGGCTCCAGTAACGATGATATCATTAACTCCCATAGCTACCAGATCGATTCCCACCCCCTCATGCTGGCCCGCCATCTGAGCTACCAGAAGTTTGGTGCCCACTCCGTCGGTGCTGGAGACCAAAACTGGTTTCCGATATTGACTGGAGTCAAGATTGAAAAGACCAGCAAACCCGCCAATGGCTGACCTGCACTCCCTTCGTCTGGTAGAATCAGCATGTCTGGCAATTAACTGGACGATCTTCTTGCCAGCCTCCAGATCCACTCCTGCTGATTTATAAGTGGTTACCATAGAAATTCGCGCAAGGGGACTGCCTGTTTCAACTGGCAGGGGAATTGCGCTTTCCTCCTTTCTGTGATACTATTGTTCTAGGTAGAAAGTTGAAAATACTACTACCGCTTCGCACCTTAACATAAGTCGTGTTCGGGGAGTTGTTATGCTGAAATCCCGCATGACGTAAAACACGTCGGGTGTTACTCGTATGGTGCAACTCAATGGGCTCGGACGGAGCCTTCGGCCCTGGCCTCGAAGTTTGAGGTGTCACCGAGAAGCTGTCGCCTTCAGGCGATAGAGTCGTCACAAAGAGTATCTGTCCTCCTCCACCACTCTGGATAGTGGCCCGGATCTTGTCCTGGAATTAGATCCCAAGCTGTTGCTTATATGAAAAGTTCGTCCACTTTTTTGACTCTTTGTTCCTGGCGGCATGCGTTGAGAGGGTCCGGGTATCCTACTGGCTAGTTTTGCCCCAATCTCTCTCCAGCAGATACTTATCCAGCTCCTCCCGGTCCGGAATCTCGATAGGATAGTCTTCATCCAGACAGGCCAGACAAAAATGTTCCCGACTCAGCCCGGTGGATCTTATCAGCCCCTCATAGCTGAGATAGCTCAGACTGTCCACCCCCAGAAACTTCCTTATATCCTCCACCGAACGATTGTTAGCGATGAACTCCTCCCGTTCTGCCATATCAATTCCGAAGAAGCAGGGGTAGCGGATAGGCGGAGAGCTGACTCGCATATGAACCTCCCTGGCTCCTGCCTCATGAAGAAGCTGGATAATGCTCTGACTGGTATTGCCCCTGACTATGGAATCGTCAACCACAACTACTCTTTTATCTTTCAGAGAGTCTCTCAGAGGATTAAGTTTTAAAGCGATGCCGATCTTCCGGGCGGCAGGGCTGGGCTGAATGAAAGTGCGGCCGATATACTTGTTCTTGATCAGACCCAGCCCAAAAGGAATACCCGAAGCTTGAGCATAGCCAATGGCGGCTGGAAAGCCTGACTCCGGAATGGGCACCACCAGATCCCCTTCTACCGGAGACTCCTCAGCCAGAATTGTCCCCATCCTGTGTCGAATACTATAAAGACTCCGGTCATAGATGATGCTATCCGGACGAGCAAAGTAGATAAACTCGAAGATGCACAGAGCTTTTCTCTGAACTGAGAGGAGCATCTGAGAGCGAACCCCATCCTTGTCGATCACTACCATCTCGCCTGGCTCGATCTCCCGCACCAGGTGCCCTCCTACTACGTCTATGGCGCAGCTCTCTGAAGCAAGAACGTAGCCGTTCTCAACCTCACCCAGGCATAAAGGGCGAAAGCCGTTGGCATCCCGTATGCCGATCAACTTATCCTCGGTGAGAATAAGCAAAGAGTAAGCTCCAGCCAAGCGGGCTATGGTGTGGTTCAGAGAACTTTCCATGGTCTGATCCGAATAGGTAGCTATCAGACAGGCTATTATCTCCGTGTCACTGGAGGTGACAAAGGGTATGTGATCCCTGGACAACTCTTCTTTCAATTGTCTGGTGTTCACCAGATTACCGTTATGGGCGATAGCAAAAGACCCCTGAGCGAATTTCTTCAAGACGGGTTGAGCATTCAGCCACAGACTGGAGCCAGTGGTGGAATATCTGACGTGGCCGATGGCCAGGTCACCCTGAAGAGAGAGAAGGATATTCTCGTTGAAGACCTGAGAGACCAGTCCCATGTCCTTGACCACCATGATCTCGCTACTATTGGACACGGCTATGCCCGCACTCTCCTGTCCTCGATGCTGGAGAGCGTAAAGCCCAAAGTAGGTCAGCTCAGCTACCTTTCTCTCAGGAGCGTATACACCGAACAGACCACAGGACTCCCGGGGCTTATCCTGGCAAGTAGAAAAGGCCTGCTCAGCAGCAACGAGATCCGGCCCACTCAGATGCGCATGATGGATTCCAGAGTGTCTTCCCATACTCTTTTCATCTCCGTAACAGTTAGATGGATAACCTTACCCATGGTCAGCCCGTCTCCTCCTACAATACCTATGACCTTCACTGGAACTTTATGTCTTCGACCTATTTCTTCCAGGTGGGGGAGATCCTCCTCCTTAAGAGACACCACGATCCTGGATTGACTCTCAGAGAAAAGAGCTATAGTTTGCTTATGTTCTTCCTGGATATTAACCGTGGCTCCCAGTCCTCCCAGGATACAGGACTCGGCCACGGCCACGGCCAGGCCACCTTCTGAGCAATCGTGGGCAGAACGTAGGAGACCGGCCCGGATGGCTTCCAGGCAACAGGAATGCACTCTCTTCTCCAGATCCAGATCCAGAGCGGGAGGCTGCCCAGCGATGAGGTCATAAAATAACTTCAGGTACTCACTGCCTCCCATATCCCCATGAGTCTCTCCCAAAAGAACGACCAGATCTCCTTCCTCTTTGAACTCCGGTGTGGTGTGCCATCTCATGTCCTCGATCAGGCCAGCCATGCCCACGGTGGGGGTGGGATAGATGGGCTCCCCGAAATTCTCATTGTAGAAACTTACATTTCCGCTCACCACAGGAATTCCCAACACCCGACAGGCCTGGCTCATTCCCCGCACGCACTCCACAAACTGCCAATATATCTCCGGCTTTTCCGGATTTCCAAAATTGAGACAATCAGTCATAGCCACGGGTTGGGCCCCCCGACAGACCAGATTTCTGGCCGCCTCGGCCACGGCAATTTGGCCTCCTGTAAAGGGGTCGAGATAGCAGTATCTTCCGTTGCCATCGATCTTGAAAGCCAGAGCTCTATGGGTCCCCTTTATACGCACTACACCGGCATCAGCACCAGGCAGGCCAATGGTATTGGTCTCCACTAGTTGATCGTACTGGCGATAGACCCATTGTCGGCTGCATATGTTGGGCGAGGCCAGAAGCTCAAGCATATGTTGAGAGAGATCTTTCTCACCCTCAAGAGAAGGAAGAGGGTAGTTGTGAAGATCATCTAGATAAGCAGGCCTCCTGACTTCCATATTTCGCAAAGGGACTTCTTGGGACAGGGCCCGCGCTGGTATCTCAGCCAGAGTCTGGCTGCCATTCACAATTCTGAGAACTCTACCCTCCGTCACCTGGCCGATAACCGCCGCCCGGATTCCCCATCTGTCGCAAATCTTTGTGATTTCCTCCACCTGGTGCGGTTCAGCAACAGCCAGCATCCTTTCCTGCGATTCAGAGATCATGATTTCAAAGGGCTGCATCCCTTCTTCCCTAAGAGGTACCCGGGATATATCTATCTCCAGCCCCACCCCTCCTTTGGCCGCCATCTCCGAGGAGGAGCTGGTGAGTCCTGCCGCCCCCAAGTCCTGCAGGCTGACCAGAAATCCCCTCTCCACAAGTTCCAGACAGGCTTCCATGACCAACTTCTCAGTAAAGGGATCCCCCACCTGGACCGAAGGTCTCCTCTCCTCGGAGCTCTCATCCAACTCATCAGAGGCAAAAGTAGCCCCATGGATGCCATCTCTGCCTGTGGCTGATCCGATCAAGATCAATTTGTTGCCGATCCCCCTTGCTCCTGACTTTACGATAGTATCGGTCTTTACCAGGCCTACACACATGGCATTCACTAAGGGATTTGCTTCGTAGCAGTCCCCGAAATAAACTTCTCCCCCAATAGTGGGGATACCCACACAGTTGGAGTAGCCACCTATTCCGGCTACCACTCCTTCCAGAAGATAGCGCACCTTGGGCCGGTCCAAAGGTCCAAATCTCAGGGAGTTCAGGTTAGCAATGGGCCTCGCTCCCATAGCGAAGGTGTCCCTGATTATGCCCCCCACTCCGGTAGCCGCACCCTGGTAAGGTTCCACCGCCGAAGGATGATTGTGGCTCTCTATCTTCATGGCTATGGCCAGACCATCCCCGATACTGAATATTCCCGCATTCTCACCTGGGCCTTGAATCACTCTTTCCCCCTGAGTTGGAAAGTCCCTCAGAACCTTTTGGGAGCTCTTGTAGCTGCAGTGCTCCGACCACATGACCGAGAACATGCTCAGCTCCAGATAATTAGGTTGGCGGCCCAGAATAGAGACTATTCTCTCATATTCATAGTCCGTCAGACCCAGATCCCGATATGTCTTAAGAAGAAGATTTTCAGGCATTAAGATCCTCCTCCCG
>CAYYBB010000014.1:7810-20169 GCA_964469465.1 uncultured Actinomycetota bacterium
GGGCAGCCCCCGTAAAGGGGATCTGGTTATTATCCACTCTGACATAGACAAATTGACAGATAAACTTTAATCCCTGATTTCTGAGCATTGCTCCCGGCAAAAGACCACACTCTAGAAGAATCTGAAAGCCGTTGCAGATACCCAGAACCAGGCCTCCCCCCCCGGCAAAATCCTGGACAAATTCTATGACCGGAGAGAACCGGGCGATAGCCCCGCAGCGAAGATAGTCTCCATAGGAAAACCCACCCGGAAGGATGAGACAATCAAAGCCTTTAGGTTTTTCCTCCTGATGCCAAATGTAGTCTACTTTAACCTGTAGAAGATCCTTCAATACATAGTAACAGTCCCGATCGCAGTTGGATCCAGGAAAGACAATAACGCCAAACCTGGCCTTAGACATCAGAAACCTCATAGTGGTAATCTTCAATCACCGGATTGGCCAGGAGCCTGGAGCACATTTCCTTTATGGAATTCTCCGAAAAATCATTATCCTGGATGGTAAGCTGGATGTACTTCCCTATCCTCACCTCTTCCACTCCATGGTAGCCCAGGGACTGAAGCGCTCTCTGGGTGGCCTGCCCGGCAGGATCAAGAATGCCCTTTTTGGGGGTTACGTAAACTAAAACTCTCTTCAACTATCTCTCCCTTCTACCAAATCAGGGGATAATGTGAACTACCCCGCCCTTGCGGGTCGGAGCTTCTTGGTTCAACAAGAGAACTTCCCAGCGGGAAAATTAAACCAGTCCAGCTCATGCTGTTAGCTAACTTGTTAGCTCATCTATCCGGTCAATAATCCCAGGGATGTGTCTGGTGTAGTAGCTATCTTCAAAGCAACTTTTTATCTCCTCTGCCGAAGTCAGAGCCGCAATATCCGGATCCTTCAGGAGCAGGTCCAAAAAGTCTTCTTCCCCTTGCCAGCAGGCCATGGCCTGCCTCTGGACAATTTCGTAGGCCTTCTGTCTGCTCATACCCTTCTCAATAAGAAAGAGGAGGACTCTTTGGGAATAAATCAGACCTCTGGTCCTGACCAGGTTTTCCCGCATGGCCTGAGGGTATACCACCAGATGCTGAAGGATAAATTTAAGTTTATCCAACATATAATCAAGTAAAATGGTAGCATCTGGGATAATTATCCGCTCTGCCGAGGAGTGGGAGATATCCCTCTCATGCCACAGAGAGACATTTTCCATAGCCACCAGAGAATAGGACCTGACCATTCTGGCCAGGCCGCAAAGTCGTTCGCAGAGAATGGGGTTTCTCTTATGGGGCATGGCCGAGGAACCCTTTTGCCCCTCCGCAAAAGGCTCTTCTACCTCCCTGACCTCTGTCCTCTGCAAAGATCTTATCTCGGTAGCCATTTTCTCTACAGATGAGGCAGTCAGACCCAAAGCGGCCATATAGTCAGCATGAAGATCCCGCTGGACTATTTGGGTGGAAATATTGGCCCTTTTCAGGCCTAACTTCTGACATACATAGCTCTCCACAAAGGGATCCACGCTGGCGTAAGTTCCCACTGCTCCAGATAACTTCCCCACACTGATTTTGTCCTTCACTCTCTCCAAATTCTGGAGGTGACGATCCATCTCGAAAGCCCATCCAGCCAGTTTAAAACCAAAAGTGAGGGGCTCGGCATGAACCCCATGAGTACGCCCCACCATAAGGGTATCCTGATGCAACCTGGCCTTCTCCTTGAGCAGCCCAATCACCTCTCTGAGATCAGTTGTGAGGATCTCTGCTGCCTCTCTCATCAGAAGACAGAGGGAAGTATCTCCTATGTCCGAGGAGGTCAGGCCATAATGGATATACCGGGCTGATTCTCCCACTTCCTCGGCCACATTGGCCAGGAAGGCCACCACATCATGGCCGGTGGTTTTCTCAAGTTCCCTGATTCTCTCCACCCTGAAGCTGGCCCTCTCTTTGATCTCCTGAAGCGCCTCTCTGGGTATCTTGCCCAGCTCACACCAGGCCTCACAAGCCAGGATCTCTATCTCCAGCCATTTTCTAAACTTGTTCTCCTCTGACCAGATCCTCTCCATCTCTGGTCTGGCGTACCTGGAAATCAAGGCTCTCTCTCCTCTTCTACAGACTTCATGCTGTCCTCTACAGCCTCAGCCAGCTCCTTTCTGAATTCTTTGATCTTTTCCCGAATCTCTGGATGACTCAGGGAGAGGATCTCAGCTGCCAGGATAGCGGCATTCTCTGCTCCCCCAATAGCCACTGAAGCCACGGGTATTCCCCTGGGCATCTGGACAGTGGAGAGTAGAGAATCCATGCCCCCCAGATCTTCGGTAGGAAGGGGGACTCCGATAACAGGCAGAACAGTGTAGGAAGCTAAAACTCCAGCCAGATGGGCTGCTTTCCCCGCTCCCGCAACAATGACCTGGAGTCCCCTCTCTTCAGATGTGCTGGCATACTGGGAAGCCAGCCTGGGAGTGCGGTGAGCAGAGATGACCCTGAATTCGTAGGGTATGTCTAACCTCTCCAACATCAGAGCTGCCTTCTTCATGATTTTCTCATCTGAAGAGCTACCCATAACTACACCTACAAGCGGCTTATTCATTATCACCTTACGCCTCCTCCTTTCGAGCCTTTTACTTAATGAATTTGCGGTAAGTCGACTTATGCGTCTAAACTATCATCTTACACCTTCTCCTTTCGAGCCTTTTACCCGCAAACCCTGGCCGCAATATCTCGCCTGAACTGCATTCCTTCGAACGTAATCTTATCCACTGCCAGGTAGGCTTTTCTCCTGGCCTCTTGAAAATCTTTCCCCAAAGCACTGACTGCCAGTACTCGCCCACCGGCGGTGACCAGCTCACCATTGGATCTCTTTGTGGCAGCATGAAAAAGATAGATGCTCTCCATCTTTTTGGCCTCCTCCAGACCATAAATAGGTACCCCTTTGGTAGAGTTCTGGGGATATCCCCTGGAGGCCAGAACTACACTCACACAACTCTCAGGAGACCACTGGAGCTGCACCCCATCCAGGTCTTCTTCCACTGTCCTGATCATGATCTCTACCAGGTCACTCTTCAGTCTGGGAAGTATGGCCTGAGTTTCGGGATCGCCAAACCTGACATTGAACTCCAGGACTTTAGGTCCTTCATCAGTGAGAATCAAACCCCCGTAAATTACCCCTTTATATTTTATGCCTTCTTCTCCTAAAGCCGTAATCGTGGGCTGAAGGATCTTTTCCACAATCTCCTGATATATATCCGGAGAGACAAAGGGAACAGGACAGTAGCTTCCCATCCCCCCGGTGTTGGGCCCCCGGTCCCCGTCGAAGATCCTCTTATAATCCTGAGCAGGTTCCATGGGAACCACCCTCTTCCCATCACTGAAAGCCAGAAGGGATACCTCTTGCCCTTCCAGAAACTCCTCAATAAGGATTTGCTGACCGGACTGGCCGAAAGCTCTCTTTACCATGCACAGATCTACCGCCTCCCGGGCTGCTTCCCGGTCCAGGGCCACAATAACCCCTTTACCTGCCGCCAGACCATCGGCTTTGATGACCAGAGGAGGACTACTCTGCTCGATATATCTTATAGCCTGGCCTCGGTCCTGAAAGGCTCTACTTTTGCCGGTGGGAATTCCATATTTAACCATCAGTTCTTTGGCGAAGATCTTGCTCCCCTCCAGTCGGGCTGCCATGCTGGTAGGGCCAAATACCGTCATTCCTTCCTGACTGAAGCAGTCCACCAGGCCGTTGACCAGAGGTAGCTCTGGACCCACTACGGTGAGATCGGCTTTGATCTTTTTGGCAAATTTGAGCAGCTCATCGTTATCCATAATATCTATCTTTTGACAGGTAGCAATCTCTGCCATACCTGCATTGCCCGGAACACAGAACAGATCATCCACCTCAGGACTCTCGCTGAGCTTGCAAGCAAGAGTATGCTCTCTGCCGCCGCTACCAATTACCAGAATTCTCAAAACTCAATCCCCTTTCTCAAAAACCTATTCTCAAAGTCCTGGCCCCCTTATAGATATGCCGGCCAGACACCTGTCCCAGATCGAGGGCGCATAACAATCCTGGCCGGATATGCTGCAAGCCTTCAAGGGTCACGGCGAAGCCACTCCCCTTATATCAGAGGTGCATAACCTTCGGAGGTACCAAAGATATAGCTCTTAAACCTGCCATCCACCATGATGGTTTGATTGCGGTTAGGGCCAACGGAGATAATATCCACAGGCACCTCAGCCAGCTCCTCTATTCTGGATATATAGGCTTTGGCTTCAGGAGGGAGCTCGACATAATTTCGGATATGGGAGATATCCTTTCGCCAGCCGGGGAGAGTTTCGTAGACGGGTCGTCCCTTGTGGACAATAGTCTGATGGGGAGGAAACTGCCGATAGATCTTATTCTCATGTTTATAGCCCACACAGATCTTAAGCTGATCAAACTGGGAAAGGACGTCCAGCTTGGTCAGGGCAAGGCTGGTAAAGCCGTTCAGCACCGCCGCATATCGGACAATGAGGGAGTCATACCATCCGCACCGCCTTTCCCTTCCCGTAGTAGTCCCGTACTCTCTACCCGCCTCACGCATGATCCTGCCCGTCTCATCGGTCAATTCGGTAGGGAAGGGGCCCTCTCCTACCCTTGTGGTATAGGCTTTAACGATGCCGATAACCTCATCTATTCGGAAGGGGCTGATGCCAGCACCCACGCAGACTCCCCCGCTCACAGGAGAAGAGGAAGTGACAAAGGGATAAGTACCGTGATCGAGATCCAACATGGTTCCCTGAGCTCCCTCAAAGATCACCTTTCTATTTCTGTCCAGCAGATCATTAATCAGGACCGTGGTATCCATGACATATTCCTTCAGTCGTTGAGCATAGCCCTGGTACTTATCCATAATCTCCTGACTATCCAGGGGGGGTTGATCATAAATCCTGGTCAAAATCTGGTTTTTGAACTTGAGGGTTTGTTCCAGCTTCAGTTTAAAAATCTTCCAATCTAGCATATCCTGGACCCGAAGGCCTACTCTGGAAGCCTTATCAGCATAGGCCGGCCCTATGCCCTTATGGGTGGTTCCAATCCTGGCCTTTCCCAGGTGATACTCGGCCATGGAATCCAGAATGAGATGATAGGGCATGATCAGATGGGCATTGCCGCTGAGCCTGATGGTGGAGACATCAATGCCCCTTTCCGACAAATCATCCATCTCCTTGAGTAAGACCTCCGGATTGACCACTACCCCATTAGCTATAATGCAGAGAATATGGGGATAGAGAATACCCGAGGGTATGAGATGGAGTCTGTATTCCTCGCTCTTTACCACCACGGTGTGTCCGGCATTATTGCCACCCTGGTAACGTACTACAGCATCGACCTGGTGGGCCAAAAGATCGGTGACTTTCCCTTTTCCTTCATCGCCCCATTGGGCTCCAACTACAACTATGCCTGGCATGCATTTCTCCCTTATCTGACTATACTGTCAGTCGTTATGTCACCAGGCCAATATGGCTTATCAATATCCAGCATTGGCCTATCGCGGTAAGTAGCCCAAGGGACATGAACTAAACCACTGGCTCGGCGGCTATTCCTTATCATCTTCATTGTTCAAAATACTCCTGGCCGCCACCACTCCCGAGATGGATGCCTGGACCAGACTTCTGGTTATGCCCGCCCCGTCACCGATGGCATAAAGGCCATCGATCCCGGTTCTGAGAGAGGAATCCAACTTTAATCTGGCCGAATAAAACTTGGTCTCCACACCATAAAGAAGGGTGTCCCGGGAGGCCAGACCAGGAGCGATTTTATCCATGGCCTCTATCATCTCCAATATATTGGACAGGTAGCGATAAGGCAGAACGAAGCTGAGATCGCCAGGGGTGGCCCTCCGCAGGGTGGGGCGCACCACGCTTTTGGCCAGACGCCCCTCCGTGGACCGGTGCCCTTTTCTAAGATCACCAAGACGCTGGACAATTATGCCACCCCCCAGCAAATTGGCCAACCTGGCTATGTACTTCCCATAAGCCACCGGTTCCTGGAAAGGCTCGGTAAAGCCTGTGCTCACCAGGAGAGCGAAGTTGGTATTCTCGGTCTTCTCATCAGCATAGCTATGGCCGTTGACAGTGGTGACCTCTCCGTATCGCTCTGTACAGACCACCCCGTAGGGATTCATGCAAAAAGTCCGCACCCTATCCTCAAACCACCTGGAGTAATAGACCAGCTTTACCTCATAAAAGTCCCGGGTAAGATGTTCCAGAATAGAGGCCGGAACTTCCAACCGAACCCCGATATCCACCTCGTTATTGCTTATGCTCAGACCCAACCTTCTGGACTCACTGATCAGCCAGTCCGCCCCCTCTCGGCCAGGAGCAATAATCAGGTTGTGGCATAGATATCTCTCCCCATTCGAAGTAGCCACTCCCTGGACCCTGGAGTTGGCCGTAAGGATAGAAGTCACATTGGTTCTGGTCCTGATGGTAACTCTCTCCTTAAGGTAAGCATACATATTCTCCAGAATCTCATAGCATCTTTCGGTGCCCAAATGCCTGACCTTAAGAGGGACGAGGACCATTTCTGCCCGGGTAGCCTCCCTTCTTAGATCCTCGATTTTATGAGGATCTCCTCCGTGAATCTCTCCTTGACCACCAAACTTCAGATAGATCTCGTCCACGTAGGAAATCAATTCCTCCAATTGCTCATAGCCTAGGTAGTCGCCCAGCCATCCCCCCACCTGAGGAGACAGGGTAAGTTTTCCATCGCTAAAGGCTCCGGCTCCACCCCAACCATTAGTTATGGAGCAGTAAGCACACTCGTCGCAAGATACAGTTCGACCTGGACAATGTCTCTTTTTTATATCCGGTCCTTTTTCTAGAAGGAGAACTCTTTTATCTTCTCTTCTGGCCAGCTCCAGGGCAGCAAAGATACCCGCCGGACCAGCTCCCACAATTATCACATCATATTTCTCAAGCATGGTACATCACGTATATCTCCCGAATAGGGCAGGGCTAGTTGCTTCCATCCCATCTATTCATTCAACCTGGGCCAGGTTGGTAAACTTGGTGTACTGCTCCAGGAAAGCCATCTTGACCATGCCAGTAGGGCCATTCCTGTGCTTGCCGATAATAACTTCAGCAATACCTCTATCCTCTGTATCCTCGTTGTAGACCTCGTCCCGGTAGACAAAAACTACCAGATCAGCATCCTGTTCTATGGCGCCTGATTCTCGCAGATCAGCTAACATAGGCCTTTTATTGGTCCTTTGCTCCACAGCCCGGGACAACTGGGAGACAGCAATAACTGGAATATTTAGTTCCCTGGCCAGTATCTTGAGAGATCTGGAAATATCAGATATTTCCTGTTGCCTGTTCTCGTAGTTTACTCCTGCCTGCATCAACTGAAGATAGTCCACTATAACCAGACTCAGTTCTTGCCGGGCCATAAGCCTTCTGATCTTGGATCGCAGCTCCAGCAGAGTAATGGAGGCTGTGTCATCAATGAATATCTGAGCTTCCGCCAGCCGTCCAACAGCCCTGGAAAGTTTGGGCCAGTCCTCATCCCTCAAGGTCCCCGAACGAAGCCGGGAGGCATCGATGCGGGCTTCGGAGCACATCAACCTCTGAGTCAACTGTTGCTTGGACATCTCCAGAGAAAAGATAGCCAGAGCTTTCTTCTCCACCAGAGCAACATGCTGAGCGATGCCCAGAGTAAAGGAGGTTTTCCCCATGGCCGGCCTGGCAGCTACTACAATCAGGTCGGAGGGCTGGAGTCCGGCAGTCTTCTTATCGAACTCAATATAACCAGTAGGAAGGCCAGTCAGATAACTTTTACTGTCGTAAAGCTTCTCGATCTGTTCGAAAGTCTCTGCCAGAAGCTCCTTGAGAGAGGACGGTTTGGACTTATGCCGCTGCTTGGAAACATCGAATATAAGCTGTTCGGCCTTATCGATGGTGGACTCAATGTCGGAGGGAACCTCATAGCCCATGGTAGCGATCCGGGTGGCTGCGTTAATCAACCTCCTCAGAAGAGCATTGTTGTTGACGATAGTGGCGTAGTATCTGGCATTAGCAGCAATAGGCACGTTGCTAACCAGGCTGTGAATAAATACCTTACTCCCCACTTTTTCCAGAGACCCCATCTTCTTCAGTTCTTCTGCCACGGTCACTGGATCGACTGGCTCTCCCTGAGAGTAGAGACTAGTGATAGCTCTGTAGACTTCCCGGTTGGAATCTCGATAAAAATCATCCATGTCTACGATCTCACTGGCGGTTAGGACCGCGTCCTTGGAGATCATCATGGCTCCCAAAAGGGACTCTTCGGCTTCTATGTTGTGGGGAGGAATACGATCTAGACGAGATGTGTCTAAAGCTAGATTAGCAACTCGGTCTACCATTATTGCTCTTTTTTCTCCTCAGCCTTTTCCTTCTTGGCCTCCTCGCCCCTGACTTTAACTTTCACAGTAGCACTGACATCAGCGTAGAAGTTGATCTCAACATCGTGTTCACCTATTTGTTTGATGGGACTTTCCGGCCTGATATGCTTCCTGTCCACAATTATATTCACCTTCCGAGCAATTTCCTCAGCGATATCCTTGGCCGTAATGGAGCCAAAAAGCTTACCCTCCTCCCCGGCTCTGGCCTCCATCTCCAGAACTAAATCTGCCACAGCCCGGGCCTGTTCCAGGGCATCCTCTCTTCTTTTGGCTTCCCTCTTCAGCCTGACTCGCTTGAGAATCTCAGCCTGTTGCAGATTCCCTCTGGTAGCCGATAGGGCTAGCTTTTTGGGGATAAGGAAGTTGAGGGCATGCCCGTCCTTTACTTCCACCACATCCCCCATCATACCCAGAGATTCCACATCCTCTTTCAAAATGACTTTCATTCTCCCTCCCTGACTCCAGGACTCTAACGGCTGGTATAGGGAATCAAAGCCAGCTCTCTTGCCCTCTTAATGGAAGTAGCCAGCTCGGACTGGTGCTGAGCACAGGTCCCAGTGACCCTCCTGGGCCGGATCTTCCCCTTGTCGGAAATATATTTGCGCAACAGGTTAAGATCCTTGTAATCGATGTATTCTATTTTTTCCTTACAGAAATAACAGAACTTGCGTTGCTGCTTACGTAAAAGTGTGTCTCTCTTTGGTTGTCTTTTTCGCAAAACAAGTACCTCCTCGATTTCTATTTCTCACACCATACTAAAAGGGAATATCCTCATCGGCCAGATCCACATTCTCGCTCACGGGTCCGATCTTTCCACCAAGAGCCTCACCCTTAACGTTCTTGGTTATTTTCGCCGTGGCAAATTCCAGGCTAGGCCCAATGGCATCAGCAACAATATCCACCTTGCTTCTCTTGGTGCCATCAGTGTTCTCCCACGACCTCCAGTTCAGCCTTCCCGATACGATAACCCGGTCCCCTTTGGAGAGAGACTCGGCGCAGTTTTCGGCCAGGCTGTTCCAGGCCGTGACCTCGAAAAAGTTGGTCTCTTCGACCCACTCTCCCGAAGAGTTCTGCCAGCTTCTGTTAACCGCGATTCCGAAGCTGGCCACAGGATTGCCCGCCGGAGTGAAACGCAGCTCAGGATCTCGAGTTAAGTTACCTACTATGGTAAGATTATTAACCCTAGCCATTTATTCTCCTCTCATCAATGATTTTTTCAGAAGATCGTCTCTCTTGACTATCCTGTATCTCATAACTTCATCAGTGATCTTCATGACCCGATCGAGCTCCTCGACCAGATCGCCGTCACCGGTGAAGTAGAGGATGGCATAGATGCCAGATTCCTGATGCTTGATGGGATAGGCTAGTTTCCTTCTACCCCATCGCTCCTCGTCGATCACCTTTCCGCCGAGCTTTTGGATGAGGTCCTTGAAGTTAGTGATGACACCTTCTGTCCCCTCATGGTCAAGGGAGGACTTCAGGATCATCGTGGTCTCGTAGTAACGCACGTCTCACCTCCTTTGGATTAAGCAGCTCCGACGTCTTTGGCGGAACAGGAGTTAAGGAAACCCAAAACATACTTATTATAGTATAGCTGCTCCCCCAAGCAAATAGGCAATCAAGCAAATTTTGAAAATTCAGGATATTGGATGACCGTACTTTCTTCAAGATAGTGGACAATTGACGGTATCGGCCCACTATATCTTGTAGTGCTGTAGGTTTGCTCCCGCTATCCTCCACCTGAGCAAGCTACAGTTAATGTGACGACTCCCCGCCATGAATGGCCGGGCTTGTCAGTTCACCCAGTTGGCCTACGCCACGCTGTCCCCGAAGGCCCCGTCCAGGCCTGATTCTCTCGGGATGTTTTGAGCTGCATTCACCTCCCGGCAGCGGTCTCATCCCCGAGATGAATTCGGGAGTTTTCCGGCACTGAAACTATAATTAGGGTACTATATATTTCATTAGCCACTCCTCTCTTATCTCCGCAGCCGAGGTCACTGCCGCGGTGGATGGTAAGGATAGAAGCTTACCCCAGAAGATATACTTGACCTCTTTCTCTACCGAAACCACTACCTTTTGTCCATCGCTGGAATAGCCGATCAGGTGGGCTCCGTTCCTTCTGGCATACTCCTGGGCAGCTTTTCGGCCATCACGCAGGAAGAAAATCTCCTGAGCTGCTGCCAGACTGGCTCCATCACCCGCTGCTTTCAATTCCTCTTTGGTGGCCAGAAGGACACCCAGATCCGCCAGGAACAGGATAGAAAAAATGGCCAGGGTGAGGAGAAAAAGCATGGCTATGGAGATGTTCCCACCTTCTGTACCCCTCTGTCCAGTTTTTTCCCTGGATGCAGGAGTTTTCTTGGCCTCATAATGCTTCTCCCGAGGCTCCCTTAGCACACCAGCATATTGACCTACGTGACCTACGATTTTCCCGGCCCTACCTGGCCTCTCCTGGACCATTTTTCTCACTCCTTCTCCATCCTCATGCTGGTGGAGGATCTGATGGTAAAGAAGGAGGGCAAGATGCTGTCCAGTCCGGGAAAGATAGTGGACACCTGATATTGAACGCTCACTGTCAAAGAGTCCCCCATACCTCTGCTTTGACTGCTAGCCGGCGATATAGTTATCTTCAGTCTGGACTGATCTAACAAAGTGGCAGAATTTCTGACTTTCTCAATTATGGCCCCGTTGTCATTGGTAACCACTCCTTCTCGGACTCCGTCTCTGGCTGCTTGAACCAGAATAAGGTGGGAGAAGAGGAGGATACCCAACTGAGCCAGCACCAATATCACCAGCAGAAGCAGAGGTAATACCAGAGCGAACTCCAGGCTGGATTGTCCCCTTTGTCCTTTTGGCCTCCGTGGGTCAGATGAAATAATTGTTCCTGTCATAGATCCCTCCTTCCGGGATCTCCTTTCGCACTTAGATCTTTGTGCTCAACGGAGTGCACTTACTTTCATAGAATCTCGTATAACTTGGTACAACTTTACAAACCTTCGTGGAACTTTCATACTTCCCTGGGAATTTTCTGGGAACATTCATAGAACGTTCCTGGATCTGTAGAGAATTTTTTCTCAGAATCACTTCCTTATGTCCCTTATCAGAGTTTTCTCGTACAGAGCTCTACTCGAGTAGAGATTTGGTGGTCTCTTAGCCGATCGCCCCCAGGACCTTGGAGAACATCTTGCTGACAGCTTCTCTCATGGCGGGAGAACCCACACTCAGAAGAATGCCGGCAAGGGCCACCACAAAGATAATGACCAGCGCATACTCCACTGTCGCCTGGCCCCCCTCCGCCCAGATCTGGAGGAGGATTCTTCTGCTCCACTCTCTCATCTTAGTCCATCCTCTCATTTCCTCACCCCCTTTCCTTTTCAGGTTGGTTGGCGCCAAAATTTTTCACTAGTTATCTACTACATTTTCAAAATTGGAAGTATAAAAATGCCTACCGTGAGAAGGATAAAGGACGGCAGGATCAAGAACACTAACGGGAAAAGCAGTAAAACCGGTGCCTGCCGCGCTTTCTTTTCCACGCTGCTGCGCTGAAGGTCCCGCACATCCCTGGATTTGGAGACCAGGACGTCCTCCAGCGGGGTACCCAATTTCTCGGCTCTGAACAGGAAGGAGAAAAAGTCCACCAGGGAATGGCTCGCAGTCCTCTCTCGCATCTCTTTTAGCACTTCGTCCTTTCCCATTCCTAACTCCAGTTGCCCCAAAGAAACTGTGATCTCTTCCCCCAGGACTCCACCGATCTCGGCAAGGATAGTGGTCATGGCCTGGTGAATGTTGAGCCCCGCCAGGCAGCAGGTGGCCAGAAGGTCCGCCGCGTAGGGTAATTCTCTATCTATGGCTTTCTTTCTCTCCCTCCCGCGGGACTCCAGCCGCCAGTCTGGGAACCGAAAGCCCAGGAAGAGCGCACAGATAAAAAGAACTGTCTTAAGAGCAAGAGAGCCAGGCAGAATCAGAAACAGAAAA
>CAYYBB010000015.1:0-19680 GCA_964469465.1 uncultured Actinomycetota bacterium
CTTTGAGAATCTCGGCCTTCTTCTCCACCACCTCTGGATCACAGCTCTTGGGAGGGCCGAGTTCGGCGGTGACGGCAAATTGACCCGAGCTAAGAACTTTCTCTAAATTGCTTCCCGATTTCATACTCGTGCGCTCTCCTTGATTACTCTTCTTGGACCACCGCTCCAACTGGTAGACCAGTCTTTGGGCGACATGATCTCGGCCAGAGCATCCAGTTGCCCCAGCCTGGAAAGACGATCATAAATCAGTTGCCATCCACAATCTATCTCAGGATCCACCTCGCACTTTCCACCCTGGGAACCTCCACATGGGCCATTCAACATGCTCTTGGAACAGCGGGCGATGGGGCAGATCCCTCCAGTAAGATGCAGAATGCAGTTCCCACAGCCCTCGCAGTTCTCTTTCCATACCCCGGGCTCCACGGGACGGCCCATAAACTTGGTGTTTAGGGCTGGGTAAGCCAGCTGATCAGGAAATCTCTCTGCCAGAGTCTGAACGCCTACCCCACAGGCCATAGAGAGGATCAGATCTGCTTTTTCCACTTTGTCCCGCATGGCGTCCACATACTCATTTTCACACTGGCGAACATTGACTATCTCCTCGATCTCTCCCTCCAGACCGTCCATCTTCCTTTGCATCCTCAGCTCTGAAGCCAGGAGAGCCACCTCTTTCTCGCCACCAGCCAGACATACCGCCACGCAGCCATCGCACCCGGCGATCAGGATATTTTTGGCCTTCGAAGTAAGTTCTTTGATCTCTTCGAAGGGTTTCCGATCGGCAATAATCATTCTATTGCTCCTTCCTTTGACTTCCTTTGATTAAGAGGGCTGGGCCCCAGAGCTTTGATCCTCTCAGTCATCTCCCTGGCTATCTCGGCAAACCTCTGGCCCTCAGCAGAAGAAAGATTATACATTTCCAGCCGCTCTCCACCAATCCCTACCTCATCCAAAAGGCTTTTGATATACTGAACTCTTTTCTTGGCTCTCAGATTTCCAGTCAGAAAGTGACAGGTCCCTTCCAGGCAACCGGCCACATAGACTCCGTCAGCCCCAGCTTCAAAAGCCTTCAGCAAATATAGTTCATCAACCTTGCCCGAACAAGGAAGCAGGACTATTTTTACATTAGCAGGATATTGGATCCGGGATGACCCGGCCAGATCTGCCGCGGCGTAGGCACAATAACGGCAGCAGAAGGCCACAATTTGGGGCTCAAAGTCCTCCGTTATCTGGTTCATACCACTCCCGCCAATAACGATTCTACCTTGGGTATAATTTGCTCATCCAGATAGTGTCTCAGGGAGATGGCCCTGACTGGACACTCCGCGGTACAGATCCCACACCCCTGGCAGGCCGCCGGATCTATTTGGGCTACCCCTTCTACATTTATCACTGGGACACAATAGGGGCACACCCGCACACAGGTAAGACAGGCCACACATTTTTCTGGGTCCACCTCGGCGATAGCCCCGCCCACTTCCAGAAACTTCTTGGAAAGGATGGTGGCAGCCCGGCCTGCTGCTGCTTGAGCCTGAGCAATGGACTCAGGGATATATTTGGGATAATGAGATAGTCCGCAGAGAAATATTCCTTCAAAGGCCACATCCACCGGTCTTAGTTTGACATGAGCTTCCAAAAAGAAGCCATCCTGGGTGATGGGGGCTTTGAGCAGCCGGGAGAGCTCCTCGTACCCCTCCGAGGGAACCACACCTGTAGAAAGAACCAGAAGCTCGGGGTGCAATTCCAGCCTCTCCCCCAGAATAGGCTCATAGACCCTGACCGTAAGTTGATCCGGATATTGGTGACCTATGCCAGCCTCCCCCTGGTCCGGGGCGGTCTCTGGGCTGTGGCCAGTCGGCCCCTCTGGCTTGGAACCAGTGGATGTAGCCTGGTCATTGGCTACCCGCTCTTCTTCCGACTTCATCTGGTGTTCATCGCCCGCATCTTTTGGCCCATAACCAGCTCCCGCTAGCATTACTTCCGGCAAATGCTTATCGTCATACCTGATAAAGACTACACCCTTCTCCCGAGCCTCAGTGTAGTACTTTTCCATAAATCCATAAGTCCTGATATCCTTATACAGCACAAAGATTCTGACCTCTGGGTTAATTTCTTTTAACCTCAGAGCATTCTTGACCGCCTCCCCACAGCAGATTCGACTGCAATAGGGCCGCTCCCTGGTTCGAGATCCTACACACTGAATCATAACTACATCTTTGACTCCTTGCAGGACACTGCCATTGGAGGCAATTTTCTCCTCCAGCTCCAGTTGAGTGAGGACCCGGACGTCCCGGCCATATCCATAATCTGGACCAAGATACTCCTGACCGCCGGTGGCCACGATAATAGCACCATGTTCCACCTCTACCTCTTCCTCCCCTCCATCATCTCTCTTCCTGGACAGAGTAGATCGGAAGTTGCCCACAAAGCCAGAGAATTTCTTCAATTCGGTATGAAGATAGAGATGGATCCGGGGATGTTCTTCCACTTTCTTGGCCAGGGAGGCTAGCAGCTCTTGAGGATCCCGATTTTCCAGGAGGTAGTGAATCCGGTTGGCCATGCCTCCCAACTGTCCTTCCCTTTCTACCAGATGGACCTCAAATCCCTGATCGGCCAGGGCCAGAGATGTGGTCATCCCGGAGATACCCCCTCCCACTACCAGGGCATCATGGTTAAGAGGCATGGGAAATTTAATAAGGGGCTCCAGATGGGCTGCTCTGGCCACGGACATCCTGACCAGTTCTTTGGCCTTCTCTGTGGCCTTTTCTGGCTCCCTGGCGTGGACCCAGGAGCATTGATTACGAATGTTGGCCATCTCAAAGAGATAAGGATTGAGACCCGCCTCCTGCATGGCCTCCTGGAAGAGGGGGGCATGGGTAAGTGGGCTACAGGCCGAGACCACAATCCGGTTCAGATTATACTCCTTGATCCTATCTCGCATCTGAAGCACGGTATCCTGAGCACAGGTAAAGAGGTCAGTCTCTACATAAGCTACACCAGGAAGACTTCGGGCATACTCAGCCACCTCTTGGACATCCACCACCCCGGCAATGTTATTCCCACAGTGGCAGACGAAGACCCCAACTCTGGGCTCCTCGGCCGACACATCTTTTTCAGGAGGGTAGGTCTTCTCCACCACCAGGCTGCCCCTGGCCTCAGCCAAAAGGCCAGAAGCCAGAGCAGCACATGCGCTGGCCTGAATGACAGATTCGGGAATGTCCTTTGGCTCGGTAAAAGCTCCACAGACATAGACCCCTGGTTTATCGGAGAGCAAGGGCTGGAAAGGGTCACTCTGGTAGAATCCGTATTCGTTAAGCTGAAGATCCAGTTTTTGGCTGAGGGAAAGAGAGGAGCTACCGGATCCGAGACCTACCGAAAGGACAGCCAGATCATACTCCTCTGTCCTGAGATCCTCCCTTCCATCCTGGTATTTGATAAGAAGGTTTTTGCTCTGAGGTATCTCTTTTATGGCTGACGGACGGCAGCGAATATATCTTATACCATGCTCCTCAACAGCCCGATTGTAGTAATCATCATAGCCCTTCCCGAAGGCCCGCATATCCATGATATAGATGTCTACATCTACATCGGGTTCATGTTCCTTGGCCAGGATGGCTTCTTTGGTAGCGTACATGCAGCACACCGAGGAGCAGTAGTCGTGATTCTGATCTCGGGAACCCACACATTGGAGAAAGGCAATCCTTTTGGGTTTCTGCCCGTCAGAGGGCCTTTCTACGTGACCTCCCGTAGGGCCAGCGGCGCTGAGAAGCCTTTCGAACTGAAGGCTGGTGACCACATTGGGATAACGCCCGAAACCAAACTCCGGGCTCTGGTGAGCATCGTATACTTCGTATCCCGGAGCCAGGATAATGGCGCCGACCTTTCTCTCTATGACTTGATCCTGATCATCGAAGTTAATAGCTCCCGGCTGACAGACCTTCTCACAGATCCGGCATTTACCTTTGAGAAAGAAATGGCAGAACTCTCGCTTGATGGTAACCTTTTTAGGCACGGCCTGAGGGAAGGGGAGACCGATGGCCTTAGTCCTCCCCAGGCCCTGGTTGAACTCATCGTAGATCCTGGCCGGGCATTTGCCTACACACTCCTCACATCCAGTGCACTTACTCCAGTCCACATAGGTAGCTTTCCGCCTGATCTTGACCTCAAAGTTGCCCACGTATCCCTTGACTTCTTCCAACTCGGAGTGAACCAGGAGCTCGATGTTTTTGTTTTCGGCCACATCCACCATTCTGGGAGTCAGGATGCAAGTGGCACAGTCATTGGTAGGAAAGGTCTTATCCAATTGCGTCATCTTTCCCCCAATAAAGGGGGATTTTTCGGCCAGATAGACCTTGAAGCCGGAATCAGCCAGATCCAGAGAGGCCTGCATCCCGGCTATGCCTCCACCTACTACCAGCGCAGCTCCGGTTTCGCCATTCATTTCTTTCAACTCGGTGTCTTTCATCTGACTAAAGTTCCTGACTGCCCCATAATCACTGAAATTCATAGTGTCTAGAGAACAAAAATCTTTCCCCTTCTTCAGACCTCTCAGAAGATTCAAAGCGAGAGGGTCACTTCTACGTCTAGCTCTGATTATAGCGGAGGGGTCGGTCTGTAGACGAGAGGGGGTGGTAGAGACAAATTTGGCGGAACTGCAAAAAACCTCGTTCTTGATCAATTTACCACCTAATTTGGGTTTGGGGAAAGGTGCTAAACAGTTGCTTCTTGACCTTTTTGCGGGAACGCCAAATTTTCTTCATTCTGCTTTTTATTTGGACACAAATCCCCTGAAGGCTGTTTCCATTGTGACAGAGTCAGCCGCCTTTGCCTTACTCACTGGCAGACCTTCCAACTTCCAGCGATAGCTTTATCCGACCAGCTAAAACACCCTCGATTATAGGTCTCTCTCACCTCGGGTTTATTTGCGCAGCCAACTATCGAGAGTTTGCAAGAAACATGCTGAGGATATATTTTTACTTCAGGCTTCTCTTCGCCGCCAAGAGGGTGTTCTTCAAAAGCATGGCTATGGTCAGCGGTCCCACTCCACCCGGCACCGGTGTAAGATAACCAGCTACCGGCCCCACGCTATACTCATCCACATCTCCTACCAGGGTAGATCCCTTGGTCTCCAGATCTTTAGCCCGTTTGGGATCTTTCTTCAACTCCTCCCAGGCCATATCGCTGGTAACTCTGTTAGTACCCACATCGATGACTACTGCTCCTGGTTTGACCCACTCCCCCTTAACCATGGCCGGACGGCCAATAGCCACCACCAGGATATCTGCCCGTCTGGCTACGCCGGGGAGATCTACGGTTCGGGAGTGGCAGACAGTCACGGTGGCATTATTGTGAAGAAGGAGGAGAGCCATAGGCTTTCCTACTATGTCGCTCCGCCCGATGACCACAGCCTCTTTGCCCTCGATCGGGATATTCATACGCTTTAAAATCTCGATGATACCTGAAGGGGTAGCTGGAACAAAGCCCTCCTGTTTGAGACACAACTTGCCTACATTCACCGGGTGAAACCCGTCCACATCTTTGGAGGGGTCCACAGCGGGAAGGACCAGGTTTTCGTCAATCTGTTTAGGAAGAGGAAGCTGTACCAGTATCCCATGGATATCCTCCCTCTGACTAAGGAGCTCAATATCCCGGAGAACCTCCTCTGTGGTCGTTTCCTCTGGCTTGAGGATACTCTCGGAATGGATTCCCACCTGGCCACAGGCTTTGACTTTGTTATTAACATAGACCTGGGAAGCGGGATTCTCGCCCACCAGAATAACGGCCAGGCCAGGGGTGATACCTCTTTCTTTTTTCAGCTCTTCTACTTCTTCTCTTAGCTCAGCTTTTATCTCTTCGGCTATCCTGGTGCCATCGATTATTACAGCCACGGTGAATCCCCCTCTTCTTCTCTATACCAGATTTCTTCTAAACCTCTCTTACAGTCAACCATTGCCAGATGGGAAAAGCAATCAGACTAGCGAGCTTGCCCGTCTCACAACCAGGGGGAGGCTTCTCTGCCAACCTCTCCCTGGTTCTCCTCGCTCAAAAGGAAGCTACCCTGAAGACTCTTAGAATAACCCTACCACGTTGCCTTTCTCGTCAATATCCACCTTGGTTCCTGCGGGTACGGCGGGCAGACCGGGCATGGTCCTCATCTCTCCCAGAAGAGGATACAGAAATCCAGCACCTACCGAGGCGCACACGTCCCGAACGGGAACCCGATATCCTCTGGGTCTGCCCATGAGCTTGGGATCGTGGGACAAAGAAAGGTGGGTCTTGGCCATACAGAGGGGCAGCTTATCATAGCCTAGCCTGGTATATAGCTGGATCTTCTCTTCGGCTAAAGGCTGGTAGTCAACTCCGTCAGCTCCATACACTTTGGTGGCTATAGTTTCAATTTTTTCCTTAATGGAAGCCTCCAGGGGATACAGGAAACGGAACTCACTGGGCTTTTCGGCAGCCCTCACCACGGCCTCGGCTAGATCTACTCCTCCTTCACTCCCTTTGGCCCACACCTCGCTGACTACAGCATCCTCAGCTCCAGCAGCAATAGCCCTTTTTCTGATTGTCTCGATCTCGGCATCGGTATCAGAATCGAAATGGTTGATGGCCACTATCACCGGGACACCGTGCAGAAGAACGTTCTCGATGTGTTTCTCCAGGTTCTCACAGCCTTTCTCCACGGCTTCCACGTTCTCCCGTTCTATAGTTTCTTTGTCGGGAGCGTGCCCGGGTGGGAACTTGAATCCTCCGCCGTGCATCTTGAGAGCCCGGACTGTGGCAACGATCACTACTGCATCAGGCTTCAGCCCACTGTAACGACATTTGATGTTAAAGAATTTTTCGGCTCCACAATCTGCTCCAAATCCGCTCTCGGTAACCGCATAGTCAGCTAGCTTGATAGCCATCTGATCGGCCAGGATGGAGTTGTTGCCATGGGCGATATTGGCGAAAGGACCAGCGTGTACGAAACAGGGAGTATGCTCAATAGTCTGCAGGAGGTTAGGCTTGATGGCATCTTTCAGGAGAACGGTCATGGCTCCAGCACATTTCAGATCTTCGGCAGTGACCGCCTCACCCCTATAGTTAGTCCCGATGACAATGCGGGCCAGCCGCTGCCTGAGATCAAAGAGCCCGGTGGTAAGAGCCAGAATAGCCATTACCTCAGAAGCTACAGTGATGTCATAGCCGGTCTCCCGGGGCAGCCCGTTCTCTTTCCCTCCCAACCCTATCACAATATGCCGGAGGGCTCGGTCGCTGACGTCTACGACCCTCCGCCAGGTGATGCTCAGAGGGTCAATACCCAGAGCATTGTCCTTCATGATGTGGGTGTCAATGAAGGCAGCCAGAAGGTTGTGGGCCAGGCCCACAGCGTGGACATCACCAGTAAGGTGAAGGTTGAAATCTTCCATGGGCAAAACCTGGGAATATCCACCTCCCGCTGCGCCACCTTTAATGCCAAAAACAGGTCCAAGAGAAGGCTGGCGAATACAGGTAACCACTTTCTTGCCAATACGGTTAAGAGCCATGGACAGGCCGATAGTGGTCACCGTTTTCCCCTCTCCCATAGGAGTGGGAGTTATGGCGGTGACGTCGATGTACTTCCCGTTAGGCCGATCCTTGAGCTTTTCCAGAACTTCCAGAAAAACTTTGGCCTTGTACTTGCCATAGAGCTCCAGGTCATCCTCATCCAGATCTATAGATCTGGCCACCTCTACAATCGGCTTCATCTTCGTCTCTCGGGCGATCTCTATGTCCGGCTTCATTTGTAACTCATCTCCTCCTTCTTGCTCTTTTTTTCACTTTCTACACCGGTTTAGTTCTTGGGCAAATTTCCACTAACTTGGCAACCTGACGATTCAACTGGCGTACTTGAACTTGTACTCTTGCAGAAACCTGGGGATATCAGCAGCTTCTCTTGGACCAACAATAACCCTCCAACCCTGGTCCTCTAACTCGGCTTGCAACTCTCCGCTGATCTGGGCCACGTAGCCGGGTATGACCAGGTTTCGATGGGAGACCCTCTCGGCAATGCCACTCTTTTTGACGAAGGGGGCAATCTTCTCCGGGATGAACTTACCGGCTGCCCAGGCCGTGAGGACTGATTGACCCTCCGAATCCATGAGCATAAGCCAGGTGGGTACTTTGCTCGCTTCTATTTCCCCGGAGACGATGAAATAGGTGAGGGAGAAATTGGTAGAGACTAGAACTGGTGAATTCTCATCAGGATCCCCGATATCGTATATCTTCTCCTCCACCTGCATGGGCTTCTGGGGATCGGTGAAAATATTCTGGCGCAGGATCAAAAGGGGGAACATCTTCCAGGACTCCATGGAGCGGAGAATTACCATAGACGCATACTTGCAAAGATGGATGGAAGCCACCAGGGTTTCCTTGAAGCTATCTTCCGTAAAACGGTAGGCCTCGGTAATAACCGGAAAGCCCAGGGGCCGAAATTTCTTAAGCAGAGCGGAGCGCCTCATATAAACCAGATCTCGGAGAGAATCCTTCAGGGAAGGTGAGCCCGGATCCAGAACCAGATCCTGGACTCCGAGAGCCTTGACCTTCTCTACCAGATCGGCCAGCTTATCCAGACCTTCCGACTCATAGACAGCCAGGGGACAGCCATGATTCTTGGCCAAAGCAACAAAGGCCTGGTGATTTTGAGCAGTAGCGGCATGGACAAGGGGCTTTTTGTTGCCTACCGCGCTTAAACCTGCCGCCATGACCTCCTCGTCGGAGCTGATCAAGACCAGTGGGAAGTTGCATCTCCGGTCTACCTTCTGAGCCAGGGACTTAAAAGTAACGGGGTCATCAGAGACAGATCTGAGAGCCACAAAATTGCCTCCAAGAGTCTGGCCAACTCTCTCGAAGCTGGCACTCTCCAACTGCCTGATCTTTTCCTCAATTTCCTCATCGCTATAGCTATCCTCAATAAGAATGCCTAAAGCTGTTTCATGGAAGAACCTCTTCTCATGGCGGAAGAGAACCTGCTCTTCCCCCATAGAGATGGCCTTGTCCCCAATTCCTACAGTAACCAGTCGAATAGGAGGTGCTGAGGCTTCGGCCAGAGCAGCTTTAGCTTCTTCCGAGACATGGGGGCACTTATCCAGACTCTCCTGGCCAGCGGCCAGTTTCATGGCAAAAGCAAGACAAGTGGGATAGCCACAATCCCGGCAGTTTGTCTTGGGCAGTTTTTTGAAGATCTCCAATCCAGTTAAAGCCACGGTACTCCTTACTCCTTCAGACGTCTCTCAGAATGCTTAGAGAATAGTCAGCATTTTCATGCTTCATGAGTAATGTCCCCATCATGACAAACTACTTAACTTAGAAAAGGCACGCCAATTGACCGCAACTCCGGTCCTCTGGAAGGTGCCTTACTCACATCAGTTCATCTATCATCTCGTTCACCAGTTCAGCAGCCCGGGGATGTCGTAGAATGACTACGTCAGCTCCAGTGAGAAGAAAGGCCATGGTGGTGATAGCCTCCCAGGCAATCCCTCTTTTTTCCGGATCCCCGATGGCGGGGGCCTCCTCGTAGGAGAGCTTGTTTTCCTTGATCTTCCAGACTTCAGTGCCAATATCCATAACGAAGGGTCTCTGAATTATAGTATCGCCCTGTTTTAGAGCCGCTATCCGAAGCCGCTCCATGACCGAATAGGTGTACTCCAGTCCGTATCCCAGAGCTCCGGTGGTGGGATCCATAATAATTCTGTCCAGATCCAGCCCCAGTTGAGTAATCAGGATGTTCACCTGCTTCTGGATGTTAACGTCTACCGGGGCCTGGCCAATGACCTTTTTTTTGTATCCCAGAGCAGCCGCAGTGATAGGTTTGTAGTTGTCCTCCTGGGCTGGTCCAATGATAATGTCCCATTCGGCATTGGCCTCAGCCACCTTTTTCATCACCTCGGCATCCTTCTCCAGGTTCCCTGTTCCATAAACGATGACGGGAACATCTATCGCCTCTACCATTTTCTTGACCACCTGAGCTGCTTCCTCTGGACTTCTATCCAGGCCATTGGGATCAGTACTGGCCAGCTTGATGCTGATGGCTCTGGCCTTAAACTCCTCCACACATTTTCTGGCCCATTTGACCGGATCTTCATAGACATCACCATAGATATCGTTCAGAGTCTTCGGCCAGTTGTCAGGAGCCATATCCCACACTTCCAGGGCCACCAGGGGCTTGTGAGGCATCTTCCCCTCAAAAGTATAGAAGGGGGGACAGTCCTCCCCTCCTATTGTAATTTGCTTTTTGTGCCCAAAAGTCAAGGTTCCAATAGTTCCAGTGTAACTATCTACAGGATCACTGTAACCCATCTACACCTTCTTTCTTCCCGAAAACAGAAAATAGACCCAGTGCACATCTCTGTACTGGGTCCCTGAGTTCCTTACCCTCCTGGCACCATTGCCTAGCTGGCTGTTACAATCTCAGCCACCAGCTTCTCCATTATACCAAAAACTGATCGCAAGGCAAGAGAAGATTCCGGCAATTTTACCAGAGGAATTCCTTTTAGATCAAACTCCTCTATAAGAGAGTCGGAGGGGACATGGCCGATCAAATCAAATCCCAGCTCTCCAATCTTGCTTTGCAGGGCTTCTGTCTGTTCTTGAGAGGTGCGATTGAGAACCAGAAAAGCCTCTCCTACTCCAATGGCTAGCTCCTCGACCAGGGTCTTAATTTTCCAGGCCGCCATAAGACCTCTTTGGGTAGGATCGGAAACAATAAGCAAGATGTCCACATCCCGGGTGGTCCTCCGGCTGAGGTGCTCCATGCCGGCCTCATTATCCATGATTACGTACTTGTAACTCTTAATCAGCTTATCCATATATCTTCGGAAGAGGGCATTGGCAAAACAGTAGCAGCCTGGCCCCTCGGGCCGGCCCATCACCAGAAGGTCAAAACCCTCCTCCTCTACCAAAGATTCCTCCAGCTTCAGTTCCATATATTCATCTTTGGACATACCCGGCGGAACTTTATCAATTACGTCTTCCCGTATGTCTCCTATGGTTGACTCCACCTTTACACCCAAAACCTCATTCAGATTGGCATTAGGATCGGCATCTAGAGCCAGGATGGGAGTGAGACCTTTCTCCAAAAGATAGCGGATGGTAAGGCCGCAGAGGGTGGTTTTGCCTGTACCGCCCTTGCCGGCTACAGCTATAACCTTGCCCAATTTATTGCCTCCTTGTGTTCTATCCTCAACTACTTTTTGGCTCCTCTCTAATTTGACTTTGGACTTATCGTCAGAATTGTCTCTAGGCCTAGCGCAGTAGCCTTTGGGCCAATCTCAAATGCCCGTGCACAATCTATACATTGCGCCTTTGCATTCGTCTCCACAATTCTCTCCCAGTAGCCCTACAATGCGCACAGCCATCAAGAGCCAGAGAGCATCCTTTCCACTGTGGGAAACTCCTCAATATTGGTGTGGGGCAGGAAGAGAGACGAAACGTATCTATCCATAAATTTAACATTGGCAGACAGCTCTATATGAGTCACATTCTTGGCTAATTTCTCCAGTTCTTTCTGTTTGTTGAGGGAAAGAAGGGACATATAGGCACCCACGATGGCTGTGTTGCCCAAAAAATAATACTTCTGAGGATCGACGTCCGGGAACATGCCTATAACGATGGCATTTACCACACTTATATAGCGACCAAAACCCCCGGCTATATAGATCCGGTCCAAATCTGTGGGGGAAAGACCCACTTCTTCTAAAAGAGTGGTGATACCCGCATAGATAGCTGCCTTAGCTCTGATTATATTATCGATATCAAACTCGGCCAGAACTATATCCTCACCCAGGACTGACTCTTCTTGGGGAACCAGAAGGTACTCGTAGTAGTCCCCTTTTCTTCGGATATAGGAACAACCTAGCTCGGTATTGAACTTGCCCCTTCGGTCAATAAGCTGAGAGAGGTAAAGTTGCCCTAAAAGATCGATCATACCCGATCCGCAGACGCCCTGAGCCGGAACGCCGCCGATAGTTTGTATCTCCGGCTTACCACCGTCTCGATCAATGATCACTTTCTCGATAGCTCCAGCCGTAGCTCTCATGCCATAGGTTACCCCTCCGCCCTCAAAACAGGGCCCAGCGGAACAGGAGCAGGCCACCAGCCAGTCTTTGTTCCCTATCACCAGTTCACCATTGGTCCCAATATCCATAAAGAGAGTCAGTTCTTCATCTCTGGTCAGTCCACTGGCCAAAAGGCCCGCCGTGATGTCAGCTCCCACGTAGCTGGCTACCCCTCGCAAACAGTGGACTGCTGCATTGGGGGCGGACCTGAGACCAAGATCCCTGGCTGTAGTCTCGGGAAAGAGGTTAGCCGCGGGAACATAGGGCTCCTCTCTGATATATCTGGGTGAGACGCCCAAAAAGAGATGGATCATGGTGGAGTTACCAGCCACGAAGGCACAGTAGATATGTCTGCTGTTTATGCCCGCCTTTTTGGCAGCCTGGTAAATAAGATCGTTGAGGGTATCCACAATCAGCTTCTGTAGGAGACGGAGTCCATCCCCTTTTAGAGAGAAGACGATGCGAGAGATGACATCGTCACCAGTCTCAATCTGCCGGTTGTAGTTGGAGGCGGTGGCCCTTATCTTGCCTGTATTCAGATCCACCAGATAGACCACTACTGAGGTGGTGCCTATGTCGATGGCCAGACCGTAGTTTTCATGGGAACTATCCCCCGGCTCCACGTCCAGGACATTTCCCGAGGACCGGTCTATAGTAACAGTAACTTTCCATCCTTCCTGACGCAGATTGTGGGGCAGGGTGCGCATGACCGACAGGGGAAGGTATATCTCTTCCAGGCCCGTGGAATCCCTGATAGCCCTTTTGAGCCTGCTTTTGTCACTGGTAACGCGGTTTAGATCAGGTGGCTCTACTTCCAGGAAATATCTGCGGACCCGGGGGGCCACCTCTGGCTCCCAGGTCCTGATCTTGCGTTTGAGGGTTACTTCCTGAGCCTTCAAAGCCCTGGCCAGAAGAGTGGTGCCATCCTCAATCACCGCGGTGGCGAAGTCAGAGGAGGGCACCTCCACCACCAGATCATCAGTCACCGGGGCCAGGCAGGCCAGAACGTAGCCCTTCTCTACCAGATCGTCTCTCAGTTTCGGACTGGGAGTACATTTAGCCCTTCCCTTTTTTATGAGCACCCGACACTTGCCACAGGTACCACTTCCTCCACAGGCTGCATCAACATGGACGCCGGCAGCCACCGCAGCCCGATGTAAGTTCTCTCCTTGCTCCACATAGATAGTCACATTATCAGGAAGGAAGGTTACCTTGAATTTTCCGTCTTTTTGATTCTGATTCGGTCTGGCTTCCTGGTTGATCAATTCACCTCTCCGACTCTAACTTCTGAATAATTTTCTCTACCTCTTCCACCTCAGTCTTGAGATCGGCCACATACTCCTTAAGTTTGGTTATCATCTCTTCTTTGCCTAATGGCCACGGACGATGATACCACATCCCCGGTCCGGCATGGTGCCCCCAATGGTAGTGGCCAAAATACCCATGGTGCTGAAAAGGTGGATAGCAGGGTCCTGGTCCACAGCACATGCTTCTCTCCCTCCTTTCCCATACTTTGCTTCAGATTCTCATGATAACTGTTTAATAGACCCTCCACTGATTTGAGTAAACTTTGGCCCGTCTACCCCTGAGAAAGCCTATTACGGTACAGCCACTGGCCTCCGCCAGCTCCAGAGCCACCGAGGTAGGGGCACAGAAGGATAAAACCACAGGAATCCTGGATCTGATGGCCTTTACCACCATCTCATAGCTTATGCGACCACTGCTGAAAAGGAGCTTGTCGCTCAACTCTATCCCCCGAAGCAGACAGTGTCCGATCACCTTATCAATGGCATTGTGTCTACCAATATCCTCTTTGTAGACCACTAATTCTCCGGATAAATCAAAGAGGGCTGCAATATGGGAACCCCGGGTCATTTGATAGACAATCTGGACACCTTTGAGTTTCCCAACCAGGCTGAAGATGGTCTCCAGAGATACTTTGCTGTCATTCTCACATCTGGGCAGAAGCTCGTCCAGCCCGCGCACATCGGCCCGGCCACAGCCTGAGCGGACCATCATTACTTTATCCTCCCGCAGGAAGGCTTCGTTTACCCGTTCGGCGGTAACCTGAATCAGATTTCTGGACTCTTCCAGCCCGTCCTCGCTATCCGCCATAGAAAGACCTTGCCCACAATAATGGATCAAGGTAATATCCTGGAAATGGGGTACCAGTCCTTCACTTATGCAGAATCCTGCGGCCAGCTCTCTCTCATCTCCAGGAAGCCTCATCATTACCACCACGGTCTTCCCGTTCAACTCGATGACCAGAGGTTCTTCCACAGCTACCAGATCGGGGATCTCCTCGGCTGAGGCTCCTCTGATTTGTACAACGTTTCTTTTGATGACGCCAGGGGGAACGTCTGGAACATCAGACATTAGACATCCTAAACTTACGTACAAAATAGATTCCCATTTTCATAGCTCGTGGGTGATGGCCCCATCATGGCGAATTACCTGGCAAACAGGTTCCCCACTTCACAGTTCGAGGGTGCGGCCCCGAATGACAGATGGATGATTATCCCGAAAAACGGACCAAGTCTACTTGACCTGCTATATCTACTATATCTGTTATGATACCATACGGGGAAAAGTAGACCGAGGGGGCCAAATTGAAACCAGATTTTCCTGCCATTGCTAACAAGATTGTCCATGAATGCCTGAATATCCAAAAGGGGGAGAGTGTTCTCATCGACGTCCGGGAGGACACTCTTTTTCTGGGAGATCTCATTGCCGTTGAATGCAAGAAGATAGGAGCAGATCCTCTTATATGCGCCTATAGCGATGAGTTCGTCTATCGAACCCTGACCGAAACAGACCCCGACTATCTGGAAATCCCCTCCCAAATTCACCGGTCAGTAGTTGAGGCAGCCCAGGTGATCATTTCCTGTTTCATGCAGAGAAAGGATCCGGCCAGGTTCAAGGATATAAGCGGAAAGAGGCTGGCAGGCATGAGATCTTACTCCAGAAACCGATGGAGCAGGCTGGAAAAAGGAGGGTGTCGCTGGGCGGGCATTGGCTTCCCCACAGCAGAGCAGGCCCGACACCTGGGCATAGATTTCGATTCCTTCCAGAAAATGTTCTGGTCGGCAGTGGACATCGACTATGAAAAGCTGGAGCGGCAGGCTGCCAAAATAAAGGGGCTTTTGAAAGACTCACCAAGCGTGCATATCACCAGCGAAAAAGGAACTGATCTCACAATAGAGCTGGGCGACCGGCTCGTCTTTAGCGATGATGGAAGAATTAGCTCCGAGGATTTGAAGCAGGGAGCTGTACTTTTGAACATTCCCAGCGGGGAAGTATTTGTAGCCCCTCTTCATCAGGGAACTAACGGGAGGGTCATCTTCGATCTGATTATCCGGGAGGGAAAGCGAATTGTTGGTCTGGAGCTGGATTTCCGGGAAGGAAGGGCCTACCCGGTCCGGGCTAAAGAGGGACTGGAGCACTATCTGGATCTAGTTAACCACGCCAGCGGGGATAAGGACCTCATTGCCGAACTGGGGATCGGGCTAAACCCCATGATTACTCAGATGGTGGGCTATACTCTGACCGACGAGAAAATCATAGGCACCGTCCACATTGCTATTGGGAACAACAAGACCATGGGCGGCCAAAATGACTCCGACCTTCATTGGGATATGATTGTGATGAAACCGACGGTCGTGGTAGATGATGTGATGTTGATGGAGAAGGGAGAATTTGCGGAGGAGTACAGTTAACGTCCTGGCGGTTTACGACATGCCTCAAGAGCATGCAGCTTTAGCTCGCAACAGATGTTAGACAACGCATTCCGGAGTCCAATATTCAGAACGAATCTAAAATAGAAATCCAGAGTTGCTGTATTCTTGCTCGTACTTGCGCCCAATCGCTGGGTGTTAACGTTCCCAACGTGCGCTTCACTAAACGCTTTTCCAGTGTCGCCACCTTATGCACCCGGGCCACCGAGGGAAACAGCAAACCAGCTTGTTGCCACTCTACAAGCTCAACATCGAAGACCGTCTGGGCCATTTGACTGGTCACCCGAGCAACGACGATGTCCTCATCTCCTGTATCCAGGAGTACTAGCGCAGGACGCTGTTTCGCCCCTGCTGCATCAGCGAAAGGGAATACCAGCAGGATAACTTCTCCCGGACGGTAACTTTTCATCGCTGCTCAAATCCTGTCGTAGACAGTGTCCGCTTCGCTGTAGCCACTGAAAAATTGCTCTGCTGTCAGGCGAGACCAGGCCGCTTGCTCTTCCATATCCGTGGGTTCGTTAATGAGAATGATAACCCGGACCACCTGGCTACTCGGCAATAGTTTCAGCAGAGCATCAGGTAGTTGCAATCTCCCCTCAGGTGTTACTTTGATTGGGAATTCGTATGCTCTCATGTTGCACTCCTCTCTATCAAAGTCGCAAAATATGTCGCCTGATAAACACGAACCTTTTATACCATGACCGGATCATTCTTCTTTCCACTCTTCTATTTTCGCATCTATCTGCCTTAGGGTTTCTTTTACCTTACTGTCCAGCGTGGTTCTGTCAAAGCCCTCCTCGGAATCTGCCTGGATCTCGATGGTAATCTCGGGTGGAAAACCTCTATCCATTAAAGGTCGAATGACGCCGGTTATCACAGGAGATAGTTTATCCCACGGTATTTTGGCTCTTAAAGTCACTCTCCTGATCGCTCCTTCCTTTCTTTTTACAATTTCTGTTTCCCCTTCAACTTCTTTCCTTTCTTCCTCTCTTTTTCCCTCTTCCTTTATCTTACTTGCCGCTTCTCCTCGCAAGACTATGGAATCTATAGTGGGAGTCACCTCTTGCCTATAGTAAACCTCTGTATCTTCCCTAACCCCAAAGATTCCTGTTTTGGCTCCCTCTGCGACCGCATCCAGCAAGACCGTCTCACTTTCTGGAAGGGGCATTCCAGGAGTCTTTAGAGAAAGCTCATATATTTCCCTTAAAGATTTCTCGTTTTCATCTTTAGTAAAGGTTTTATCTAGTATATATTTAGGGGTAAGACGGGTAAGCAACCTCTCCTGGTCTTTCAAGTACTGCTTCACTCTTTCAGAGATTGTTTGGCTACTTCCTACTGTAGGAATGCCCAAATCCTTCCAATTGATGCCGCCATTTTCTAACACGCCCAAATATCTATAAGCCATGAGAATCTTAAACGGCATTTCCTTTTCCGTTTCCTTCAACTTCTTGTTGAGTTCTTCCTGACTTTGCCTGGTAAGGGTTTCAAGGAGAGACTTATCACTTTGAATCTCCCCAAGGGCTAAAAGTCGCCTCAAGGCTTTATTCAGGAAAACATGCTGGTTGTCGTCTATCAGCAGGATGAAAAGGGTGTTCTTATACACCCTGAATCCAAGGCCTGCCTTCTCGAAAAGTTCGGCGACAAGTCTTTTCCCCTTATCTGAGTCATAGGAGAAGCTGGGTGAGAGAATAGCAAGTTTGAGGTTTTTGTTGTCTGGAATATCTGATGCACTCTCCGGCCAGAGATAAACTTCAAGGGCACGACCTGCATTCTTTTGAATAAGGTTTTTGAGTTCTTCTCTGATTCTGTCTTCAGAAATAGTCTCTTCCCTGTCCACTATTACGCGGTTCAAATTGGGCTGATTGCGGAAGGCATACTGTTTTCTTTCTGAGTGAAAATACCAGAGTTCCTCCTCTAACTTAGCTACAGCATCACCCACGATGGTTGCCGGGATGCCCTCCCTGAGCAGTGCCACTCGAATTCTTGGTAGTGTTGTCTCTCTGCTTGCACCTGCGCTGAACGAATAAAGGAATACCGAAGTGGCTATACCTTTCGCAGTACCGTACTTTTCATACTCACTGCCCATCTCCTTATCTATTTTAGGTGCCTTGGCATTTTTACCTGCGATATCTGCAGAGATAACGCTATCGTATTCATTACCAATATGTTTGACAAACTCCCGGCGAATGGCTTGATTTTCCAGATTAACAATCGAGGACTGGATGAGTGGCGAGACCACCTTCTTCCCATAGAGGTCTGCTACCACTTCTGCCAGAAGTCTCAAGACCCCTCTTGTCCTCTGAAAGGTGGGATAAGAGCCCCAGCGCTCGTAGAGCACATCAATGAGTTCAGGATGGAAGGGATAGGCCCGCTCTATCCGCTCTCTATATTCTATCTCTTTGACCTCTGACGGGACGTCCGTGCTCAAGCTCTGATAGAGTTTGAAGTAGCTCTCAGCCACTTGTCTTCTAGTCTTCTCATCCCCAAAATCCTCGAATAACCTCTTGCGAATTACTTCGTAGAGTTCCACTCCCTCTACTAGCGTATGAACTGCTTCTACTCGCCCCGAGATCTTCTGCAACTGCTGTAAAGACCTCTCTGCCTCTTCGTCGTATCTTTCAAGGATGCTGGCTGGAAGAGTAATGACCAGACAGCAATTCTCAGAGGACGCAATCACTTCAGAAATCTCCTGTAGAAAAGCAAGAGTCTGACCCTGAGTGATTCTCTCCACTTTTTCTGCACGATTGGCTTTGACGATATATTCTAGAATCTCATCCATTAGGACAAGTGTGGGACCTGATGCTTCAAGAATCTGTCTCAGTTTTTCCTTTCCAGGTGCGATGCGCTTTTTATCATGCTCTTTTATAATTTCATACTGGCCTAATTGTTCTGCTATCTCTCCCCAGGGCGTCTTGCCGGAAACGGCATCTGCGTGGGTGCCTACGAAGACTGCGACCTTTGCATTCTTTGCCTCAGGAAGTTCTGAAACTGCCTTAATGTGCTCTATCTCCTTTCTGTGCTTAATATGGTGATAGAGTACTAGAAGAGCATGGGTTTTACCGCCACCAAAAGGTGTCTGGAGTTGAATCACGAGGTCTCCTTTCCCGCCGTTCAAACGGGAAAGCACATTCTCGAGGAGATTTTTTAAGCCGCGCGTAAGATATGTCTTCTGGAAAAATATGCTCGCATCTCGGTATTCTAAAGGCGCCTGGCCATAGACCACATCTCCTAAATCTGCGGCAAAGATTGCCTCGCTCATCTTTCCTTCTCTTATGTCCTTATGCGGGATTGTTACCTGCCACCAGGATAAAAGTGCCATTTTCATGCCGCCTTCATATTTTCTTTTGGTTCTGCTGGAAATAGACTAACGATAAATTCTTCGCCCAGCTCTCTTAACTCGGGCTCTTTTCCAGAATGTTCTTTCATCAATCTGATTATCTTATTTGGTATCCCCAATCCTATGTCTTCGACATAGCCAAAGTGTTGAAGAAATTTCACAATAACGGGATTTCTTGCATAATGGCATGATGTTTTCATCTGTTCGATAGTTATAGTATTGGGAATTTTTCCTGGACTCCTTACTTCTAATCTGTTATGGAAAACAAACAACCGAATTTTAGAACCAATTATGCTGTAGTGTCTATGAGCTATAGCATTTACTATCGCCTCTCTAACAGATTCCTTACAATACTGAGGAACATCTTTTCTCACTATACCATTTATATATGAAAAGGTTGAGGTGTTTCTTTCCACAAATCTTATTCCCTTTTCTATTGCCCCATATTCAATTATCTTCCCATCGTCATCATACGAATTTACTAACGTTCCCTCAACATCTTCTCTGTCTAAGACTTCGTATGACAAATCAATGC
>CAYYBB010000016.1:0-19126 GCA_964469465.1 uncultured Actinomycetota bacterium
TACTTTACGATATGGAGATGAGGAGGAAGTTGGCTGTGTGACGACTCCCCGCCATCCATGGCCGGGCTTCTCGGTTCATTCTGTCCACCACTGTGGCGCAGCGTTCATTATGAAGGAAAATTGTACTCTCCTGAACCCAGAAAGAGTCCGAGAAATAGTGGCAAAATACAGGTACAAACAAGGCGTGTTAGTGCATGCCTTACAGGATATCCAACGAGAATTTGGCTATCTGCCAGAGGATGCCCTGCGTATCGCTGCCGAGGAGATTGGCCTGTCCCTGGCCCAGGTTTATGGGGTTGCTTCGTTCTACGCCCAATTCTACTTTACCCCGCGTGGGAAAAACGTGACGAGGGTATGTGTGGGTACGGCATGCCATATTCGCGGGGCACTGGCAGTGCTTGAGAGATTTGAGAAAGACTTAGGCATAAAGGACGGAGAGACGACACCAGATCTTAGATTTACCCTGGAGACAGTTAGTTGTGTTGGCTGCTGTAGCCTGGCCCCGGTTGTTGTCGTCAATGAACAGGTTGTCAGAAAGAAAGACCACCACAAGATCATAGCCCGTCTCAGAAGCTCAGGAGAGGAATAACTATGAACAAATTGAGAGGCACAGATGACCTGCGGGCCCTTCGGGAGAAGCTTTATCTTGAGGATGAAGAAGTAGAGATCCCCTCCGTAAAGGTATGCTGCGGGACAGGCTGTTCCGCAGCCGGTGGCCCCGAGGTGGCGGAGGCTTTCTCTAAAGAGATAGAAAAACAGGGTCGCAATATACAAGTTGTAAGAACGGGTTGTCAGGGCTGGTGTGAGAAGGGACCGCTGGTGTCTCTTGAACCTCAAGGTCTCTTCTATCAAAGGGTGACGGCCTTTGACGTACCCCAGATAATGGATTTAACCATCTCGAGAGGAAGGGCAATAGAAAGGTTTCTCTACACCAGCCCCGATACAGGAGTGAGTGTCCGCCAGCAGAAGGGCATACCTTTTTATCAAAAGCAGATGCGCATCATCTTGCGCAATTGTGGAAGGATTAGCCCCACCAGCATCTATGATTATATTAAGACAGGGGGGTATGAAGCCCTGGCCAGGGTGCTCTCCAGCATGAGTCCAGAAGAGGTGATCGATTGCATAAAGAAATCACAGTTGCGAGGTCGCGGAGGTGCCGGATTTCCCACCGGGGTGAAGTGGGAGTCGTGTAGAGCCCAAAAGGGAAAGGTAAAATATCTCATCTGTAACGGGGATGAAGGTGACCCGGGCGCTTTTATGGATAGGAGTGTGCTGGAAGGGGATCCTCATTCTGTCATTGAGGGGATGATCATAGCCGCCTATGCGATTGGTCATGTATCCGAGGGATTTATCTATGTAAGGGCAGAGTACCCCCTGGCGGTCACCAACCTGGGAGTTGCTCTTTATCAAGCGGAGCAGCTCGGCTTGCTGGGGAAGGACATCCTTGGAAGCGGGTTTGACTTTGCTATAGAGATAAAGAGGGGAGCGGGAGCTTTTGTCTGTGGCGAATCTACTGCTATGATGTATTCCATCGAGGGAAGAAGAGGTATGCCTCGCCAGACCCCTCCCCGCTCTGTTGAGGCGGGCTTGTGGGACAAACCAACGGTTCTGAACAACGTGAAGACCTTTGCCAGTGTGCCAGTGATTATCAACCGGGGAGCAGACTGGTATGCCAGCTTAGGTACCGAGCGTTCTAAGGGCACACAGGTGTTCGCTCTCACCGGAAAGGTCAAGAACACAGGGCTTATTGAGCTACCCATGGGGACAACTATCCGGGAGATCGTATACGACATCGGAGAAGGAATCCTGGACGATAAGAGGTGCAAGGCGGTTCAGATAGGGGGGCCTAGTGGCGGATGTATTCCAGAAGAGCTTTTTGACGTTCCCATTGACTTCGATTCCCTTCATAGCATTGGGGCGATGATGGGCTCGGGAGGGTTAGTGGTAATGGATGAATCTGACTGCATGGTCGAAATTGCACGGTTCTTCCTCTCTTTTACCCAGAAGGAGTCCTGCGGCAAATGCCCGCCATGTAGAATCGGGACGTATCTGATGCTCGAGACGCTGAACAGGATAGTGGAAGGACAGGGGAAACCAGGGGATATTGAATTTCTTGAGGATATGGGCAACATGATCAAAGCCACTTCCTTATGTGGACTGGGTCAGAGTGCCCCAAACCCTGTCTTGACCACCATTCGCTACTTCAGAGATGAATATGAGGCGCATATCGAGGATAAATACTGTCCGACAAAAGCATGTAAGGCCCTGGGGACTTACCGGATTGTGAATGAAGCCTGTATACTCTGCGGTATGTGTGAAGAGGTCTGCGAAAAAGAGGCGGTAGTAAGCGAAAGGCGAAGGTACTACATCGATGAGGCCAACTGCAATGGCTGCGGAACGTGTCTTCGGGTGTGCCCGGTGGGCTGCATTCTCTACAGAGGCCAGCCAGTGAGCGCCGAGACCGTTGGTACGGCGTTAAGCCGCGGCCCATCAAGCAAGGAGAATAAGTAGATGGAAGAGGTTCTAGAGATTGTCTGGCATGGACGGGGAGGGCAGGGGGCGGTGACCGGGGCCAGAGTCCTGGCTGAGGCGGTGATCGCTGGAGGCAGCTATGCCCAGGCCTTTCCAGAATTTGGACCCGAAAGGCGAGGGGCCCCGGTGCGTGCTTTCAACCGGATAAGTCGCTCATTCTTCGGAGGATACTATGGAATCACCACACCTGGCATCGTTCTGGTGCTGGATGATGCGTTACTGGAGGCTGTCGATGTAACCGAGGGGCTACTTCCGGGAGGAATAATAATCATCAATACTTTGTCTTTGAGAACCAAACTGAAGGTTGAAGGAGCCCAAGTTTTTACCGTGGATGCTTCTGGTATTGCCAGGGAATGCATCGGTCGTCCGATTCCTAACGCTCCCATGTTGGGAGCACTGGTGAAGGTGAAGCCAGTTGTCGATCTGCAAACCCTGGTGGAAACCTTCGAGTACTCGCTCAGTGCCAAGATGGCTCCAGAGATGGTCAAGGCAAATATCAAGGCCATCCAGCGCGGCTACGAGGGGGTGGCAAGAGCATGATCAAAGAGAGCTATATCAAATGGGCGATCATGCCCCGCAGAGGCACGGCGAGGGAAAATAAGACCGGAAGCTGGCGTAGCAAACTCTATCCGGTATTCAAAGAGTGGAAGTGTCAGGCCTGCCCTCCGGGAAAAGAGGTATGTCCTGATGCCATGATAGACTGCCCTTCTGCCTGCCAGCGGGCCTGCCTGCTCTGCTGGGTTACCTGCCCTGATGACAGCATTGTACTGCAAAATGGGGTGGTAGCAGGTATTGATCTAGATTACTGCAAAGGCTGTGGCATCTGTGAGAAGATCTGCCCCCGAGGAGCATTTCAGATGAAGGAGGTAAAACAAAGATGGCAGATCTAAAAAAGTCTTCTCTTATCGCCGTTACCGGAAACCAGGCCGTAGCCCGGGCCATGAGGCAGATAAACCCTGATGTCGTGGCCGCCTACCCGATTACACCTCAGAGCGACATAGTGGAGACCTTTGCCAGTTATGTGGCTGACGGAGTGGTGGATACAGTGATGGTGCCTGCAGAAAGCGAACATTCAGCGCTCAGTGTCTGCGTGGGAGCCAGTGCTAGCGGCGTCAGGGCCATGACCGCCACCAGCTCCCAAGGGTTAGCTCTGTTGTGGGAGATCCTTTACATTGCCTCATCTCTGAGGCTTCCAATTATCATCGCCAATGTCAACCGGGCACTCTCCGCTCCAATCAACATCCACTGTGACCATAGCGATACCATGGGCGCAAGAGATTCTGGCTGGATTCAGTTGTACAGTGAGTGCGCCCAAGAAGCCTATGACAACATCATCCAGGCCGTGCGAATTGCTGAGAACAAGGAGGTGATGCTTCCGGTTCTCGTGGCACTCGATGGTTTTATCACCAGCCACTGCACACAGCCGGTCGAGGTGCTCCCGGATGCGGTGGTGCGGGAGTTTGTGGGGCAATATGAACCTGCATACACTCTTTTTGATTTTGAAAATCCCAGGTGTTTTGGTGGGTTTGATGGCCTGGCCGGTTATTATTTCGAGCACAAGAAGGAGCAGATCGAGGACATGGATCGGGCCAAAGCCATCATTCTGGAGGTGGGAAGAGAATACGGCCGGCTCTCTGGGAGGAATTACGGTCTTTTTGAAACCTACCAGCTTGAGGATGCTGAGGTAGGAGTAGTGGTTCAGGCCTCAGCAACTGGTGTCTGTCGGATGACTGTGGACAAGTTAAGGGAAGAGGGATTGCCGGTAGGTCTCCTGCGATTGAGAGTATTGAGGCCTTTGCCGGCCGATGAATTGGTTGGCGCTCTTCAGCATTTAAAGGTGGTTGGAGTCCTGGACAGAGCTGCCTCTCCTGGCTCCAGAGGAGGACCGGTCTTTACCGACCTGAAGGCGGCTTTCTATGATGCCTTTTCTCAAGGCAAAGCCAATCTGCAAACAAAGATAGTCAGTTTCCTCTATGGACTGGGAGGGAGGGAGTTCGGCCGCGAGCAGGCAGAGGAGGTATTGTGGCACCTCCTCCAGATGAGCAGTAAAGATAAACTGGAGAATCTTACCTATTACGCGGGATTGAAAAAATGATAGTCTTAGACGAGGAAGATCGGAAATGAGATTAAAAGAGCTTACTCCTGCAGAATGGGCACACCTCGCCTATAGAGAGCAGAGGCTTACCCCTGGCCACCGACTTTGTGCTGGATGCGGCCATTCAGTAATAGTCAAGCAGGTCCTTTTAGGCGTACCCGAGGCGGTCCCCGTTGTCGTCTGCTGCGCCACGGGTTGCCTGGAGGTTTCCACTTCAATCTATCCAGATAATGCCTGGAACGTTCCCTTTATCCACAATGCTTTTGAGAACGTAGCAGCCACAGCAGCCGGTATTGAGGCTGCCTGGCGGGCATTAAAGAAGAAGGGAAAGATAAAGAAAGAGATTAAAATCGTCACTTTCCCTGGTGATGGAGGAACGCATGATATTGGTCTGCAGGCCCTTTCCGGTGCTCTGGAACGTGGGCATGAAGTGGTGCATACCTGTTTGGACAACGAGGCCTATATGAATACCGGCATCCAGCGCTCCTCTGCCACTCCTATGGGAGCTTCTACCACCACCAGTCCCGTAGGCAGGGTGATTCCTGGCAAAGGAGAGTTCAAAAAGGATATTTGTCGCATCGTCCTGGCCCACCGGATACCCTATGTGGCCCAGGCCTCTCCCTCTCATCCGGCTGACTTAATAAAAAAAGCAAAAAAGGCCTTTGAAATAGAAGGGCCCTGTTTCTTGAACATTCTCTCCCCCTGCCCTACAGGCTGGGGAACGCCAGAGAATGAGAGTATCGCTCTGGCCGAAGAAGCTGTTACCTCCTGCTATTGGCCTCTCTATGAGGTGGAAAATGGAAAGTACAGGCTTACCTACAAACCGAGGGAGAAGACCCCGGTGGTGGAGTGGTTGAGGAAACAGGGCAGATTCAAACATCTCTTCCAGCCCCAGCATGAGCACCTTCTGGAGGAGATCCAGAAACGTGTGGATCAGGAGTGGGAGGAGCTTTTGGAGTTGTGTGGGGAGAAGTGACAATACGCAAAGCCCCAGGGAAACCGAGGTATTTTGCTTAATTCTTTTTCAACGTCTCAAATTTTGCCGGGGTTATTTGCGCCATCAAACATTTGCCAAAATCGCCAACCGAATTCCATACCCCTTGAGCACATTTTGTTTCATCCGCCGATCGAATTTCTATGCATCCACCCTGTAGCTCTTGACAAAAGCGATACAAATTGATAGTTTATATTCTATATTCTATAGAAGGTGATTCCAATGACAGGGAAAATGATGGGCTACCTCCAGGCATTAGGGAACTTCGATAGAGCCAGAATACTTGCACATCTGGCTGAGCATGATGGAGAAACTGCTGAGCTGATATCAAGGCATCTAAGCTACCCCAAGGCTTCGGTCTACAAGTACCTTCGAGAACTTGAGGATGCTAGCCTGATAAGGTCGGAGCAGAAAGATAGAGTCAGACAATATTACATTGTCCCCTTTGACATTAGAATCAACCAGGAGACACTGGGAGAGGTGTTTCAAGAGACAGAACCAAGCTATCTTCAAGTGGTCAGGGAGCGATATGGCGGAGAGAAGGTGAGTGAAATTCGTCGGCTAGCCGAAGGGCTCAAGACGGGGAGAACAACTCTTACTCTTCGCCAGTTGGCCTCCGATCTTGGTATGGAGTATTATGAGCTGATGATTGCCTTGGATGAACTCAGGGTGTTGTAGTGCCAAAGGCCCTTGTTTTAGATTCATCATCCCTAATATTTGTAGACAGAAGGGGTAAATTGGAGTTACTGGAGAAAGAGCTTAGAAGGGGTTGTGAAGCTTGTATTCCGCCGGCCATTGCCAAGGAACTAATTGAGGATGCTCAAAGATTGGGCGAAGAACTGCAAGCCCTCTATCCCGAGACTGCAAGAAACCTTATTGAGTCATCTGCTCGCTTCAAAATGGCAGTCGAAGATTGGTTAGAGATAAAGCCCATAGATTACATTCGCTATTCGGAAGCCATAGATAGGGCACGAGTTAGGTTGGGCAAGCTTGATGAGAAGCCAGAACATACTGTCAAAAAGGGGGACACAGAAGTGATCGCGCTTTGCACTCAACTGGTTGATGCAGGAGAAGAGGTTATAGCTATTTTGGAAGACGAGAACTTAAAGCGTGTCCTCGCTGAGATTGTTAGGGAAGTTAAGACCATGTCCATAAAGGAATTCTTGGCAAGCCAGTAATCCAGAACCAGGGCTATAGGTATAGGTGATCTGAGATGGAAATTGGTTCCTTTGCCTGTAGCCATTAACCCCAGTTTTTCCAATACCAAGCCAGAGTTGCCGCTCTTGACAATCTCTCTAAACAATCATAATTTAGATAAAAATCAAACAAGATGGCCAGGGGGAGCATGTGCCCTGATGGGAGTCTTGAAATAGCGGGTACATCTGAAATCTGTTACCTGAGGTGAGCCTGTGTCTCTGATAGTTCAGAAGTACGGTGGCACCTCTGTGGCCAACGAAACCAATATAAAAAATGTGGCTCAGAGAGTGGTCAAAGTCAAGGATGAGGGCAAGGATGTTGTGGTAGTGGTCTCGGCTCTGGGAGATACCACTGATGTACTGCTCAATATGGCCTATAATATCAATCCGCATCCCAAGAAAAGGGAACTGGATATGTTGGTCTCTACTGGAGAGCAGATATCTATTGCCCTTTTGACCATGGCCATCCACTTCCTGGGTTATGATGCTGTTTCCTTCACAGCTAGCCAGGTAGGGATTCTGACCGACTCCGTGTACACCAAAGCTAAGATCCTGGATATCAAGAAGGATAGAATTATGGATGAGCTGGAGAAAGGGCGCATAGTAGTGGTGGCCGGATTCCAGGGAGTGACCAAGGACGGGGACATAACTACTCTGGGGAGAGGGGGATCCGATACCACGGCAATGGCTCTGGCAGCGGCTTTGGGGGCGGAATACTGTGAGATTTTTACTGATGTGGAGGGCGTCTTCACTGCCGATCCCAATGTGGTCCCTGAGGCATGCAAACTCCACGTAGTCTCCTATGAGGAGATGCTGGAAATGTCTGCCTCCGGGGCCAAAGTCCTGCAACTGCGGTGTGTGGAATTTGGCCGGAACTATGGAGTCAAGATTCATGTGAGATCCAGCTTTGTTGATGTGCCGGGCACATGGGTGATTGAGGAGGACGAAAGGATGGAAAAGGCCATCATCAGTGGTGTGACCCACGATAAGAACCAGGCCAAGATAACTATCTTTGACGTTCCCGACAGGCCTGGTGTGGCAGCCAGGATCTTTCAAGCTCTGGCCGATTCGCACATTAATGTGGACATGATCATTCAGAATGTCAGCGAACGAGGCCTCTCTGACATTTCCTTTACTGTGGACCGGGAGGATTTGCCTCTGGCCAGGGAAGTGATGCTAAAGGTTAAAGAAGAACTGAAGGCCCGGGAAGTTGACTTTGATCAGGATATAGCTAAAGTTTCCCTGGTGGGAGCGGGAATGAAGACCAGTCCCGGGGTGGCTGCGGCCATGTTTTCCGCTCTGGCTGAGAGCAATATCAACATTGAAATGATAAGCACTTCTCCCATCAAGATATCCTGCATTATAAGGGAAGAGCAGGCGGAGACAGCAGTCAGGTCCCTGCACAAGAAGTTCAACCTGGATAGGGTGAGCAGACCTCATAAAGAAAGTACAGGTACAGGCTCTGCCCCTGGTGGTCAGGCGGCCAATGGGCTTCACAAAGAAAGTGGGCGCAATGAGTAAGTATTCCGTGGTCATCGTTGGCGCTACCGGCGCGGTAGGCGAGAAGATGTTGAATATCGTAGAAGAGAGAGGATTTCCGGCCAGGAGTCTGAGACTTCTGGCTTCCGAGAGATCTGCGGGAAGTGAGCTCAAGTTCCAGGACGAGCTCATACCGGTGGAGAGACTAAGCCATGACTCTTTTAGGGGTATCGATTTCGCCCTATTTTCAGCCGGAGCCGAGGTCAGCCGAAAATATGCTCCCCTGGCGGCGGGGGAGGGAGCTATTGTCATAGATAATAGCAGTGCTTTCCGGATGGAGGAGGATGTCCCGCTGGTGGTGCCAGAGGTGAACCCGCAGGATTTGGAAAACCATAAGGGTATCATCGCTAACCCCAATTGCTCCACCATTCAGATGGTGGTAGTTCTGAAACCTCTCTATGATTACTCCCGAATCAAAAGGATTGTAGTATCAACCTACCAATCTGTTTCGGGAACGGGTTGGAAGGCTACTAAAGAGCTCCAGAGACAGACCAGGGCCATTCTCGATTCGCGACCTGCAGGGAGACCGGAAGTCTATCCGGTGCAAATAGCCTTTAACCTTATCCCCCACATAGACGTATTCGATGATAAGGGCTACACCAAAGAAGAGATGAAGATGGTCCACGAGACCAAAAAAATCATGCACGACCCGGAGATCAGGATCACGGCCACCACTGTGAGAGTGCCGGTCTTCTACGCCCATTCCGAAGCTGTGAACATCGAGACAGAGAAGAAGATAACTGCCCAAAAGGCCAGAGAGCTTCTGGAGGGAGCACCTGGAGTGGAGGTCATGGATGATTTCCACAAAGGGATATATCCTACCCCCATAGATGCAGAGGGAAGAGATGAGTGTTTTGTGGGCCGTATCCGGGAAGATGACTCTGTGCCCAACGGGCTAAACCTGTGGATAGTGGCGGACAATCTGCGAAAAGGTGCTGCCCTTAATGCAGTACAGATCATGGAGCTTCTTGCTTAGTGAACTACCCCTCCCTTACGGAAGGAGCTTCCGGCCTCATCAGCAACCTGCGGTGCTTCAGTCAGGCCTGAATTCGGGCAGTCCCTGCCCTACTGTGTCCGTCTGGCACTCCCACGCGGCTTTACGGAATACAGGGCTACCAGACGCTATTGGTATTCCGACTCCATGTCTACAGGTAGATGCTGTTTTATTGTATCATAAGAGCCTGTTGCATAAACTATAGGGGCAGCCTTTAGACCACCAGATATGGTATAGCAAGCTAAGACTGGCCACTATATATTATGTGCCCTCCCTCTGAACGGGGGTTCATGCAACAGGCTCATAAAACCAATAGTTTACAACAAATATCCGCTTCTCATCCCCGCCTTTACAGACGGGGGGCTTCCCGGCGGGATAGTTAAAGGCGTGCCAGTTCAAGACTTAGGAGACTTTATGGTGCAGCACGTAAAGAGCAGTGAGACCATGGCCTATATCTCGGTCATCGGCGCTGGTGAGTGTGATCAGAGGACCTACGAGATGGCCTACCAGGTAGGTAGGGAGGCAGGCCGGCGAGGTGCTATTGTGGTGTGCGGAGGCCTGGGTGGAGTGATGGATGGGGCTGCCAGAGGAGCCAGAGAAGGGGGAGGTCTGGCCGTGGGGATCCTCCCGGGAGAGAACAGATTGGGAAGTAGCAGGTACCTTCATGTAGCTCTTCCCACAGGTCTGGGTCAGGCCAGGAATACCCTGGTAGTTCTGGCCGGAGATGCTGTCATCGCAGTGGGAGGAGAGTTCGGAACTCTGTCCGAGATCGGTCTGGCCCTCAAGTTCGGAAAGCCGGTCATTGGCCTCGATACCTGGCTCTTGAACAAAGAGACACCTGTGGCTGATCCCATAATCAGGGCCAAAGATGCTGCCGAAGCAGTGGAGAAGGCCCTTGCTCTGATCCGAAAAGGTCCATGAAACCCCTGGTTTCTGTTATTAGATGCCCGGGATACGATCAGGAGATGGTCGATAGAGCAGTGAGGCTCAGCATTACCTCAGTCTGCGACCCCTCCGAGATAATTCGACCGGGGCATCGGATCTTAATCAAACCCAATCTTCTGGCCAAAGCCCGTCCGGAAAAGGGTGTGACCACCCACCCCAGCCTGGTGAGAGCATTGATCAATCTGGTCAAAGAGCTAGGAGCACACCCTGTGGTGGGAGACAGTCCGGGTGGAGTGAATACCGAGGCGGCTCTAAGGGGAATCTACAGGGAGTCAGGCATTGGAGAGGTGTGCCGGCAGGAGGGTGTTCCCATCGTTGACTTTGAGACCAATGTGGTAGAGGTGAACCTACCTGGCGGGAAGCTGTACCGGAAGATGACTGTAGCTCGGGCCTCCCGAGATGTGGACGCTATAATCACTGTACCCAAACTTAAGACCCACGGGTTCATGATGCTGACCTGCGGTATCAAGATCCTTTTTGGGCTGGTACCAGGCCTCAGCAAAGCCAACTATCACCTCAAAATGTCCCGAAAAGAAGAATTTGCAGATATGCTTCTGGATCTCTATTCTTATGCAGCGCCCAGGCTGGCCGTGGTGGATGGCGTGGTGGCCATGGAAGGTAACGGACCAGCCCATGGCGTTCCCAGAAAGCTGGACCTTATCATGGCCAGTACTGATAGCATTGCTCTGGATGAGGTGGCTTCTGAGGTGATTGGCTACAAATTTGAGGAAGTTCCTACTAACCTGGCTACGGTGAAAAGAGGTCTGGCCGGGGAACTTCGGGATCTGGAGATAATAGGAGAGGATCTGGATGAAGTACGGGTCTCAGATTTTGCAAAGCCGATCACCAGAGGAGTGGTAAGAGGAGTACCTCCCTTTTTGAAACATCTCCTCAAGGACATCTCCAGTCCCAAGCCGACAAGCAACGAGAGCCGATGTACTCTATGCGAAGTCTGTGTGGACAACTGCCCTTCCCAGGCTATGAGAGTAGAGAAGGAAAGAGTTCTCATCGACTACCAGGAATGCATAAGATGCTACTGCTGCCATGAGCTCTGTCCGGAAGGAGCTATTGAACTTAGAGTGCATCCTCTGGCCAGGCCCTTTATCAATGCAAAATCCTGATGAGAGGGTTGCTGGGGGCTACGATGATGGAGCCACGGCGGTGGGTCTGAGCAATAAGGGATAAGATGATGTAGTATATTGCAATGAGGGGATGGACAGACTATGAGGATATTAATCGCCCCGGATAAATTCAAAGGATGTCTTTCTGCCCTGGAGGTAGCGCGGGCCATGGAGAGGGGCATAAAGAAAGTAGATAGCTCCATTGAGACCATAATCTGTCCTATGGCGGATGGAGGAGAGGGTACGGTGGAGACATTAGTGGAAGCCACCGGAGGACAGATAATAACTCTCGGCGTTACCGGTCCTCTGGGCGAAAGACTTGAAGCTTACTACGGCATTCTGGGAGATGGGAAGACAGCCGTCATCGAGATGGCCTCAGCCTCCGGTCTTTGGTTGGTTCCTCAGGAACAGAGAAATCCTCTGTTGACTACCACCTACGGCACGGGAGAACTGATCAAAGATGCCCTCCGTCGAGAAGTCAAAAAGATTCTTATTGGCATAGGGGGGAGCGCCACCAATGACGGCGGGATGGGAGTGGCTCAGGCTCTCGGAGTAAAGTTCTATGATGAAAAGGGGCAGGAGCTAGGCCTGGGAGGCAAAGAGCTGGGGCGTATCGCAAAGATAGACCTGAGGGGTTTGGACCAAAGTGTAAAAAAAGCGGAGGTAGAGGTGGCCTGCGATGTAGAAAATCCTCTTTATGGTCCCAGAGGAGCTGCCTACATCTATGCTCCTCAGAAAGGGGCAACTCCAGAGATGGTAGACTTTCTGGATCGAGGGCTTGCCCACTATGCCCGGAAGATCAAGGAATATCTGGGAAAGGAAATAAAAGATGTCCCCGGCTCCGGTGCGGCTGGTGGTCTGGGGGGAGGGCTGCTGGCCTTTCTGGATGCCAGACTCCGGCCGGGAGTGGAGATAGTTAAGGATGTGGTGGGTTTCCGGGAGAAACTCGAGGGGGTACAACTGGTCGTTACCGGGGAGGGAGCACTGGATGAGCAGACTTTGAGTGGTAAAACCCCTATAGGTGTAGCCAGAGAGGCCCGAGAGACACATATCCCCACCATAGCCTTCGCCGGGTCTGTGGCTGAGAAAACTCAACTGCTTCATGAAGCAGGGATAGATGCGGCCTTTTCCATTGCCAGAGGGCCTATTGGTCTGGAAGAGTCCATGGCAAAGGCAGCCTCTCTTCTAGAGAGCGTGGTGGAGGAGGTCATGAGGGTCTATTTGCTGAGAGTCAGAAAAAACAAACAGTGGTAAAAACTACGAGCAATGAAAGCGGAGGGGCAAATTCGATTTCCATCCTGCTAAATCCAGCTAAGGCCACTGGAGAAAGGAATGGCATTTTTCAGAAAAGCGGTTGAATTAAATTGGCAAGATTCTCAAGCAAAGTATAAGGAAACATTGGTCGAAACTCCAGGACAAGGTGAGAGAATGCATTGGCATCAAAAGACCGCTGAGCAAACTTTCAAAGAACAGCAAACCTTACCCCAAGGGCTATCAAAAAAAGAGGCAGAAGAGCGCTACCAAGAGTTTGGACCAAATGAGCTTGAAGAGCGCAAACGAAAGACACCTGCAGGAATGCTGCTCGATCAGTTCAAAGACTTCATGATTCTGGTTCTGATAGCCGCGGCTGTTATCTCGGGAGCCATTGGAGAATTAAAAGATTCTATCGTCATCGTCATCATCGTTATCCTCAACGCGGTCATCGGATTCGTGCAGGAGTACAGGGCGGAAAAAGCCATGGAAGCATTGAAGAAAATAGCCTCTCTCGAAGCAAATGTGTGGCGAGAGGGCACGGTAATGACCGTACCTGCTACGCAGGTAGTCCCCGGGGACATAGTGTTGCTAGAAGCAGGAAGAATTGTGCCGGCAGATATGAGGCTCTTCGAAGCGGCGCGCCTAACAATTGATGAGTCTCCGCTCACCGGAGAATCCGTCCCCGTCGATAAAAAAGTGGAGCCCATCAGCGAAGAGGACATCCCCCTCGGTGACCGACGTAATATGGCCTACAGCGGAACCTTCGTGACCTATGGCCGCGGAACAGGTATCGTCGTTTCCACGGGGATGAGGACTGAGCTGGGACGAATTGCCTCTTTGCTTCAGGAAGAAGAGGAATTGAAGACTCCACTTCAAAGACGGCTCGCCCGTTTCGGGCAAAAGCTGGCCCTCTCCATCATGGCCATATGTGCAATCGTGTTTATCGTTGGTTTGATCCGAGGGGAACAGGTCCTTCTCATGTTCTTGACCGCTGTCAGCCTGGCGGTGGCGGCCATTCCGGAGGCCCTGCCGGCAGTGATCACTATCTCTCTGGCCCTTGGCGCAAAACGGATGGTGGAAAGGAGGGCCCTGATCCGTAAGCTCCCGGCCGTGGAGACGCTAGGGTCAGTCACCTATATCTGCTCTGACAAAACAGGGACGCTCACCGAAAACAAGATGAAGGTCGAGGAGCTCTACGTCGATGGCGAAACCTGGACAGTTACGGGAGTCGGCTACGAGCCAGTGGGCAATTTCCTGAGCCAGGGCAAAGCGCTCAGAAGAGAGGATGGTTTAAACGTCAGGGATACCTTTTTCAAGGGTCTTGCCTTGTGCAACGATGCTCATTTGCTAACGCAGTCATCTAAACCAGGCGGCAATCAGATCGTTGGTGACCCGACGGAGGCCGCCCTGGTCGTAGTGGCAGCCAAGAGAGGGTACCACAAAGAGGCCCTCAAAGAAGCATTCCCGAGGGTGGCAGAAATCCCGTTCGACTCAGAGCGAAAGCGAATGACCACCATCCACGAGAAACCTGACGGCGGCTATGTTTCTTTCACCAAGGGGGCTCTTGACGTTCTGCTTGAACTGACGGTGGCAGAGACTACTTCGTCGGGAGTTCGAACACTTTCTACTGAAAGAAAACGCCAAATCACCAAGGTTGCAGAGAAGATGGCCGCCCACGGCCTCAGAGTGCTTGGTCTAACATGTAAGTTCTACGATAGCCTACCGCAAGAGGTTTTGCCGGTGAGCATCGAGGATGAACTTGTTTTTCTCGGAATCGTTGGGATCCTGGATCCGCCGCGTCCAGAGGCAAAGGAAGCTGTTTCTCTCTGCAAAAAAGCAGGGATGCGCCCTGTGATGGTAACAGGAGATCATCCGCTAACGGCAAAAAACATCGCCAGGAGGTTGGGGATTCTTAATAGGGATGGTGTGGTGATGACTGGAGAAGAGCTTGCCCGTCTGCCCCTAGAACAGTTGGAGCAGCGCGCCCAGAAAGTCAGTGTCTATGCCCGGATCTCTCCTGAGCAGAAACTGAAAATTGTCAGAGCTCTGCAAGAAAAAGGTGAGATGGTTGCCATGACCGGAGATGGAGTAAATGACGCCCCCGCTCTAAAAAGAGCCGACATCGGTATAGCTATGGGCATCACGGGAACCGATGTTTCCAAAGAAGCAAGCGATATGATTCTTCTCGATGATAACTTTGCCACAATTGTCGGCGCCGTGCGCGAGGGACGAAGAATCTATGACAACATCAGAAAGTTCATCCGCTACACGATGACCAGCAACTCTGGGGAAATCTGGACCATATTTCTTGCTCCCTTCCTGGGACTGCCGATACCCCTTCTTCCCATCCACATCCTCTGGATTAACCTGGTTACCGATGGTTTACCAGGATTGGCTCTCGCCGCAGAACCCGAAGAAAAAGCCATTATGGAAAGGCCGCCGCGGTCTCCGAAGGAGAGCGTTTTTGCGCACGGAATGGCGTGGTACATCATCGTGATAGGTCTTCTTATGGGAGGAGTTTCCCTCGTTGCTATGGCGTGGGCTTTCGAGACAGGGCATGCCCACTGGCAGACCATAGTCTTCACTGTCCTTTGCCTCTCGCAGATGGGCAATGTTCTGGCCATCCGCTCCGAAAGAACATCCCTTTTCACCCAGGGCCTTTTTTCAAACCTTCCTCTCGTCGGAGCAGTCGTTCTTACCTTCGTGCTTCAAATGATGATTATCTATGTTCCTGCTCTGCAAGATATTTTTAAGACTCAGCCACTGAGTGCCAGTGAATTAATTCTCTCTTTGGTTGCCTCTTCTGTCGTCTTTCTCGCAGTTGAAGCTGAAAAGGCATGGCGCCGAAGAAAGGAGTCAGAGGTGACAGCGTTATGATGACGACGGCTATACTTTAGCAGCAGAAAGGCAAGAGTTTTACGACCCTCATTGATGAGCTGCTCACGCCTGATTCGTCACGATTCTGGATGAAGGGAAGCTACCGGGCCGGCCAGGGTCAAGATAGTCTGGACAAGCAGTTTGTTCGGGACTATCTCTCTTCCATCTCCTGGGACAGGAGGCCACCGGCACCCTCGCTACCTGAAGATGTAATCCAACAGACAGCTAAGCGCTACCAGGAGGTACTTTATCTCTTAACAGGCCAGAAGATTGACCCATAAAAGGAGTTGTGGGTGATGCTCGTCCGCTGTTTCGATCCGGGAATGAGCCGGCGATTGGAATTTTCGACAGGCCGATAACTGATTTGTATAGATGCCACTCCCGATAGCTGCTTTGTTCATAAGTCATGTACTGATATCTGGCTAGCAGGAAAGTCCCCCCTCAAGGTTCTTGGGAGATCTTTTTCTTCTGAGACCCTTTCCCTCATAGCTAGAAAGCCAAACTCAGAGGAACCTCCAAAGGAGCGCAAAAACTCTACTCTGTGCTTTGGGTCCTTTTTATTTCAATTCAACAGTCCCAACGGTGCCACCCTTAAAAACTTGAGCCGAATTCCAAAAAATATTATGATTGGCTATTGCTAATCGATCATAAATAGTGTATAATTCGATCAAAATAGAACATCACGAGATATGATGATTCCTGAAGGACGGCACCAGCAGATTTTCCAACTGATTGAGACCGAGGGAGCAGTGAGTGTCTCGGCTCTGTGTCAGCGCTTCAATGTCTCGGAGATGACCATCCGCCGCGATCTGGCAGCTTTGGAACAAAAGGGTCTCCTCCGGCGCGTACAGGGTGGCGCTGTCAGCGCCCGGGGCCGCAGTTACGAACCCCCTTTCCTCATCCGCTCCGGGACACACCAGGAGCAGAAAATTCGCATTGGTCAGGAGGCTGCTGCTCTAGTCAACAACGGCGATAGTATCATCCTCGACGTCGGCACCACCACACTAGAAGTAGCCCGTTACCTTGCCGGCAAGCAAAACCTCACCATTATTACTCCGAGCTTGCACATCGCGAACGTGCTGGCCAACCAGTCGGACATTCGTTTGATTCTCACCGGGGGTATCCTGCGCCCTGGTGAATTCTCCCTCGTTGGCCACCTGGCTGAGCGCGCCTTTGGCGATATGTATGTTGATAAGCTCCTTCTAGGTATCGGCGGCATAGACTTTGAGGCCGGACTCACGGAGTTTAACCTGGAGGATGCCCAGGTCAAAAAGGCTATGCTGGGCTGCGCCAAGGAATGCATCGTGGTGGCTGACGCCAGCAAGTTTGGCAATATCGCTTTTGCCGCTGTGGCGCCACTCACTATTGTTCGCAGGATCGTTACCGACAAGGCTGTAGACCCACAGGTTGTGAGCCGTCTGGAGGAGATGAACATTCAGGTCATCCTGGCTTAGCACTATTCAAGAGGAGGCTAGAGTGGCGGTAACAAGTCTGGAAGCGGTGAGGAGACACAAGACATGTCCTGGAGATCAAACTTAAATACGGTTCACAATCTGCGAGGCAGACAAGAAGGAGGAAAAGCATGACTTCTACTCGACTCACGCTGTTAGAAGAGCTCTTCGGTGTGGAGAAACCAGTAATCGCTATGGTCCACTTCCTCCCTTTGCCGGGCACGCCTCTCTACGATGAGGAGCGTGGCGTAGCTGGCATTGTGGAAAGTATGGCCGAGGATATCGAAAAGCTACTGGCGGGTGGGGTGGATAGTGTTCTCTTGTGGAGACCAGCATGCAGGAGCGGGAGGTGGCCTGGGAGGCCGGGCTGCGGGGTATTAGCGAAGAAGAAGTGTGCCAACTGTACATCAACAACACGCCTCTGCGCCGGCTGGAGAGACCAGAAGATGTAGCCAATGTTGTTGTGTTTCTGGCTTCGGACTTAGCCAATTTTATCACAGGCGAGGCCATCAACATCAATGGTGGTGCCTTCATAGATTGAGGAAGCCGACCGCCTGGCCCGGATGGCTTAGGAGTTGAAGGAGGTGATAAGGCAAGGCAATACATGTTTTGGTAATTTATGTAGGCTAGGTGGGGTCTTACAAAGCAAAAGAAAGGAGGAGAATAAGGAAGAAGGTAATTCCTATACATCTGGTACTGGTTTGACCAGAAAGGAGGTGAATCGTGTAAGGCATATAATCCAAAATTCCCTCCGCAAGAACCCTAAAACCAAAAAAGAAGGAGATTAGAATGAAAAAGACGAGCCTGTTAGTTCTTTCGGTCGTGATCATCGTGGCTATGGTGGTTGCGTGCGCCCCCAAGGCAGTGCCTGAAGCCCCGCCTGCTGAGATACCTGCCGAAAAAGAGCTAGTTTTCGCAACCGTAGTCAAATCCATTGCCTTCGGCTGGTTCCAGCGTCTGGAAGAAGGTGTGATCCAGTTTGGTAAGGATTATGGTGTAAAAGCCTATATGGAAGGCCCAACTGCCGCTGACTCTGCTGCGCAGGTCGCCATTATCGAATCTCTGATCGCCCAGGGCGTCGATGCGATCATCAACGTACCCTATGGCGTTCCTGAGAATGAACCTGCCCAGGAGAAAGCTATGGATGCTGGCATAATTGTCGTTGGCCATGAGGCTGCCACCGCTAAAGCCGGTACGCTGCACTACGACGTGGAAGCCTTCGATAACTGCAGTTATGGCGAGGAGATGATGAAAGAACTCGCCACTCGCATGGGTGAAGAAGGCAAATACATCCAATTCACCGGTTCGCTGACCAATGCTACACACATGGAATGGGTTGTCTGCGCCAAGGCGTATCAGGAGAAAAATTATCCGAAGTTAGAGCTTGTTGGCTTGTACGAGTCCAAGGAAGACATGGAAGTTATTTACGACACCATGAAAGACCTTCTGAAGACTTATCCTGATATTAAGGGTGTTCAAGGTTCCTCTGCTTATGATGTGGTCGGAGCTGGCCAAGTGTTCGAAGAAGCTGGTCTGGCTGCCACGACTGCTGTGGTTGGCACCAGCATTCCCTCCTATGCGGGTGAACTGCTCAAGACTGGCGCGGTTGACTTGGCTATGGCCTGGGATCCTGCGGTAGCTGGCTATGTCTCGAACGTAGTTGCCTACAAAGTGCTGAAGGGCGAAGCAATCACCGATGGTATGGATCTAAAAGCCCCCGGTTTTGAGAAGATCAGACTGGTCACCGGTGTGAATGGCGTTCCTGTGATCTACGGCTCTGCCTGGATCAAGATAGATGCCAAGAACATGGATCAGTACCCCTTCTAGGCTAATTTATTAACTGTTAGAATTCTGGGTAGCTGAAAAATTCAGCTACCCAGAATTCTTGCAATCATATTCTTTTCATAAGGTGAATGATCAATGACAGAAGAAATCCTCCGTGTCGAGCATGTCAGCAAACAGTTTACAGGCGTGGTGGCTCTCGATGATGTCAGCCTAACCATTCATAAGGGGGAGATCTGCTGTCTAGTAGGAGAGAACGGTTCCGGAAAATCCACCATGATCAAGATTATTTCGGGGGTGTGTACACCGGATAAGGGTGATAGTGATATCAATAATCATCATTATA
>CAYYBB010000017.1:0-18991 GCA_964469465.1 uncultured Actinomycetota bacterium
AACTTCATCCATATACAGAAAGGCGTTCCTTTCCTCTCCTATATCAATAAAAGCTGCATTAAGTCCCGGCAGCACATTCTGCACCCGTCCTGAATAAATGTTACCTACCAGAGATTGTTTACCCCGGCGTCCAAAGTACAGCTCCACCACACTATCATCCTCTAGCACGGCTATCCTTACCTCATGCTCATCCGCGCTAATTATCATTTTTTTGCTCATAATTCTTCTGTTCAAATCCGTCTCCTTAACCACTCCACAAAAATAGCCAGGACCTTCCTCCTGATCTAACACCAGTATATTACTATGATGTGCTGTGATCATGTCTCAAAGAGATCCTTTAGTTCTCCCCCTCTATAGTAGTACAACCCCACTCTCTTTACCTTTTCCAACACCAGGTCCTCTTCGGTGAACTTCTCCCTCCAGAGATCTGATAGCTCAAAGGGCTTGAAGCTTCCCTGACTGCCCGCCCGGCCCAGAATCCGCAGCAGAGCCGTGGAGCCAGAGAGACTTTCCAGTCTGGCTGCTATGACTTTGTCCGATAATTTGGTCAAAGATGTCACAAATTTCTCCAGTTTCTCTTTTTGCGGCCCATCTTTGGTCGCCATCCCACTAAAGGCCCCATCGAGTCTGACCTCTATGGTATAATCGGCCACTTCTATTCGACTCATTAGAGATCTAGCTTTAGGATCAATTATTTCGGCCTGGAGTACCTGCACACCCGCTATCAGATTCTGGTTGAGCCTGGCTACAAGTTCTCTGGGAGACATGGGGCGTGCCAGCATAAGATCAGCATATTCGCTCTCGCTTTCTACTCCCACGGCAGGAGGTGGCCCGAAGCTGATCTGAGGCCTGGGGTTAAATCCCTGACTGTAGAGGATAGGCAGGGCAGCCCGGCGGACCACTCTGGAGAAAAGCCTCACCATGTCCAGTTGGGAGAGAAAGCGGGCCTCATTCCTCTTGGTAAACCGAAGGCGCACTCTGAATTTGTTTCTCTCCTGGGTTCTAGAGCGAATAGGTCTAGCAGGTAAGGACGGTTCCTTTCCCTGACGCTGCGGTTCCTTTCCCTCACGCAGCCTGTCCAGGATATTAGCACACCCAAAATCACCACAGAGCCCACAATCATAACATCCGTGCCACCGACAGTCCAGGGTCTTTCCCCCCTTTTTGGCTCTCTGGTACTCCTGAAGTAGAAAATCTCTGGAAACACCACAATCAATATGATCCCAGGGCAAGACTTCTTCCTCAGCCCGTTCCCTGGTCACGTAGAACTCAGGGTCGATTCCTTTCTCCGCAAAGGCCTCCATCCACGGGGTCAGGGAGAACTGCTCCGACCACCCATCGAAGCGGCATCCTTTTTGCCAGGCTGTCTCTACTGCCTCAGCCACCCGACGATCGCCCCGCGCCAGCACTCCTTCCACGAAACTGGCCTCCGGGTTGTGCCACTTTAACTTCACCCTTCGGCTCCTCAACTTTTCCCTCAGGAACCCCTGCTTGTTCCTTATCTCCTCCAGGCTATTTTGAGCTGTCCATTGAAAAGGGGTATGAGACTTGGCACAGAAGGGTGAAATATTGACCGTAAGCTGAATTTTCCTCGCCTCAGAGAGGGGAAGAACTTCCCGGGCCAGAGTCTCGATCTTCTTCACCAGAGCTGCAATGCCCTCCAGATCTTCATAGGTCTCATAGGGCAGACCGATCATAAAGTAGAGCTTGATCTTCCTCCATCCCTGCCGAAAGGCCACTTCCATACATTTCTCAATGTCCTCCTGAGAGATGTTCTTGTTAATGATATCCCGGAGGCGCTGAGTACCTGCCTCCGGCGCAAAAGTGAGTCCGGATCTCCTTCCCTCCTGAACCATCTCGGCCAGGCGAACAGAGAAGGAATCCGTCCGCAGGGAGGGAAGAGAAACGGACAGGGAAGGTGTCTCATGATCACGGAGAATTTGCCGGAGGACCTCATGGATGGAAGAGTAGTCGGAAGTAGAAAGGGAAGCCAGGGAGAGCTCATCGTAACCGGTGCTCTGTAGAGTTTCCCTGCTGAGATGAACCAATTTCTGAGCACTTCTCTCCCGGACCGGGCGGTAGATTATCCCGGCCTGGCAGAAGCGGCATCCGTGAGTACATCCCCTCATGATCTCAATATTACACCGGTCATGAACTACTTCTGTATGAGGCACGATGGGGCTGCCTGGCGATGGAAAGATATTCAGATCCTTGAGCAGTCTCTTGCGCACCATCTTTCTAAAAGAAAGAGGCTTTATGGAGACAATGGCACCCTCTTTCCTATAAGTGACCGCAAAATCAGATGGAATATATATTCCTTCCAGATGAGCCAGATTCTCTAAAGTTTTCCCTCTGGTCCAGCTCTCTTCTTTGGACTTCTCCACCACCTGCACTATCTCCTGGATAAGTTCCTCGCCATCGCCTATGGCGAAAGCATCCATGAAGGGAGCCAGGGGCTCCGGATTGAAGGTGGCTGGACCTCCAGCTATGACCAGGGGATCTGTTTCCGATCTATGAGAGGCCCTTACCGCCAGCCCGGCCAGATCTATCATGTTCAGAACAGTAGTAAAACACAGCTCATGTTGGATGCTGAAGCCCACTATATCAAACTCTCTGACCGGTGTTCTGCTCTCCAGACTAAGGAGAGGAATGTGATGACGGCGCATCTCCTCTTCCATATCCACCCATGGTGCAAAAACTCGCTCTGCCACAGCCTGAGGTATATCATTAACTATGTAGTAGAGAATCTGGATGCCCAGATTGCACATGCCAATCTCATAAAGATCGGGAAAGACCAGGGCTATCTTTACTTTACACTGGACAGGGTCTTTGTGAATGGAATTGAACTCTCGGTCTATGTACTGAGAAGGCTTTCGCACCCTGGTAAGGATTTTCTCATAGAGGTTGTTCCTTGAGGACATATTCCAGATAAGCACTCCTTGTTATTGTCGGGAAGAGCGGACTGGGCCTGTCTTGTGCTCTCGTTGCTGCCTGGCCCTTCTTATCTTCTTTCTGGCCTTTTTGATCAGGCCAGGGACCATTCTTTCGCTGTAGCTCTCGGCAAAATCTTCCGTAGCTCGTCTGATCCCCACATCAAACCCATACCTCTGACTCAGGTAGTACTTATGATCCATGATCCATACGTAGAGATCAGCGGGCGTCCGATGAGGAAAGTCCTTGAGTATATTGCTTTCCTCAATAATCTGGATAGTGGGTAGATAAACATAGCCATACCAGTCCGCAGCGGCCTCTTTGACCGGAATTTCCCGTCCCGCCCTTTCGCTTAAGTAATACTTATGCTCTTCTATCTGATCCCGTAACGTCTGGTATCTTCCCAGAACGGTCATCTCGATTCGTTGATCCGGCCGGGTTTTGTCCAGACCGCAATATTCCAGAAATTCCTCATACTCCTTTTTTATAAGGAGATCCCGGGGATCCACATCCCTGGTTAAAGGCACCTTCACCGGATATTCGGTCACCACAGCATCGATAAACTCGGCACCCTGTTGTTTGGCCACGGAGACCCGATGATGCCCGTCCTTAACAAAATAGACCTCACCTATCTTGTACAATTCTACTGGAGGTAGCTCCTTATAGCGGGAATAGGCCTGGTAGATCCTTTTCCAGCGATATCCCAGATGGTCGTATTTAGGCAAGAAATGACTATCGAAATCGTGATACCTGTCCACGCTTCCGATAATCTCATCTACTGGAACTTCCTGGATTCCTCTGTAGACACTTTGCCTGGCATGCAGAGCCCGGGCCACCTCATCAAAGGGCAGCAGAACGTTCGGCTGACCTGAAAAAAAGGATTTTATATCGTTGATCAAGGATTTAAGCCTCAGGCTGGCGAACTCTCCCTCCCCCGTCGACCCTCCACTGAAATCAGAACGGTAAGAATACACCTATCACCACCTACGCTTCCAGAATCTGGTATCCATAAGTATTAATAACCAGAGTGTCTTTATACTGGGTCCTCCTGGCTTGCAAAGGATTATAAATATGAGAGTGGCCGTGAATCAGATAGCGAGGGCTGTATTTATCCATGAATTTGACCAGACTCTTAAAGCCCCGGTGGCACGGATCCTCCTGATCATGAATTTGATAGGGCGGAGCATGAGTGATCAGGATGTCCAGGTAACGCCCGTATCTAACCTTGTTCTTCCACAGCTTCTGCCCTAGCCGCAGAATCTTCAGGCTCATCTCCCATTCCGTATACTGATGTTCCCCTCCGCTATATTTGATAGATCCTTCCAGACCGGCAAGGAGCAGGCTGTTCTGCAGGGCTACCCGGTTATCTATATTGATACATCCCTCAGGAAAGACCCGCTTTTCCCCCTCCTCCCCCTGCATGGGCCGATCGTGATTGCCCAATACATAGTAGAGGGGTACATTGAGCATGGAAACTATGAATTCCAGGTAGTAAAAGGGCAAATCACCACAGGACAGGACCATTCCTACATTTCCAAATCTCTCTCTCATTTCCGAACTGTAGATGGCCTTTGCCACCTCATCGCTTATAGTAAGAATTTTCATTTTCTCCGCCGGTCCCGAATTGTGTCCATTCTAACACTATTGAAAGAGGGTGGGAATGCCACCTAACGTAGTGGAATAGGAGCTCCGTGGCTATTGATGGATAAAGGGATGGAGAAGATTTCTATGGGATATGGCTACGGACAGGGAGAGGAGCCTGACGCCATAAGAGAGCTGGAAAACGCTGCAGATCCGGGATTCGGATTCTCTCTACAGGTTCCATAAGGGAACGAGGATACGGGCAAATTCTCATGCCACGGGAGGAACAACAGGGCCTACAGAGTCTGCCTGTAAACTACTGACAGCTAAAGCAGTCAGCTTTCAACTGCCCCAGGGGGGCGTTGATTAAGGGGCCGTTTACCGGGCCCCATCGCCGAGCGTCCTAAAGACCCCGACGATATGGTTGGCCGTCTGGCCAGTTAAAAATGCTCTAGCGGTTTTCTCGAAACTCGAGTGCCTTGGCACAAAAAGCTTATACCATATACCAAAGAAAGGAGTCAAGGGCCATTCCTCTGTCAGCTAAAGCAGACAGCTTCCTGGCCTATTTCTGTGAATATAGACGCTTTCTACCAGGCCCAGTCCCAGCAGGGTGCTGATAAGAGAGCTTCCTCCATAACTTATGAAAGGGAGAGGAAGCCCGGCTATAGGCATGATGCCAATGGTCATCCCCACGTTAATGAATATCTGGAAGACCAACATGCTGACCACGCCTACACAGATGTAGATACCGAAGAGGTCCCTGGATTTTCGGGCAATGGCCAGACATCTCCAGATGAGAAGGCCATAAAGTAGAAAGAGCAAAAGGGCGCCCATAAAACCTAGCTCCTCTCCCAAAACCGAGAAGATGAAGTCAGTGTGTTGTTCTGGCACGAAGTTAAGGTGAGTCTGGCTACCCAGGAAGAAGCCCTTGCCCCACAACTCTCCGGAGCCAATGGCGATCTTAGATTGATTCAAAGTATATCCCACCCCCAGGGGGTCGATGGCGGGATTCAGGAAGGCGATCAGTCTCTTTACAATGTACTCTTTCACCAGGCCCAGGCTAATCATGGCCATTACACCAGCGCTTCCCATAATCCCAAAGCCAATCAGGTAGGAAGCTCTTATGCCGGCTACAAACATCATTCCCAGAAGGATGGCCATGTAGACCAGAGAGATTCCGATGTCCGGCTCCATCAGAATCAGGACGATAGGTATTCCCACGTGAATTAGAGAGAGAATGACGTCCTTAAGGCCTTTGATCTGCCCCTTTCTCCCGGACAAAAAAGCAGCAAAGGTGATGATTATGACAATTTTGGCAAATTCGGATGGCTGAATCCCGTAACTTCCCCAGCCCAGCCAGCCTTTGGAACCATGTACTTCCTGGCCATAGAAGAGAACGAAGGTGAGCCCCAAAAGATTCAGGAAATAGATCCAGATCCACACGCCCCGCAGCAGAGCATAGTTAAAGATGGTCACCACAAAGAAAAGGATCAGACCCACAATGATAAAAAGGATCTGTCTCCTTATGTAAAAGTAGGGGTCTTGAGTTAGCCGGAACTCACCCACTCCGGTGGCGCTGTAGATAAGCAAGACCCCATACAGGCTGAGAAGTAGGGAGGCCAGGGGGAGGATAAAATCAAAGGTAAATTTGGGGGGACTCTCCAGGCCGGATCTGAGCTCGTAGTTGGTCTCGTACAAAGGCTAACTCTCCTTCTCTTCCTGAGGTTCTTCCAGACCGAACAGGAAACGATAGATCTCCTTAGACGCCTGAGCAGCAACCTCTCCTCCAGCACCTGCTTCTTCCACCATCACCACAACTACGTACTTGGGGTCGCCTACCGGAGCATAACTAGCAAACCAGGCATTATTCTGTTTCCCAATCACCTCCGCCGTTCCGGTCTTTCCAGCCACCGGAATCTGATCCAGAGGGAAGTCAGCAAAGGCCTGGGCGGCTGTCCCTTTCTGAGTAACTCTGACCAGGCCTCGCTCAATGAGATCAAAGTATTCCCTTTTCACCCCTATTTTTCTCTTAATCTTGGGCTCAAATCTTTCTACCAATTGACCGTCGTAGGTCTCCACTTTGGTGGCCAGGTGAGGAACATAGAGATCTCCCCGGGTGGCTATAGCCAGATACAGGTCTGCTATCTGCAAAGGAGTAGTTAAAAGATCTCCCTGCCCAATAACCATATTTATGGTATCACCCACAAACCAATGAGCGTTCTCCGAATTATTCTTGTTATACTCCTTCTTCCACTCGATAGTAGGCACCCTTCCCGCAGATCCAAATTCCGGAGGAAGATCGATGCCGGTTGATTCGCCCAGACCAAACATAAAAGAATACTTTTGAAGCAGTTCCCCCGCCCTCTCCAACCGTCTCTTGCGGTCCAGCTCCAGGCCAGTCTGGTAGAAGAAAATGTCACAAGATACCTCCAGGGCCCTCTCCAGATTGGTGGGGCCGTGTCCTGGCTTGAACCAACAGTACCTGGGATACTCCTCTCCCAGCTCCTTCCAGACTCCCCGGCAGGTAAAGAAGGTGTTAGCATCCAGCACCCCTTCTTCCAGCCCAGCGATGGCTGGAATCACTTTGTAGGCAGAAGCCGGAGCATAGGGCAGGATGGCCCGGTTATTGAGAGGATGGTTCTTGGCCGGGTCCCTGAGAGATTCCCAATTCTTTTGGGAGATGCCCCCTACAAAGAGATTAGGGTCATAGGCAGGGAAGCTGGCCATGGCCAGAACTTCTGCGTTGGTGGCATCCAGAATCACCACTGCTCCGCCGGTAGCCTTATAAAAGCCATTTCCGTCGTCGAGGGGTATCTGTCGGGCCAGGTAGATCCATTTCTCCAGCACCTCTTCAGCCTTTTTCTGGATATCCAGATCTACGGACAAATAAATGTTAGAGCCGGGAACGGACTCCGTATTCCTGATCACTCTCACTGGTCTGCCGCTGGAATCTATTCCCATAATCTTCTGACCGGAACTCCCTCTCAGGTAATTCTCATAGATCCTCTCCAGACCTGACTTGCCTATCTCGTCCCCAGGGTGATAGCTTTGGGGATCAGGCCGTTTTAGATCCTCGTCGGAGACCTTACCCACATACCCCAGAATATGGGCAGCCACTCCATTAGGATAGTCCCGTACCGAAACTACTTCAATGGAAATCCCGGGAAGCTCGTTTTTCCGTTCACTGAGGTAAACCTGAGTCTTCTCATCAATTCCTTCTTTCAAGATCACCCGCTCCTGAGAGCTCTGATCTAAATAGGTAAGCTTCTTCTCGATGTCATCGGCGGACATGTCCAGGATATCACTCAATTCGGAGATTACCGCCTGGTTGCCCAGGACCAGGGAAGGCATGGCCGTTACTACCACATTAGGTCTGTTTCCCACTAATATCCTTCCTTTTCTGTCCAGAACAAGACCCCTCTGGGCCTGGATCGGTACACTCCGGAACCTGTTCTCCTCTGCCCTCAGGGCATAGACGTGGCCCACCATAACCTGCAGAAACCACAGGCGCAAAAGGATAATTGCCAGCAGTACCAGGACAATGAGGCCCAATAGTTTTAATCTGCGTTCAATATCTTCACTGATATAGGCCATGACAATCACCGGAACAGACGGAAGCTTCTCTCTTTGGTGAGAACCGTTCGGATAACCGGAAAGATAAGGATCATCCAGAAGGTATTGTAAAAGGGCTGGATCAATATGTTAACCCGAAAAAGATTAAAATCCCGCACAATGCCAAAGATATAAGTAATAGCCATAACCAGGCCAAGATGAACCGCGCTGCCCAAAAGAGCCGCCAGAGCCGGAACGTAACGGCCCTCCGGATTGATCATAGTCACTACATTTCCGACCATATAGCCCACAATGGTTTTGGAAAAGGCATATATGCCCAGAATACCTCCGCTCAGGAGATCAGCCAGAAATCCTCCTGCAAATCCGATTATGGAACCAAACCAGGAACCCTCAACTATGGCCACAGATATGACCAATACCAGCACAAAGTCGGGAATCACTTTGCCCAGGGAAATGTTGGGAGCCAGAGCCATCTGAAGCAGAAGAGCCAGAAATAGAAACATAAAGACTATGATCCTGTGCTGCACCCTAGTCCTCCTGGAAGTCTACCTTGGGAGGCGGATTGGTAACAATCAGAACCTTTTCCAGAGCATCAAAATCTACAAAAGGAACAATCTCGATCTGCTGATAAAAATCGTACCTTCTCTCCTCCACCTGGCTCACTTTGCCGATAAGAATACCACTGGGGTAGATACCCCCATAGCCGGAGGTGACGATCCGATCTCCTTTCTTGACCTGGGAGTCCTTGGGAACATAATTGAATTTGAGGATATCGGTCATGCTTCCTTCCACTATTCCTCTGGCTCTGGTGGATAGATCTCTTCCCCCCACAGAACTCTGGGGATCGATGATCAACTGCACTTCAGCCGCATTGCGGGACACGGTGGTGACTTTTCCTACCAGCCCCTGGTCTGCTATAACCGGCATATTCACCTCTATCCCGTGATCAAGCCCTTTATCGATCACAATAATGGCATGCCAGTTGGTGGAAGATCTGCCTATTACTGTAGCCAGTACTGTCTTAAATTTCTGGCGGGCTGGGGCACCCAGAAGTCTGCGCAGCTCCCGGTTCTCTGCCTCCACTTCCTGGAGCCGGGCATTTTCCATCTGGAGGTCAGCTACCTCTGCCCGCAGGGCCTGGTTATCCTGCCGCAGGGTGCCCAACTCCTGGACGGATCTTGCTATATCGGTCAGAGGCCGGATGAGAGTGACCACCCCCTTTTGGATGGGAGCAAAGACGAGAAGCAAATTCTCATGGATGGCAGACAAAATCTGTCCCTCATTCTGCCGAAACTGAAAAGTGGCCACCAGGATGCTGAGGACAATCAGGATAACCAGCACAATCTGATTTTTGTGGCTGCCATTGATCGAGGACATGAGAAGACCCTAAAATTGTTTGGGCATTCCAAGAAACTTTTTTAAAGTGGGGAATTCCTCCAGACATTTGCCAGATCCGAGAACCACCGCCGAGAGAGGCTGATCGACCAGATAGATGGGGCACTGGGTCTCGTGATGGATACGTTCCGGAAGCCCCTTCAGCAGAGAGCCTCCTCCCGCCAGAACTATCCCCCGGTCGATGATATCGGCAGCCAGCTCCGGGGGAGTGATGGAAAGGGCTTCATGAACGGCATGAATGATGTTAGTCACCGGCTCCTCCAGAGCTTTTCTAACCTCCTGGCTGGAGACAATGAGGCTCTTGGGAAGCCCGGTTACCAGATCTCTACCCTTTATCTCTGCTTTTTCCTCCTGTTCCAGAGGAAAGGCGGAACCAATCTCTATCTTTAGTTCCTCGGCTATTCTTGGACCGATCATCAGATTATGTTCTTTTCGGAAGTAACTGATGATGGCCTCATCCATTTCATCTCCAGCGATACGAATGGACTTGCTTACTACTATTCCGCCCAGAGAGATAACCGCCACCTCCGTGGTCCCTCCACCTATGTCCACTATCATGCTGCCCACAGCTTCTCCGACAGGCAGACCCGCTCCGATAGCTGCTGCCATAGGCTCCTCAATTATGTAGGCAGCTCTGGCTCCGGCCTGCTCACAAACCTCACTCACCGCCCTTCTCTCTACGCCAGTTATGCCTGAGGGCACACAGATGATTATTCTGGGGCGAGCAAAGAAACGGTGCCGGTGTACTTTGTTGATGAAGTAGCGCAGCATCTTTTCTGTAGTATCGAAATCGGCGATTACTCCATCCTTAAGAGGTCTGATCGGTACTATCCTTTCTGGAGTCTTGCCGATCATGTTTTTGGCCTCCAGGCCCACCGCCAGGACCTCTCCGGTATCCCTATCCAGAGCCACTACCGAGGGCTCGTTAAGCACCACACCCTTTCCCCTTACATAGACCAAAGTAGTGGCCGTGCCCAGGTCTACGGCAATGTCCTGCCCGATAAAACCAAAAAGCCTTTCCAGCATGGTTTCCTTCCCGTTCCCTCATTCCGCTGTAGTTTACTGGCTACCTCAGTCTTCATCTAATGTCCAGCAACAAAAAAGTAGCCAGTAAACCCATGATGGAAGCAAGAGTAATCTTCAGATGAATGCCGAAGGTCAGATCAAAAAGATATAGATCAACAGTGACCGGAGAGAGTCCTATCTTGACCCCCATGTCCAATATGGGAAGCAGCTCTCTTAGAACGTATCCTATGATAGAACCCAAGATAGCCCCCACCAACAGGATGATTAGGACATATCTTCCCCGGACTCTCAAATTTTTTTCCTCTTATCAGAACAGCCCTCACTTGGTTAACAGTTTATCATTTGGTATTTTGGTTGACAAGCCAAACACAAAGCGGGGTCTATATCCGGGAATTTCCAATGTTTCCAAGAAACTGGCCAAATTTCAAATGTTTCCAGAGGAATGGCCAAAAAAGAGAGAAATTTCCCTCTCCGCGCTCTTGACCGAATCAGAGCCGTGGATGATATTCTCTTGGGTCTCAATTCCGAAGTCACCCCGGATGGTGCCCGGAGGTGCTTCAGCGGGATTGGTAGGTCCCATCATAGTCCTGATAATCCTTACAGCTTCTGGTCCTGACACTATCATGACCACAACTTTTCCAGAGGTGATGAAATCCACCAGACTTTCAAAGAAGGGCTTGTCCTTATGCTCCTCATAGTGCTTCTCGGCCAGCTCCCTTTTTATGTGCATCATCTTCATATCCTCAATACTTAGCCCTTTGGCCTCGATTCTCTTAATAATCTCGCCGGTCAGCCCTCTTCTGACTGCATCGGGCTTAATAATAACTAGTGTTTTTTGCCACATTGTCCCTCTCTTTATCTGAGCAGAAAATACTGGATATTTTCATTGTTGACCAGCGATGATGCCACAATGACCAATCAGGTCTCGTATCGACAATACGGGCAGACGGCCCAATTCAACTGAAGAGGGTGGCCGCACTGGGTACAGGAGTTTTTGAGCTTCTTACGGCAGTAAGGACAAATCAGAAAGTCTACCTCCACTCTTTTACCGCAAGCGGGGCAGTGGGGGTTCTCCTCGACCAGCCTCTCTTTGGCTTCTATTTCCAACTCCCGTTCCAGAGCATCCTCTCTGAACTCTGGAGGCCGAAGAATAAAATAGAGTATTAATCCGAAAAACCCGAAAATGAGGGTAACCACGGCCCAAAAGATCCCACTGGTATCTCTCCTGACAGCATCACGATAAACCCAGTACACCACACTCAGCCACAGCAGGATCAAGAAGAAAATAGTCACATTCAGGCCCAACTTAAAAATGGGGGAGGTGAAGAACTGCAGAATTTTATCTAATATTTCCATAAAATTTCGCGCAAGGGGACTGACGACTTTAGTCGTCAGAGGAATCGCGCTTCCCTCCTTTCTAACATTATGATATAATACGGATGTGCTATGGTACTCCTTGCAGAACCTCTGATGCACCTTGAGAACTGAAGATATGAGGTTCGAGAGAGCAATTGTTCTCTCGGTAAAATCTTCAACATCAGGATAACCTCCTGCAACTACGACAACTCGGTATATCCTTGTTGTCTTCGCTGTCTGTCAACCAGCGCAATGTTGGGGCTATCTAGTCGCCGACAAGCTGACTGCTTTAGCTGTCAGTAGTTGACTGTAAGATCAAGAAAATACTTCATCCCTCAGTAATCACCCACTCAGGTCTCGCACTGTCTTTTTAGCAATCCAGATATTGGACAGAGACCCCGCCACACATATTAGATCCTGCTCTCCTGCCATGGCCATGGCCTTCTTCACTGCCCGGGCCAGATCTCTCTCCACCCAGACCTCTATCCTCCTGTCCGACGCTACCAACTGGTGGTTCTTTTCTACCAGAGTTCTGAGATATTCTGCATCCTGACTTCTGGGAAGGCCGCTCTCGGAAAGGAAGATCACGTCCGCATGGGAAAGAAGATATTTGATCATCTTGCTGGCATCCTTGTCTTTAAAAAGAGCCAGGATGATGATTAATCTGGAGTAGCTATAGCCCTTTTTGATGTTCTCCATGAGCTTCTGAATGGCGGCCGGGTTGTGCGCACCATCAACCAGTACTCTTGGACGAGAGCAGATCATTTCCAGACGTCCTGGAATAGAGAAGCTCTCAAGACCTGTCCTGACCCACTCTGCCCTAATTTCTCCCCAACTGTCCAGAAAGAGCTCACTGGCTACTATGCTCAGAGTGGCATTTTCCACCTGAAAGGAAGCTTTGCTTTGGATCAGCAGGTGAGGAAAGAAATGTTTGATCCCCTGAACAGAAAATATCGTCCCTCCATCTGTGCTCTCCTGAATGTCTTTCAATGCAAAGTCTCGACCATAGATATAAAGAGGAGAGCCTGTCTCAGTGGTCTTAGCCTCCAGCACCTTTATGACTCGTCTGTCCCTGGACGTGGTGGCCACCGAGGATCCTTTTTTGATTACCCCAGCTTCCTCCCAGGCTATTTGGGATATGCTGTCGCCCAGAATCTGGGTATGCTCCAAACTTATATTGGTCAGGGCCACCACTCGGGAAAAAACAACGTTGGTGGCATCCCATCGGCCGCCCATGCCGGCCTCCAGGACCGTGCAGTCTACCTGATGGTCATAGAAATATTTCAGGGCCAGGGCGGTGAGAATCTCAAACTGGGTTAAATTATCTCCAGATGTGGTATTAACTTCATCGATCAGAGGCAACAAAAGGTTGAGGTAGGAAACAAAGTCATCCTCCGGTATTTCCTGCCCCCCCACCTCGATTCGCTCGGTGAACTCTCGAATATGGGGAGAAGTATAGACTCCCACTTTAAGCCCTGCCTCTTTTAGAATGGAACCAATCATACGGGCGGTGGAAGTCTTGCCATTAGTACCCACTACGTGCAGGGAGCCAAAATTGTTGGGAGGATCACCTAAAAGGTGATAGATCCTCCCCATCTGGCTAAGGGAGGGATTAATGCCGAAAATCTCGGCAGATTTGATGTACTCTTTAGCACTCTCGTAATTCTTAATTCTTATCAAAGTCCTTCCAGGCTCTCCAGGCTTTCCATCTGCCGACGTAGTCGATCTCGAACTTCCAAAAACTCCTCCAGTTTGGTCCTCTCTCTTGCCACTACCTCCTCAGGAGCACGGCTCAGGTAGTTTTGATTAGCCAGCTTTTCCTGACTCCTCTTTATTTGCTGATCCAGACGGCCCATCTGCCGCCTCAGCCTTTCTTTTTCACGACTCAGGTCGATTAGCCCACTTGCTTCCACATAGAGCTCCGCTCCTGCAGCCACCGCTTTCAGATATCGTCGGGGGTGCTCCACCGACTCCTCCAACCTTATCTCCCTCACTCTGGCTAGATCCATAATGTAACCAGAGCTCTGGGCACATATCTCCTTCAGCTCGCTATTGGCAGAGACCAATATGATCCTTAGCTTCTGGGCGGGGCTAATGTTGTACTCTGATCTTAGCCGCCTGACCTGACTGACTACATCCATCAGAGCTTCCATCTGCCGGTCCGCCTCTTCATCCACAAGGCTCTTATCATAGACAAGATAGGAGGCCACCATGATACTTTCTCCATCATGAGGCAGCAGTTGCCAGATCTCCTCGGTGATAAAGGGCATGAAGGGGTGGAGAAGTCTCAAGAATCGATCCTGCACGTAGACCAGGATGGAGCGAGCTTTGCCTGACTCTTTTTCCCCTCCTCGATAGAGGTCTCTCTTACTCATCTCGATATACCAGTCACAGAACCTGCCCCAGAAAAAGTCATAAAGGGCCTTGGAGGCCTGGCTGAAATTATATCGGGCCAGCTCCTCCTCCACCTTTCTGGCGGTCTGGAAGAGCTGACTTAAGATCCATCGGTCGTGAAGAGCCAGATCAAGGTCCCTAACTGAGAGGGTCAAATCTTCTTTAGCTCCCGCGTTCATCAGGATAAAGCGGGAGGCATTCCAGATTTTGTTAGCGAAGTTCCTCATCCCCTCGATCCTCTCCTCTCCCAGAAGGACGTCCCGGCCTGGAGTAGTCAGAAAAGAAATGGTAAATCGGAGAGCATCAGTACCGTACTTGCCAATGACATCCAGGGGATCTATAACATTGCCCCGGGACTTGCTCATTTTCTGACCCTGGATGTCAGAGACAAGAGGGTTGATGAAAACCTGGTGGAAGGGCACATCTCCCACCGCGTACAGACCAGCCATGATCATCCGAGCTACCCAGAAAAAAATGATGTCGTGCCCGGTTACCAGCAGATCTGTGGGATAAAAGTAGCGAAGATCTTCCGTATCATCCGGCCAGCCCAGAGTAGAGAAGGGCCACAAGGCCGAGGAGAACCAGGTATCCAGAACATCCTCCTCCTGGCGTAGTTCCTCCGAGCTACAGCCAGGGCACATCTGGGGATCATCCACAGCCACGATCTCCTGGCCGCACCTCTGACAGTACCAGGCCGGTATGCGATGGCCCCACCAGATCTGGCGGGAGATACACCAGTCCCGAATATTCTCCATCCAATCAAAGTAGACCTTTGCCCACAGGGAAGGGGTAAATTCGATCCGCCCCTCCCGGACTGCCTCTATGGCAGGATCAGCCAGAGGTTTCATACGCACGAACCACTGCTTGGAAATCCTGGGCTCCACTATGGTATCGCAGCGGTAACATTGCCCCACGGAGTGGGAATACTTTTCCTGTCCTTCCAGAAGGCCCAGTCTTTCCAGATCTGCCACCACTCGGCGGCGGGCTTCGAAGCGCTCCAGCCCCTGGTAAGGGCCAGCATTTTCATTGGTCACGGCCGATTCGATGAAGATGTTAACCATAGGTAGTCCCTGACGGAGAGCTACCTCAAAGTCATTGGGATCATGGGCCGGGGTGATCTTCAGTGCCCCTGTGCCGAACTGAGGGTCCACATACTCATCCTCTATGATGGGTATCTCCCGGTTTAGTAGGGGCAGGATGGCCGTACAGCCCACCAACTGCCGATAGCGAGGGTCTTTGGGGTTCACGGCCACCGCCGTATCTCCCAGCATGGTCTCGGGCCGGGTGGTAGCCACTACAATATGCCCTTCCTGGTCTTTGAGAGGATACCGCACCCGCCACAGAGTAGCTTCCGGGCGAGGATGATGCTCCACTTCAATATCAGAGAGGGCCGTATGACAACGGGGACACCAGTTGATCATGTAGTCGCCCCGGTAAATCAGGCCATCCTGGTACAGTTTGACAAAGAAGGTTCTTACCGCCCGACTGCACCCTTCATCCATGGTAAAGCGCTGCCTCTCCCAGTCAGCCGAAGCACCCAGGGCCTTGAGCTGATCAATGATGTGGTTGCCGTACTTCTCCTTCCAGGCCCACACTCGCTCCAAAAACTTCTCCCGCCCCAGTTGCTGTCGGGTCAGACCCTCTGCTAGAAGCTCCTTTTCTACCACGTTTTGAGTGGCAATACCCGCATGGTCTGTCCCTGGGATCCAGCAGGCATTGAGGCCTTTCATCCTCTTGTATCTGATGATGATATCCTGAAGAACGTTGTTGAGGGCATGGCCCATGTGCAGAGAACCGGTTATGTTGGGCGGAGGAATTACAATGACAAAAGGTTCCCTGGAGAAGTCAACCTCGGCACGGAAAAGCCTCTTCTCCTCCCAGAAGGAATAGACTTTCTTTTCCACTTCTGCAGGTTTGTACTGCTCAGGTAACTCTAGCATCAGAACTCCCTTTCCCCGCCAAACGCTGACCTGTCCGCCAGCCACATTCAGCCAAGATTGGCTAACTATTAACTTTTCCGTCGAAAAGTCCCCTTCCATAAGATGGGGGATGAGAGGTGGAATATTTTACTAGAATATTTTATCGAAATACTTTACTGGAATACTTTACCTTGACTTTGCCCCAACTGCATGATATATTCTTCTCGTATACCGCAGGGGACTGCGGAAATTGACGCCTGTGGAGATATGAGCAGCCACTAGGCATTCAACCCAGGAAGCCCAGCCCGTAAGGGCAAGGTAGTTCACCAAAAAACCCATTCTCCCGCCATAGGGAATGGGTTTTCCAAAAGCCCCCTGGACTTCTTCTGCCCTGGATCGGTACCGCACTCAGGCAGAGAGCTCAGCTCCTCCGGCTGCTTTACTGCCAGAGGCTGTGACTGTGACCAGGGTGGGCTCCAGTCTATTTTCTACTACCTCTTTGGTAATGACGCATTTTCTCACGTCACTGCGGGAGGGAATCTCGTACATCACTCCCAGCATAATTTCCTCCAGTATGGATCTCAAGCCCCTGGCTCCCGTTCCCCGCATCAGGGCTTTTCTGGCAATGGCCCTGAGGGCATCGTCGGTAAAAATGAGCTCCACCCCATCGAATCCAAAAATCTTTTTGTACTGCTTAATCAGGGCATTCTTCGGTCGGGTCAATATCTCTACCAGAGCATCCTCGCTCAGGCTGCGCACCGAAGTGACTACGGGAAGACGGCCGACGAACTCGGGGATGAAACCGAACTTTATCAAATCTTCCGGAAGGGTCTGGTCCAGTATCTCCCCATCTTGCAATTTCTTCTTGCTCACCTTCTCCGCAGTGAAGCCCAGACTGGTTCTACTGATGCGGGAATCAATGATTTTCTCCAGCCCGGTGAAAGATCCTCCACAAATAAAAAGGATATTGGTGGTGTCAATCTGAATAAACTCCTGATGGGGATGTTTGCGTCCTCCCTGGGGAGGGACACTGGCTATGGTTCCTTCCAGAATCTTCAAAAGTGCCTGTTGCACCCCCTCCCCAGAAACGTCTCTGGTAATGGAGGGATTTTCCGATTTTCTGGCTATTTTGTCTATCTCGTCGATGTAGACGATGCCTGTTTCGGCTTTTTTCACATCATAGTCCGCCGCCTGAATCAAGCGAAGCAGGATATTTTCCACATCCTCCCCTACGTAACCTGCCTCGGTCAAAGCAGTAGCATCGGCAATGGAGAAGGGAACATCCAAAATCCTGGCCAGGGTCTGGGCCAGAAGGGTTTTCCCACAACCTGTAGGGCCCATAATCAGGATATTACTTTTCTGAAGCTCCACATCGTCGCCGGATTGAGAATCCATCTTTATCCGCTTATAGTGATTGTAGACGGCTACAGAGAGAACTTTTTTAGCCTTATCCTGATCCACTACATAATCATTTAGCACTTGATAGATCTCCCTGGGCTTAGGGAGATCTTGCAGATCAAAATCAACTTCCTCACTCAGTTCCTCATCGATAATCTCGTTACAGAGATCGATGCACTCATCACAGATGTAAACACCAGGGCCGGCAATTAGCTTCTTGACCTGTCTCTGGTTCTTACCGCAGAAAGAGCACTTCAGCAGTTCGCTATCCTCGGCAAACTTGGCCACAGAACTCCCTCCCCGCTACTTCTTGTAAATAACATCGTCAATTATACCATATTTCTTGGCATCTTCCGCTACCAGGATAAAGTCACCCCGGTCCGTATCCTCCTCAATCCTGTCCATGGGGTGACCGGTGTGCTTGGCCAGAATCTGGTTCAGCACGGCCCTCATGCGCAGAATCTCCTTGGCCTGGATATCGATGTCCATGGCCCGCCCGGAAGTAGTGCCGTGAGGCTGATGGAGCAAAATGCGAGCATTGGGCAGAGAATATCGCTTGCCTGGAGCTCCTGCAGCCAGGAGGACCGCGGCTCCACTGGCGGCCTGCCCCATACAGATGGTAGATACATCTGGTTTGACGAACTGCATGGTGTCATAGATGGCCAGAGTGGCGGTAACAGAGCCACCAGGACTGTTAATATAGAGGTTAATGTCCTTCTCCGGATCCTCCGCCTCCAGATGAAGGAGTTGGGCCATGACTACGTTGGCCAGGGAGTCTTCGATCACATCCCCCAGAAAGACGATCCTTTCCTTAAGGAGACGGGAGTAGATATCGAAGGACCTTTCTCCCCGGCTGGTTTGCTCGATAACGATGGGTATCAAATTAGACATCCTGGACATCTTCATTTTCACCTTTACCTTTGTTCTCTTCTATCTTCATTTGGGCCTGGTCGATCACCAACTGCAGGGCCTTCTCCCGCAGCAGACCCCTCCTGATGATGGCCGATCCTATGTCCCTGGTATAATATTCATAAAGTTCTTGCGGGTTATCTTCGCTCGTCTCTGAGATCTTCCTGGCTTCTTCCTTCACCTCTTGTTCGTCCACTTCCAGCTTTTCCAGCTTGGCGATCCGGTCCAGGATGAGGTCTCTCCTCACCTCTCTCTCCGCCCTCCTGGCATAATCTGCTCTCAGTTCGTCTTCGGTCCTCCCTATAGTTTGGAGAAATTTCTCCAAATCTTCTCCCCTTTTCTGCAAATCCGAGGAGAGATCCTTTATCCAACCTTCCACTTTGTCCTCAATCATGACCGGAGGAACGTCGATTTCAGCATTCTCTATCAACCTGTCCACTGCCTGGACCCTTAAGGGGTTCTGCGCTTCTCTCTCCCTGCCAGAAGATAGCTGATCCCGTACAAATGCC
>CAYYBB010000018.1:0-18971 GCA_964469465.1 uncultured Actinomycetota bacterium
GGGACATCCTTTTTTCCTGATCGATTTCCGGGGTTATCCATTTGGAGTAATCTCTTTCTGGGCATGATGACTGCCATCCTTTTCTTCTTCTCCGTACTCTTTCATGAGCTCTCTCACTCTCTGGTAGCCCGACAAAATGGTATCCCTATCCAAAGGATCAGCCTTTTTGTCTTTGGAGGGGTGGCCCAGATGTCCAAAGAACCGGAGACCCCTCGAGCTGAACTTCTTATGGCTCTTGCCGGACCCCTGTCCAGCTTTTTCCTGGCTCTTCTCTTTGGAGGTATATGGGCTATCTTTACCTTTCTGATTCCTCTACGGATCGTCACAGTTCCTATGTGGTATCTGGCCTTGATCAACGTAGCCCTGGCTGTCTTTAATCTGATGCCCGGATTTCCCCTTGATGGGGGTAGAGTATTTCGGGCCATACTCTGGTTTTTCACCGGGGATCTCAAAAAGTCAACCAGGATTGCCTCTTCTCTGGGACAAGTTTTCGGATTTGCTCTTATCTTCTTCGGCTTTCTTTCTCTTTTCCGAGATAACTGGGTGAACGGACTATGGCTTATTGTGCTAGGCTGGTTTCTCCAGCAGGCAGCCAGCGGGAGCTATGAGCAACTGGTCCTGAGGGAGTCTCTGGACGACGTCTATGTGCGGGATATAATGACTACCCAGTTGGTCACCGTCAGCCCCCTTATTTTCCTGGATGAGCTGGTCAATGACTGGTTTATGAGATACAGATACGGAAGATTCCCCGTGGTGGACAATGAAAGGATCCTGGGTGTGATCACCATTCATGACGTAAAAGAAATTCCCAGGGAACAGTGGAGCACCACCAGGGTGGTTGACATAGTGAAACCCCTGGATACCAAAGAGGTAATCAGCTCCAGAGAGGGTGCTTTGGAAGCTCTGAGAAGAATGAGTATGGAGGAACTCTCCCACCTGTTGGTCATGGATGAACAAAAAATTACGGGTATAGTAACCAAAAGCGATATCTTGAGGATAATGAGAATCAGGGCTGCCTTTGGAGGCAGATTAAGACCATAACCTTCTCCTACGCCTACCGGGTGCTCGAAGCTTCCCTTATGGGAGAGAGAGCAGCAGCGCAGTGGTAACCCCATTGAGCTTCCCAGACAACAGGAGTATAATGAAAACGACAGACGAGCTACCATCAGCTCAAGAGGGAAAAGATAGACCCAAGGGCGTGATTTGATTGCGCGTAAGAGCAACTGGGGGAAAGACTTCATTCCCCATAGAATCGAGAAAAGTACGCCCAGCAAAATTAAACCCTGCAAAATTTGTGGGGTTTTTTGTTTGCCTTTTACAAATTGCCAAGACTACCGATGGGATGGAATGAAAAAGCCAAAGTTTTTAGCTTTGTCTTCATAAATCACCACCAAAAGGAGCGAATGTCAAATGCCAGTAGACACAAAGGAAAGTATGGTCAGAGTGGAGCAGGAGATCGCCAAATGTGACAGATGCCCGGACCTGGTCCTCTGTCGCAAAAATCCGGTGATAGGGAGGGGAGCGGACCGAGCCAAGGTTATGATCATCGGCTATATTCCTGACATAGAGGGTGCCGAAGAGACAGGTTCTCCCTTCAGCAACTCGCCCGAAGGTGAGCTCTTACTACAACTGTTGGAAAAAGCAGGCTGCTCTTTGGAGGAGAATACTTATCTTACCTACATGATCAAGTGTGTACCTAAGACATGCGAACATAAAGACAGGTACGTCGAAAAGACCAACAGGCTCAGACTTCTGGGTGAGAACAATGTCTGCCTGTTGACGGATCGACAGTGTACGGGTAAAATTGCCACTCCGGCCCTACTGGAAAGAGAAAACTGTCTGCACCATCTATCCCGGGAGATATCGGTCACTACTCCTCATGTGCTCATGCCTCTGGGCCTGGAGGCCACCACTACTATCCTGGAAATGTACCTCTCTATACCCCCAAGCGATAAGACCATGAGGGATTACCACATGAGAGTATATAGCAGCCCGTCCTTTAAGATCGTCCCCCTCTATCCCCCGGAGTTGATCATACAAAATGAGAACATCTACTCCCTAAAAGAGTATGAGAAGGATTTTTATAAGATAGGCAAATTCCTGGAGATAAGCTAGTGCACAGTCCCATAGAGAGATAAGTAGTCCCAAAGGCCTTGTGTGCCCAGCACAAGAAGGGAGTTTAATGAACGATCGCAACTATGCTATAGGCATCGATATTGGCGGGATCAACATCAAGACAGGTCTGGTAGAGGATAGCGGCCACATTCTTTATAAAAGGGTGGTCCAGGCTCGACCTGAAGAAGCGGTAAAAGTTATTCTCCAGGAGGTTATGGATCTGGTAGGAGAGATCATCAAGTTTGCCGAGGAGAAGGGAATCAGGTTCAGAGGCATTGGCATTGGAGCCCCTGGCCTCATTGATTCTCAAGAGGGAATTATTCGATTTTTGACTAACTTTCCCAAGTGGAAAGACGTTCCGGTGGGGAAGCTATTCAACAAAACCTTTAATTTGCCCATATTCATCGAAAATGACGTCAGGGCAGCCGCCCTGGGTGAGCATAAGTTTGGAGCTGGCAGGAACAAGGAACACCTGATATGTCTGGCTATAGGGACCGGGATAGGAAGCGGCATTATCATCGACGGGCAGTTGTTTAAAGGATCTCGCCAGTTTGGAGGAGAGGTGGGGCACATGACCGTCCTCCCTGATGGCCCCCAATGTGCTTGTGGCAATAGAGGCTGTCTGGAGATGATGGCCTCGGCCAGATCAGTGACCAGGCGGGCCATGGAGGCCCTGAGCCGGCAGGAGGAAACCTCTCTCCTGAAAGTATATAGGGAGAAAGGAGCAATAACGCCTGAGGACGTGGCTCAAGAGGCTTCCCAGGGAGATTCGGTGTCGCGCCGCATCTACCAAGAGACTGGACAGTGGCTGGGGATAGGAGTAGCCTCCCTGATCAATATCTTTAATCCAGAGATGGTCATCATCGGAGGCGGAGTGGCCAATGCCGGAGAACTTCTTCTGGAACCGGTCAGAAAGGAAGTTCAGGAAAGAGCCATGCCGGTTCTCAGGGATTCGGTCTCTATAGTCCTGGCTGAGTTGAGGGAGGACGCCGGGGTTATTGGTGCGGCCAGTATGCTCTTCTGACCCGTGGATAATAGCAGACTCTCTAGGGCTTTATCAAAATCTTAAGAGCTTTGCCCTCTTCCGCTAGCCGTACTCCCTCCATCAGCCTATCCATAGGCAAGTTATGGGTAATTAACTTACCAGGTGTGATTTTCTGCATCCTTATCAGGTCCAGAGTTTCCTGAAGTTCGATGGAAGTGGTGGAGTAGCTGCCAAAGATGCTGAGCTCTCTGCGGAAGATCTGGTAAAAATCTAGGGTCATGTTCACATCCTTGGTCGGCCAGGCAAAGAGGTTAATTTTCCCTCCATCTCTCAGGTATGCAAAAGCTAGATCCAGGATGGGTTGATTAACCACGGTGAGGATGGCTACATCAGCGCCTCTTCCGTCAGAAAACTTCTTAATTTCTCCCGTTACATCATCTCTTTGAGGATTGAGAGCCAATCCGGCACCGCTATCCAGGGCTACAGCCAGCCGAGAATCATCTAAGTCTAGAGCTGTAACGTTCACATTAAAGAGGGAGAGGATCTGGGTCAGAAGAAGACCCATAGTTCCCGTTCCTACAACCACTGCATACTCCCCAGGCAGAAGGTGACTCAGCTTCACTCCCCTCAGACAACAGGCCGCTGGTTCAGTCAGGGCTGCATCTTCATAGGAAACCTCAGGCGGGATTTTGAAGGTAGCCTTATTCACATTCTCTCTGGGCACCCGAACGAATTCGGCAAATCCTCCAGGATAGATATTGGAGCTCTTGAAGTCGGGACACATGGAGTAGTTGCCATGTCGACAGTAATGGCAGATAAAGCAGGGCACATGATGGGCCACCACCACCCGGTCACCCACAGAAAAGCGGGATACCTCAGCTCCAACTTGAGCTACCTCTCCCACCACCTCATGTCCCAGAACTATCCGAGTTCCTGCTTCCTTGCCCCGGATCTTGCTCACATCAGTGCTGCAGAGACCGCAGGCATAGACTTTGACCAGAATCTCTCCTGGCCCAATTTGGGGCATCTCTAGGTCGGTGACTTCCACTTCGTTTACCTGGCGCAACAGAGCTGCTTTCACTTTCCACTCCTTGTAGATTCAGCAGGGATATTTTATCAACCTTGGGTGAATCTATGATACTATAATGCGTGTCCAATTTTCCAATCTGAGTTCTGGAACTTGAGGAAGGCTCTTCCTTCGCTCAATTTTTCCCAGAGCTCTCCCATTCGAGACATGGAGGTAAAGCTGAAAATGAGAAAATTGGCTTTGGGGGCGGATGATGCTGGATTTGAGCTTAAGGAGACCATCAAGGCCTATTTGGACGAACTGAAAGTGGAGTATGAGGATCTGGGTGTATATTCGTCCGATCCCGTTGATTATCCGGACGTGGCGGTCAAAGTAGCCGAGGCAGTAGGCAGAGGAGACTATGAACGGGGTATTCTGATCTGCGGCACTGGCATTGGCATGGCCATTGTGGCCAATAAAGTTCCGGGCGTACGAGCAGCTCAGTGCCACGATACCTATTCTGCCGAGAGGGCCCGCAAAAGCAACAACGCCCAGATCATGACCATGGGGGCCAGGGTTATTGGGCCAGAACTGGCCAAGATCATTGTCAAGACCTGGTTAGATTCGGAGTTTTCGGGCGGTCGCTCCGCTCCCAAGGTAGCCAAGATTGAAGAGATAGATAATAGGTATAGAAGAGCGGGTTGACTTCATAGAAAATTTCTGAATAGCTCTTTTCGTGAGACCAGGAGGTACTAGTGGCAAAAGTGGTGATTATTGGAGCCGGAGTAATGGGAAGTGCTCTCACCATTCCTTTGGCTGATAATGGGCATCAGATTAACCTGTGGGGCACGAAATACGACCAGGAAGTGATGGAGTCTATCAGGAAGACCGGCACTCATCCTCGCCTGGGCGTAGCCCTCTCCGGCAACATTCAGCTCTTTGCTCTGGATGAACTGGCTCACTCTCTGGAAGAAAGGGAAATCATCCTCCTGGGCGTTACTTCTGTGGGCATAAGAAGCGTCACGGAAATGCTAGGGCCTTTTCTGAAACCCAATATGATCATTGTCAATGTGGCCAAGGGTCTGGAGGAGATGGGGAATGGAGAGATTATTACTATACCCCAGGTTATCGAAAGGGCTCTTCCCGCGGAGCTTCGTTCCCATATCCCGGTGGTAGCTATAGGGGGACCCTCCAAGGCCAGAGAAGTGGCCCAGAGAGTTCCCACCTCAGTGGTCTTTGCCTCCTCTAATATCCGGGCCGCTCAGCGGTGTCGCAGGATTTTTACTACTCCTCGCTACACCGTCCGGATCACCTCCGATGTAATAGGAGTTGAGGTAGCGGCTGCCCTCAAGAATGGATATGCTATTGCTCTGGGCATGTGCGATGGTCTCAAGAAGAGGGAAGGAGTAGAGATCATGAACAATACCAAGGCCACCTTCTTCGCCCAGGCAGTCCAAGAGATAGCCTTGTTGTCCCGGATGCTGGGAGGAAGGAGCTCTACCGTGATGGGTCTGGCCGGAGTGGGAGATCTTTACGTCACTTCCGCAGAGGGGCGCAATATTACCTTGGGAGAGCTTATCGGCTCCGGCCTTCCTGCCTCTCAGGCCCTTGAGGGAATGAAAAAGAGACGGGAGACAGTAGAGGGTTATCCCGCTATAGGCATAGGCTATCGCCTGGCCCGAAAACTTGAGGATTCGGGTAAATTGAGAATGGATCAGCTCCCCCTTCTTAAAGCTCTCTGGTCCATTCTTTATGAGGATAAGCCGGCCCATGAGGTTCTGTTCAGTCTAAGACTTATGGCCTGACTGGCCTGTCTATCCGTTCAGGCCGTGTCGTGTAGCATTTCACTCTGAAAAGAGGGTGTATAAGCCGCAGCGCCCTACCTAACCAGGGGTCCGCTTTTTTGGTGTCCCAAAACCTGCTTCTCAGTTCTTCAACTGCTCAAGAAAAAAGGGAAAAAATTTGTTTTTACCTATTGACAGCGGAGAGAGAACGCTTTACAATTCAGTTTGTCCGTACATACGAACTAACGTAAATCTGCAATAACTAATGAACGGCTATTTTTAAATCTTTTGGCTATTTTATCTAATTATATGTCTGACGATCAAAAAATCAACCGAGAAATACCCATACCCCTCTACTATCAGATATCCCAACTGATCCGGCAGCAGATCGAGTCCGGAAAGCTCAGACCAGGAGATTTGAACACCCATCTTTCTCTGGAGAGGAGCTAATGACAGAGGTATATCTACTTGGTATCGATAACGGCACCACCGTGATTAAAGCGGCCCTTTTCGGCTTGGAAGGTCATGAAGTTGCGGTGGGCAGAAGTCAGGAGGTAAGGGTATCCCATGCCAAGCCTGGCTGGGCCGAGCAGAGTATGGACGAGATCTGGCAGGCCACGGTCCAGGCCATCCGCCAGTGTCTGGACGAGGCAGGCATTGATCCGGCAGCTATCGCTGGCATCTCCCTCAGCGGCCATGGTGGCGGGGTGTGGCTGCTCGACCAGGCTGGCCGACCAGTGCGAGACGCCATCATCTGGCTGGACGGCCGGGCCAAGCCCTACCTGGATCGCTGGGCTGCCGACGGTCGCCTGGCCGATCTCTACGACGAGTGTGGGTGGAGCCTGTTCGCCGGGATCGGGGCCTGTACCATCTTCCCCTGGCTGATGGAGCACGAGCCGGAGAGCCTGGAGCGGGCCCGAATCAACATCTGGTCTAAGGACTGGACCAAGTTCCGCCTCACTGGTGAGCTGAACACCGACCAGACCATGGCCTCCATCGCCCACATGAACTACCAGACTGGCCAGTACTCCGAGCGGGTGCTGGAACTGAGCGGCATCTCCCGCTACCGCCACCTCTTCCCACCCATCGTCCCCTCGTGGGAGATCGCTGGCCGGGTGACGAAACAGGCTGGTGAGGAGACTGGTCTGGCGCCGGCCACGCCGGTGGCTTGCGGGGCCTGGGATGGAACTTCGTCAACCTTGGGCTCCGGCTGTATTGGAGTGGGTGAGGTAGCCAGCGTGATCGGCACGGCCGGCGTGCACGTCGCTGTCCCCGCCGAACCCGAGCTGGACCCTGAACGCAACTACAGCCTGATGTACCACACCGTCCCCAATCGCTTCATCAAGAACTCCCTAACCATGTTAGCCATTGGAAACCTTAATTGGTTTGAGAAAGAGTTCTGCCTGGCCGAGCGTGAGGAGGCCGAGCGACGGGGGGTGAGCGTCCACGAGGTTATTGATGAGGAAGTTGCATCCGTGCCGGTAGGGGCCGGGGGCGTGGTTTACCTGCCCTTCCTTCAGGGGGAGCGTGCACCCTTTGTCAAGCAGGAAGCGCGGGGCGTCTTCTTCGGGCTGGGCGACTGGCACACACGCGCCCACCTCCTGCGGGCCCTCTTCGAAGGAATAGCCCTCTCAACTCTCGACAGCTATGCCTGTATGCAGAAGGGAGAGCCACTGGGGACCACGTATCTGAGTGGCGGTGGCTCGCGTAGCCCGGTATTGTGCCAGATTCTGGCCGATTGCACCGGCAACGTCATGAAGATCCCGTCTGGCGCTGAGCTGGGAGCCAAGGGGGCGGCCATCAACGCTGGCGTCGCGGTTGGTATTTTTAAAGACCACGCCGAAGCCGTTAACCGCATGGTGAAGATCGAACAGGAGCATGCGCCTGATAAAAGCAACACCGAGAAATACACTCAGCTCTACGGGTTCTACAAGAGCCTCATCGGGGCCGTTTGGTCCTCTTGGGAAAGGAGTTGGGAACTGGGCATCGCTGATTGGTGACGATGTCCACAGAATCCTCGAAAGAAAGGGGGGATGAGATCACAAAAGCACATCTATCGGCTTTTTGCCAGATAACTTCTGATTAACAAAAGGAGGACGAGCGGTACCCTCCCTGGGCCACCCTCCAGGATGCTAGAGATTCCCCAGTTTGTCAAGTGGGAGGCGGGTTGGCGTCTCCACACCCACATATTATACGAGGAGGAAAAAGAAAATGCGTAAGTGGCTATTCACGATGCTGAGTTTAGGAGCGATATTCACATTGCTTCTGGGCGGCTGCGCCGCCCCGACGCCAGAGGTGATCGAGGAGGAAGTGACTGAAGAGGAGGTGACACCCACTCCGGCCCCACCCAAGAAGTTCGAGGGCCGCTCCATCAACTTTCTGGCCATCCAGCCCCACAGCGTGGCCTCCAAAGAGGTGGCCAAATGGTTCGAGGAGGAGACGGGATCCAGGGTCAACGTGCTGATCGTGCCGTACGCTAACGTCACCGAGAAGGCGGTGTTGGACGTCACCTCCGGCGCTGGCGAATACGACGTGATCGAGTACTGGTACCCCATGCTGGGTTCGATGGTGGAGCAGGGGGTGCTGACGGACATCACTGACTGGTGGAATGCAAACGCCAAGGAGTTCAAGGCCGATGACTTTCTGCCCTCCATTCTCGAGATCTACACCGTCATAGACGGCAAGCGCTATGGCGTCCCCTACGACGGTGACCTTCACGTTCTGTTCTACAACACCACTCTCTTCACCAAACACAACCTGAAGCCGCCGGAGACGTGGGATGAGTACCTGGAGGCCTGCAAGACCATCACTGAGGCAGAGAAGGGGAATGAGATCTACGGCTGCGGCATCATGGGTGCCAAGATCCCTATCATCCTCATCGGGACCTATCTCAACCGTCTGGCCGGCTATGGTGGCAGCTTCTTCGACGAAAAGGGCAACCCATCTATCAACAGCCCTGAGGCGGTGGCTGCCCTAGAAGCCTTAGTGGCCCAGGCACCCTACGCCTTGCCCGAGCCTGCGGCCGTGGCCTTTGATGAGCTCCTGGGCGGCTGGCTGACTGGTCGGGTGGGCATGGCCGAGTTCTGGACGGACCTGGGGCAGATGACAGACAACCCCGAGCAGTCTAAGATCATCGGCGAGTGGGGTGCGGTCCCCATGCCCAAAGGCACCGGCCCTAAGGCCAAGCACGCTGCTCCCCTCAACGCTGGCTTTGGTCTGGGTGTGTCCACCTTGGCCCCGGATAAAGAACTGGCCTTGGAGTTCCTGAAGTTCAACGCCCGGCCGGATATCAACGTGCGGATTAACATCATCGTTGGCGGACTTGACCCGACCCGCCTGTCCACCTTCGATGCCCCGGAGTATCGGAAGCACGTGACCGACCAACTGGCCGATGCGGCGAAGGAAGCTCACAAGTACGCTGTCGCCTGGCCAACCGACGCTAAGTGGGCCGAGCTCCAGGATGTCCTCAACGAGAACCTATCCCTGGCTCTGACCGGCGCCAAGACCCCGAAGCGGGCTCTGGATGACACCCAGGCGGCCTGGGAGGCAATCTTGAAGTAGACTGGACAGTGGGGAGGCGGGACGCTCCCGTCTCCCCACTGTCTTTCGTGCCAGGAACAGTCATCTCTCAAGCAAGGAAGGCAAATTGAAAGCTTTTCTAGAGAAGCGCAGTCCGCTGCTAATGGTGCTGCCCATATTGAGCATTCTGGTCATTTTCATAGCGTTCCTTTTCTACGTGATTAGCCTTAGCCTGACCAACTCGACGCTTTCCCGCCCTTTCCAGGATTTCATCGGGCTGGCCAACTTCAAACGCGCCCTGGCTGATTCGATCTTCGGTACTTCCATTGTCAATACCATCGTCTTCGCTTTCGCGGTAACTATTATCGAGACCTTGCTAGGCTTTGTCCTAGCGCTGGCACTGCATGGCGAGTTGCGAGCCGGCCGGTTCCTGCGTGTCCTGACCATGCTGCCCTTGTTCACCCCGCCGGTGGCAGTAGCCATGGTCTGGCGCCTCATCTACGACCCACTCTCCGGTTTTCTTAACCATTACCTGCTGAGGTTGGGTCTGGTTGAACGTACCATCGCTTTCCTGGGACAGCCTAAGCTGGCAATGCCCGCCATCATGCTCGCCGATGTCTGGCAGTGGACACCCTTTGTCTTCATCCTTTGTCTGGCCGCGTTGCAGTCGCTGCCCAGGGAGCCTTATGAAGCCGCTGCTGTGGACGGAGCTAGCGGCTGGCAGGTATTTCGCCGTATCACTCTGCCCCTGGTAGCCCCTGCCGTTATCGTCACTTTCTTGTTCCGTTTTATCATCGCCATTAAAGTCTTCGACCTGGTCTTCATCCTCACCTACGGCGGACCCGGCTCAGCCACGCAGGTAGTTTCCTTCTACATTTACAAGATCGGTTTCACCATGTTCAAAACTGGTTACGCCGCAGCGCTGACCATTCTGTTTTTCCTGCTGGGTGCGATAATCAGCACCCTGGTGGCAACAGGTCGTGACTTGGTGCTGAAAAGGCGTCAATAAGTTAGCTTATGGAGGCTGGATGGAAATGTCCCTTCCTCACACGCGGCAAAAAGGCACTTGGTATCGTTTGCGCGAGGCATTCCGCTCCTACCTGCTGGGACGCTCTCTACAAATTGCCGTGATCATTGTCTTCACGATCTCTATAGTTCTGCCCATCATCTTTATGGCTGCTACCTCTGTCAAGGAGCCTATCGAGATCCGCGAGTCGGGCTCCCTCTTGCCATCAAAGGGTGTGTTCCTCATCAACTGGCAGCGCGCCTATCGCAATGTCCCGCTATACATGTACCTCTTTAACTCTACTGTGGTTGCCGTCTTGAGTACCGTGATCGCCCTTGCTGTAGCCGTGCCGGCCACCTATGCCATCGTCCGCTTTCGTGTCGGCGGGAAGGTGCTTCCATCAATGATTCTGGGCACTTACGTCATGCCGCCCATCGTGGTCAGCATCCCCTTCTTCACCCTAATGCGCATAGCCGGTCTGGTCAACTCCAGGCTGGGCCTGATCATCGTCCACGGCATGATTAACGCACCGGTAGCCATCTGGCTGTTGGATAGCTTTGTCCGCGCTATCCCCAAGGAGCTGGAAGAGGCGGCCTGGGTTGATGGCTACAGCCGCTTCGACACCTTGAGACGAGTTGTCATCCCTCTCATCAGGCCAGCACTGGTGTCCGCAGGCATTATCTGCTTGATCTTGTCCTGGAACGAGTTCCTATTCGCCTTGATCCTCACCTACAGCGACATTTCCCATACGTTTCCGGTCGGGATCTCCAGATATGAGGGGGAGCATGGGCTTCAGTTCGGCGAGATGTCGGCCGCAGCACTGACGGGCATCGTCCCCATCTACGTGCTGGTCCTCCTGTTCCAGCAGTATTTGGTCCGGGGCCTGACGAGGGGCGGAGTGAAGGGATAAAAAGCTTGAAAACAGCAAATCACAAATCAGCAGATCAACAGGGGGTTGCAAATGAATCGTCTATTTCAACAGATCCAGCAACGGATTGAATCGGGGGAGTTCAAGCCGGGAGAACTGCTCCCTTCGGTGAGCGAGTTGCAGGAGATGTTCAACGCCAGTGAGGATGAGCTCAGGAGAGCGACCTCCGAATTGATCTATGAAGGTTTCTTGGAAAGAGTGCGTCTTGAACCTTCTGATCAGGTTAGGGTCCCCGGTTACAAACTGTGGGGGACTTTGGGGGGCATTCACAGCGTCACCCAGGAAGCCCGCAAGAGAAAACAAGAACCTGGCACCAAAGTTCTGAGTTTTGACATCGTTCTAGTCTGGTCTTCTGTGGGGAAGCGGCTTCAGTTGGGTTCGGACGAAGAGGTCGTGGTCATGGAAAGGCTCAGGACGGCTGACGGAAAGCCCGTGGCCATTGAGACTTCATACTATCCTGCCAGGTACTATCCTGGCATCACCAAGGAAATGTTTGAGGGCAAAGGGGCGGGACAATCATCCTTCGAGGTGATGGAGAAAAAGTTTGGGCTCAAATCCGAGAAGGCAGAGGATGAACTTACGGTAGCAGCCGTTGAGAAGAGGGAGGCGGAGCTATTAGGCTTGGAAGAAGGCACCCCTGTCCTTTTGAGATTCCGTATCACCTATTCCGACAGAGAGATTCCGATAAAATGTTCCCGCGCCATTTGGAAATTCAAGGCGGGATATCAGATGGCGCTGGAGGAATAGTTCATACCGGTTTTGGGGGTAGAAAGTGGCTAGTATAGAGTTTAGGAACGTTTGGAAGAGGTACGGCGAGGTCCTTGCCGTTGAAAATGTATCATGGAAGTGTGAGGATGGTGAGTTCTTTTCCCTTCTAGGGCCATCGGGTTGTGGTAAGTCATCCGCACTGAGGATGATCGCCGGCCTGGAGAAGATCACTTCTGGAGAGATATTTTTTGATGACCTGTTGGTCAATGAACTGCCGCCCAGAGAAAGAAACGTAGCCATGGTCTTCGAGACCTGGGCTCTCTACCCCAACCTCTCCGTTTACGAGAACATCGCCTTTCCCCTGCGGATAAGGAAGCTCCCTGCAAAGAATATACAAAAGAAAGTCCAATGGGCTGCGAGGTTTTTGGATTTGGAAGACATACTTCACCACGGTGTGAGGGGGTTGAGTGGTGGCCAACAGCAACGTGTCTCCATTGGGCGGGCTATAGTGCGAGAACCCGCAGTCCTTCTCATGGATGAGCCTATCTCCCACTTGGAGGCTGGTTTACGGGCCAGGATGAGGGAGGACCTGGAAGGGCTAGTGAGGAGCTTGGGTGTTACTACCGTATATGTCACCCACGATCAAGTGGAATCCATGGCCATGGCTGATCGTATTGCGGTTATGAATTTGGGAAAGCTGCAGCAAATAGGCACTCCGAAGGAGATTTACGAACGACCTCGAAACGAGTTTGTGGCTGGGGTCATCGGTGAGCCCCCGATGAACTTTGCCGATTGTGAGTTGGCAAGAGAAGATGGACAGTTTTACTTGATCTCCCCTTCTTTCAGAATTGCGCTAGGCGTTCGAGGTAAGGAGAAGCTCGCTTCGCATGAAGGGACTCCTCAGGTAAAGCTAGGCGTCCGACCCGAGAATGTGAGGGTAGTCAGGTCCACCGAGGAGGACGCAGTGGGAGGTGTGGTCGATTTCGTAGAGCCCCAAGGGGAGAGGACCATCCTCAGCGTTCAATTGGCGGGTGGTGAGATATTCTTGATCGAGGTTGCTGCTGACTTCAGGCCGAGGATAGGCCAAGCAGTTCGCCTGCGGTTTGATGTGGAACACCTTCATATCTTCGAAGCTCAAACTGGCATGAACATACTCTATTAGCTTGCGCGCCCAAATGCGACGGAGTGCAAGTATCGGAGAGGAAAATGATAACATTACGTGACGTTTGGAAGCGATTTGGGGAAGTTCAAGCGCTTCAAGGACTCAGCTTCGAGTGTAAGCCCGGTGAGCTCTTCTGTCTTCTCGGGCCTTCAGGGGCAGGGAAGACGACTACCATAAGAGTAATCGCAGGGATAGAGACCCCGGACAAAGGAGAGATCCTTTTGGATAATGAGCCCGTTACCGGGCTGCTTCCCCAGGAGAGAAATGTAGCGGTAGCTTTTGAGAGTTATGCCCTCTATCCCCATCTCACCATGTTTGACAACCTGGCATTCCCTCTGAGGGCCCCCATCCGAGCTTCGCAGTATTCCAAGGAGGAGGTGCAGAAAAGGGTCAAAGACGTAGCGAATCTGCTGGGCATCGGTGACCTCCTTGCCCGCTATCCCCGGGAACTCTCTGGGGGCCAGCGGCAAAGGGTGGCTCTGGGACGAGCGTTGGTTAGGAAGCCGAAAGCGTATCTATTGGACGAGCCCGTAGCCCACTTGGACGCCAAGCTCCGACACCGTATGAGAGGGGAGCTAAGGAAGATTCAAACAGAGTTAGGCATTACCACTATTTATGCCACACCAGATCAACTGGAAGCCCTCTCTATGGCGGATACGATAGCGGTGATTAACAAAGGAAGAATCGAACAGATTGGTACTCCTGATGAAGTTTACGAGCATCCTGTCAACGTTTTTGTGGCTCGCTTTGTGGGCGACCCACCGATGAACATCCTGGACTGTGACCTCGAGGCAGAATTGCTAGTTGTTCACTCTGATAACTCTTCCCAAATTCCAATTCCACTCAAGAACCGACCTTTGTTGACTGAGAAGGTAGGCAGGGGCAGGATAAAAGTAGGCATTCGGCCAAAGGACATCCAACTGGTTCCAGAGAGCGCTGAAACCATTCACGCCAGAGGGCAGGTCAAGGATATTGATACTCTGGGGCAGACCACAATAGTTACCGTAATGGTTGGCTCCATTGAGATGAAAGCCAAGGTTTCCGCAGAGCAAGCTCCAGACCGAGACAGTAACGTTGGCTTGGTTCTGGGTGGCTCTGCGTTCCATTATTTCGATGCTGAGACCGATCTTCGGATTGGGTGACATCCCACATCCATTAACTATCTATTCACACAAGGAGGGAAACAGAAAATGCAAACACGAAAACTAGGATACAGCGATCTACATTTGACGCCGATTGGACTGGGCACTTGGGCCATCGGCGGCGGCGACAATCCCTATGGCTGGGGACCACAAGATGATGATGACTCTATTGCCACCATTCGTCGCGCACTCGACCTGGGCATCAACTGGATAGATACTGCCGCAGGTTATGGTCACGGCCACTCCGAAGAGATTGTGGGGCGGGCCATCGCCGGTCGGCGGGACGAAGTCATAATTGCCACCAAGTGCGGCATACTCTGGAAAGAGGATGGTAGCGATATCTATGGGCACCTTAAGGCTGATAGCATCCGCCGTGAAGTTGAGGATAGCCTGCGCCGCCTTAATGTGGAAGTGATTGACCTCTACCAGATCCACTGGCCTTGGCCAGATGAAGACATCGAAGAGGGGTGGGGAACCATCGCCGACTTGATCAAGGAAGGCAAAGTGCGTTACGGTGGTGTCTCCAACTTTAGCGTGGATCAGCTTAAGCGCGTGCAGGCTATTCACCCTGTCGCTTCGTTGCAGTCCCCTTATAGTATGCTCGTGCGCGAAACTGAAGACGAATTGCTACCATGCTGCGCCGCCAACAATATCGGGGTGGTCGTATACAGCCCCATGCAGGCAGGCTTACTGACTGGCAAGTTCACCAAGGAGCGCGTCGCAAACTTTCCTGATGATGACTGGCGCAAGACGCGCAACCCTCACTTTCAGGAACCACAACTCAGCGCCAACCTAGAGCTCGTTGAAGGTCTGCGCCCCATCGCCGCACGTAATGGCCGACCGCTGTCACAGTTGGCTATCGCCTGGGTGCTACGGCGTCCCGAGGTAACCTCGGCAATCGTCGGCGCGCGGCGTCCGTCCCAGATCGAAGAGACCGTAGGAGCTGCAACCTGGACTCTTTCGGAAGAGGACATTGCTGAGATTGATGCGCTCTTAGCCAAAAGGGAACAGCAGTTGGCCTCTGCCTCTCAGTAACCCAGGCTAAGCGCAATGCCTTGGGATCGCAGGGGTTCGCTCCTACTTTATGAGAAGGTCCAGTAGAAGCTTAGTGGTTTTGAGGATGGAGTTGGAGTTTGGAGAATTTGGCTCTCCTAACTCCAACTCTTTACGCCAATAGGGAGACGGCGCAGATGAAAGTAGCTATACTCGGTGACCTATTCATCACTAATGATGTATTGCAAGCCGCTCTGGAAAAGGCGTTTGCGGGAAGCGGTATTAGCTTTGAATACGAGTTCCTGACAGATGATTGGCCCATCGAACCTATTCAGAAAACTGAGGAGGTCAGGGAGTTTGTTGGGTCCGAAGATGAAGTGGCAGCCAAGGTCGTCGAAGCAGAGATCATTTTAACCCACACCGCTCCTATTACCAGGAAGGTGATTGATGCTGCCAAGAGGCTCAAAGTGGTGGGGGCTGCGAGAGGTGGGCCTGTGAATATCAACGCTCAGGCGTGTACAGAGCGAGGCATACCTGTGCTTTATGCTCCAGGTAGAAACTCCGGAGCGGTGGCCGAGTTTAGTATCGGCGTGATCCTCGCTTTGAGCCGTAACATCGTCCGCTCTCACGTCTCTCTCATGCAAGAGAAGCGTTGGAGAGGGGATCTCTATCTGTTGGAAGAGGTAGGCTTGGAGCTGAGCCGCGCCGTGGTTGGCATCGTAGGTTTCGGAGCTATCGGCAGTAAGGTGGCCCGTCTGTGCAAGTGTTTTGGGGCGAGAACCTTGGTGTATGATCCATATGTGCCGCCAGGGAAGGTAAGAGAGTCGGGCCACGAGCCGGTATCATTAAATGAGTTGCTGGAAAACTCAGATATCGTCACTCTGCATGCTCGCCTGACTCCCGAGACGAGAGGGATGCTGGGTGAGCGCGAGTTCGAATTAATGAAAAGATCAGCTTTCTTGATCAACACGGCCAGGGGGGAGTTGATCCAGCACGAACAGCTCTACAAAGCTCTTAAAGAAAGGCGAATACGGGGTGCAGCTTTGGACGTGTTTGAAGATGAACCTCCGCGTGCTAATAGTGCTCTCTTCGAGCTAGACAACGTGACGGCGACGGCTCATCTTGGCGGGGCGTCAGTTCAAGCTGCCGAGATCGGAGCCAATGTCATGGCAGAGGAAATCCACAAATTCATTAGCGGCAAGGAAACTCCTAAGTATTGCGTCAATCCTGAGGTGTTTGATGGTGAAGGGGCGAAATAGGCTTTCAGCAGATCAGGTGACAAAACAGTATGCCTTAGGCATTTAGTTTTTGCCAGAGTATGCTATGATCATCTTGTTACGAACGTCAGCGGGCGCAGCACCGGGTTGCCATTGGGCACCAGCGAAAATTACCGAGAAGGCTAAGGTGATCAATGAATGACAAGATAGCAAGTTCCACAGTTTCAGATAACGATTCGACGGTTCTTTCCGGGCGGATCAATAGGGATATCCCGGTACCACTGTACTATCAGATATCTCAGTTAATAAGGGTGCAAATACGGGGTGGGCAGCTCAAGCCTGGGGATCAGATTCCGACCGAAGACCAGTTACAGAAAAGGTTTAATGTCAGTAGGGCTACGATCAGGCGTGCAATCTCCGAACTGGTCTATGAGGGACTTCTTGAGAGAAGGCGAGCTAGGGGTACCGTCGTGTCTAAGGCAAAGCTTGAAGAAACATTGTACGGATTGGCAAGTTTCACAAATGAGATTTTAAAGAGAGGTATGATCCCGAAATCAAAGATATTGAGTTTTGACGTGACTCCGGCCTCGAGTGCTATTGCTGAGTATCTCCAGATTGCGACCGGGGATAATGTACTAGCGTTAGAAAGGCTAAGGATTGTGAATGGTGAACCTGTCGGTATAGAAAAATGGTACGCCCCTCTCCAGCATCTTCCGGGCGTCGATAGGTCCTTTTTTAAGGAAGAGGGTATAGAGCAATCCACTTATTATATGCTGCAAGAGAGATTTGGCATCAAGCTTGTTAAAGCCGTGGATACCATGACTGCGCTAGCATTAGAAGAACGGGATGCAAAACTTCTGAAGATGGAAAAGGGGATGCCCGCCTTGCAAAGAACTCGAATATCGTACGACGACAGAAACGTACCCATTGTGTATGCCAGCGGTCTTTACATCATTAAGTTGATAATAACTCTCGAGACTGTAAAGAGCCTATTTGATCAAAACAATTGGTAAATTGGAGGTGACTATGGAAGAGCAACGACTAGCTGCATCTATACCTCTTACTATTGGAAACATAGCCCAGATGATCGATCACTCACTTTTACGACCCGAAATTACTGATGCTGAAGTGATCGACGACTGTAGGAGGGTTCGGGGTTACCACGTAAAGACAGTGATGGTTCGGCCGCTTGACGTTAAACTTGCCATGCGGGAACTGACGGGGTCCGATGTGCTTGTAAGCGTTGTAGTAGGTTTCCCCCATGGGAGCAATACAACTGAGGTCAAAGTATTCGAGGCGGAAAAAGCAATGGACGATGGAGCGGTCGAGCTAGACATGGTCATTCCCATCGGGAAGTTCAAGGCGGGCGACTATCGTTATGTAGAGGATGACGTGCGGGCCGTCGTAGAGATTGCCCATGCCCGATCAGCCATCGTTAAGGTGATACTTGAGAATCATTACTTGACCGATGAGGAAATTGTCAGAGCATGCGAGTTGTGTGAAAAGGTGGGAGCCGATTTCGTGAAAACATCAACGGGTTACGCCCCCACTGGCGCAACTGTAGAGCATGTGAAACTGATGAGAAGGAGTTGCAGCCCGAAGGTTGGCGTAAAAGCTGCAGGTGGCATAAGAACCCTGGACCAGCTTCTTCAGTTTAGAGCAGCTGGCGCAACAAGAATCGGAACTAGATCAACCATTGAGATTCTGGAGGAAGCGGTGAAGCGCGAACGAGAGGGTATCCTCAAAGAGCTAAATGTATGAAGGTGCCCCTTTGGTTGTAAGGAGGCGGTATGACTCTGATGAATGCGGCACTGTTTTATGGTCCTGGAGATGTGAGATTTGAGCGCATTGAGGTGCCAAAGCCCGGGCGGGGCGAGGTACTTGTGAAAGTTCAGGTAGCTCTTACCTGTGGTACGGATATCAAAACGTACCAAAGGGGACATCCAGCAATCATAAAAAAGGTGCCATCTACTTTTGGGCACGAGTTTAGCGGCGAAATTCTCGAGGTCGGCGATGGGGTTACGAGACTAAAACCCGGGATGCGGGTGGTTTCCTGTAACGCGGCACCATGTCAAGAATGCTTTTATTGCAAAATTAATCGTCATAATCTTTGCGATAATCTACTTGTGCTAAATGGAGCTTACGCCGAGTACATTGTTATTCCGGAGCGAATCGTTAAATATAATCTCTTGGAGATACCGGAGCACCTTTCATATCAAGAGGCTGCTTTGGCCGAGCCACTAGGAACAGCTATCCATGCGATAGACGTAGCAGGTATTGAGTTGGGGGATACAGTGGCCATCATCGGAGCTGGACCACTAGGTTTGATGATCACTAGGCTTGCTCATCTGCAGGGTGCCCGAGTTATCCTGTTAGGAAAAGGCGAGGAAAGATTAGAGAAGGCAA
>CAYYBB010000019.1:0-18822 GCA_964469465.1 uncultured Actinomycetota bacterium
TCCAACCTCCTCATGGAGGTGAAACAAAATATCGGGGGATTGCAATGTCTGCCGACGTTGCAACGGGCGCTGTAAACCGTCCGGATGTGGCAGGCTATGCCTGACCATAATGCCTCCCGGCCTTAGGCCGGAGGTAGTTTACACCAACCTATCATCGTAACATCACCCTGTCAAGGGAGTCCTGGATCCCGAAGTTTCCCTGAGATCTGCCTTTGGTATACTCCCATCCAGGCAAATCAACAAACCATAAAGACGCTACCCTGCTACAGCAGAAGGGTCGCTGAAGTCGAAGCATATGGCAGATCAACAAACAATAAGAACACAGCCCTGGCACTCAAACAAGCTCCAGTATCAGGCTATCCACCAGAAATCTCCCCTTATCAGTGAGATAAATCTTTTCTCCTTCTCCAGCCACAAAACCTTCTTCTCTTAGCTTCCCCATCTTTTCCAAGAACTGCTTCCGTTTTGGGGTTGCCCCGTATTTTAGCCAGTCCAATCCCTCCAATCCACTATTAGTTCTGAGCCTCAAGTATATCTCCTCCAGAAGTTCTTGCTCTGGACTAAGCTCTTCCTGAAAGGAGACAGGCACCTCGCCTGCTCTTACCGCAGCAACGAACCTTTTAGGATCCCCTATCCTGGAGAATCTCTTACCATCGAGGAAGGAGTGAGCGCCAGCTCCGAACCCCAGGTATTCACCCCTTCTCCAGTAAGTCAGATTATGCCGGCACTGGAAACCCGGTAGACAGAAATTGGAGATCTCATAATGCTGAAATCCCTCTCTTCCCAGAAGAGCCTCGCTGAGCTGCATCATCTCTATCTGGGTCTTCTCATCCACCAGGTATCTCTCACTCAAAACCTGATCCAACTCATCAGCGTAAGCGTGCTTCCTCTTAAATTTTAGGTCTTTTTCTATAGTTAGGCAATATAAGGAAAGGTGCTCTGGCTTCAGCGCCAGGGTAGACTCCAGAGTGCGCTGCCAGTTTGACAGACTTTGTCCGGGCACCCCAAAGATGAGATCTATATTGATATTCTCAAACCCAGCCCTCCTTAAAAACTGAAAGGAGCGGATGGACTGCTTTACATCATGGCCCCGGCCCAGTCGACGAAGCACCTGGCTATCGAAGGATTGGACACCTAAGCTGATCCTGTTTATGCCTAACCTCTTTAGCCCGTGGGCATAACTCAGATGGACAGTCTCTGGATTGGCCTCAATGGTGATCTCACATCCGGGGGATAGGTGAAAGACCTCCTCCAGGCTCTTCATGATCTTCTCCAGGTAATGGAGAGGCAAGAGAGAGGGAGTACCTCCTCCCAGATAGATGGTCTGAACTAAAAACTTCTCACATCTATGCCGGAAAGAGTAAAAATCTTGCCGCAGAGCAGTTGCATAGTCATCAAAAAGAAATTCCAGGCCGGAGTAGGAGTTGAAGTTGCAGTAGCGGCACTTTGTTTTGCAAAAGGGAATGTGGATGTAGATAGAGAGGTCCTTCATGGCAATTAGAATTTTGTCCCCAGTTCCCGCTGAACGGCCTCAGCCAACAGCATCTTCATCAGAGATTGGTAGGGCACATCCTTCTTGTGCGCAATCACCTTGATCGAGTCCAGTAACGACTCTGGTAGCCGAATGGAGATGGTTTTTAAAGAGGGTTTCAATTCAGGAAAGCGAGCCGGCTGTGCCTGCGAAAGGTCGATGAACTCTGTGGCATCGTGAGTCGACCAGAATTCCCGCTCTTCGTCCTCCGACTTAAACTTAGGAATCGCCTCTTTGGTCATATTGGATAGTACCTCCTTTCTTGCCTGGTCATATCCCCCTGGCCGAAATCACCCGGATCTTGTCGGCTCGCGGCCTGAAGACAACAAACAGCCGACGTCCACTATCCGTGCGCCCCAACACGTAGTATCTCTGCTCCTGCTCTGAGTGGCTTTCATCAGAAAAGACCAAAAGCGGCTGGTTGAAAAACACTTGCTCACACTCCAGATCAGAGACTCGATGTTTCTCCCAGTTCTTCCCTTGGTTTCCCTCGTCCCAGTCGAATCTCCGGAACTGTTCGAGAAATAGCATCAAAGCTCCTGTTGTATATAGTTATTATATACGATAACCTGGCATCGCTGTCAGCAGGGAGGGTATTTATTCCAAACCGTTTGCAATAACAAACCACACCATAAACCACACCGCGGTTGACAGAATGAGAGATTAGCCATACAATATAGCCAAATTATATGGCTAAGGAGGCAAGGGATGGGAATGATGGTAAAAAAGACCATATATCTGGATCAGGATTATATTAACAGAGCCCGAAAAATATTCGGAGTTAAGACTGAAAAGGAGGCGGTAAACAAGGCGCTGGAATTGGCGATAATCGATGATGAGATTATCCAGGTTCATGAAGAGATTGGGGGGAAAGGAGAAATTGAAGAGGTATTTAAATGAAAGTGATGTTTGACACAAACATTTATATTGTATGGATGCGTGAACGTAAATACGAGCCGTTAATGCTGAAATATGGAACAGTGAAGTATCTGTCATCGATAGTGCTTATGGAATTATGGGCAGGAGCTAAGACCAAGCAAGCATCAAGGCTGGTGGAGGCCTTGCAAAGACCATACCTGAAGGCCGGAAGGGTCATTCCTATGACCGTGAAAAACTACATTCTGGCTGGACAGATAATATCTAACTTGCCTGTTTCATATAAAGATATAATCAGCAAATCTGATTTTGTAAACGATATCCAGATAGCTCTTACCGCTCTATCAGTAAGTGCATCCCTATATACAAATAACGAAACTCATTTCAAAATCATTAGTTCTACATTGAAAAAGCTTAATGTAATTTATGTATAAGATGGCCTCCCTGCAAAACCGGGAACTTGATTTTTCTCCAAAATACCTGACATGTGCGCAGTAAGAGCTATCATCGACAAATCCCAAGAATACTTTTGGACCAAGCGGTGGCAGGCCGGAGAAAGCGAGGCAGAGGAAGACATAAGGACCGGGAGAATTCGAGAATATGGGTCCATGCGCCAGCTTGTGAGCGACCTAGCCTCAGAGGCGGGTATAGATCCGATAGAAAAGTTACTCCCCGATAAACTTACTGATGTAGTCCAGATATAGGGGAATATCCCTCACGGCTGCCTGAAGGCCTTGGTAGACTTTTCTGGTATCGATCTCATTGTATTCATGAACGATCCTGTTTCGCAGGCCTGCGCAAGGAGCAATTTGCTGGGCCAAATCAGGGGGAAGGATTTCTATCTCGGCCAGTTTCAGGAAAGATTGAAAGTAGTCAGGAGGGGGAGGGTGTCCTTGTTCAATGATCAGATGATAGTTTATGTCTATCATTCTTCCGATCATCCGCTCTAGATATCGCTCAGCCAGAACCTCGTTTATCGGCTCTGCCACATAGTCTTCATAGCTCAGTTGAGCCAGAGATTTTAGGGCCTCAAAATCCTCACTAATGAGGGTGATCTTTCTAATAACCAGAGTCTTATCCACCATTTCTAGCCGCCACCCAGGTTGCGCTTAATAAAGTCTCGGGCAAACTTCTTTTCCAGATCAAAGTAGCGCTGATGATCGACATACCTTTTGAAGGCATAAATTTTTAGCTGAGCCAGCTCCCGGGGATGGCCGTAGAGAAGTTCGCAATTCTCCACGATTTTCTTAAGGAACAGAGGATCTGCCCTATTTAGCAGAGCCAGATCCACTTCTCTTCCCGGAAAAAGCTTTTGCAGATCAAAAAGAAGATCGGAGTAGTCTTTCAGGCCCAGCTCAGGCTTCTGCCTGAGAATGGCAATATCTATGTCGCTATGCTGGTGAAGTTTCGCAGATAGCGCCGAGCCGAAGAGAAGAACCATCCGCAGATCATGCTTTTGGACGATCTTTTCTAGATCGATATTATCTGGCTTGAGTGAGACTGGAGATATTTCCACACCAAATCCCTTTAGCGTGCTTGTCAGAAAGAGAAAGAATGTTTACAGCGGCAACTGCTGCTTGCTCTGGTTCTAATTTCATTGTCACTTCCAATTGCACTTTGAACCAATTTCAACGGTTAAAAATTGACCCACCCTGACTTGATTGAATCAATTTTCGTTCATTTTTAAACTTCCTGTCAAGTAGCGAGCGTGCGCTGGTTCTTATTTCCAAAGTCACTACTTCCTTGGCCTCAAACTGAGCAGGGCCATGAAGGCTTCCGGGGGCACCTCTACCCGGCCGATTTTCTTTAGCTTTTTCTTGCCCTCCCGCTGTCTCTCCAGGAGCTTTCTCTTTCTGGTGATATCCCCTCCGTAACACTTGGCCAGCACATCCTTGCGTTTGGCTGGTATGGTCTCCCGAGCAATGACCTTCTTGCCAATCGCAGCCTGGATGGCCACCTCAAAGAGTTGCCGGGGCAGCATTTCTTTGAGCCGCCTGGCTATCTCCCTGGCCTGAGGATAGGCTTTCTCCTTGTGCACCACCGTAGCCAAAGCATCCACCTTCTCCCCGGCCAGCAGCAGATCTACTCGGACCAGATCTCCCTCTCTGTAACCCAGAAATTCATAGTCAAAAGAGGCATATCCCTTGGTCCTGGACTTAAGAAGGTCAAAAAAGTCGATAATTATCTCGCTCAGAGGAAGATTGTAGGAGAATTTTACCCTGGTGGGCGACACGTATTCCAGGCCCTCGAACTCCCCTCTCTTCTCCTGACATAGCTCCATTATGTTTCCTACATACTCAGAGGGAGCGAAAATGGTGGCTTTGACGTAGGGTTCCTGGATCTCCTGAATCTCTCCCAAATCAGGAAAATCGGTAGGATTTCTGACGGCATGGATCTCTCCTCGCTTATCGTAAACCCGGTACTCTACGTTAGGGATGGTGGCCAACAGTTCCAGCCCAAACTCTCTTTCCAGCCTCTGGATGACAATCTCCATGTGCAGAAGGCCCAGAAAGCCACAGCGGAAGCCAAAGCCCAAGGCGCCAGAGACTTCTGGTTCATAAAACAAGGCCGCGTCGTTCAACTTGAGCTTGGCCAGAGCCTCTCTCAGAGGCTCAAAGTCAGACCCGTCCATGGGGAAAAGACCACAGAAGACCATGGGTTTGGCCTGGACATAGCCTGGGAGAGGCCTCTGTGCCCGCTTCAAAGTACCAGTAAGAGTGTCACCAACCGTAATTTTCTCCACATTCTTGATTCCGGTAATAAGATAGCCCACTTCTCCGACGGAAAGGGAGTCCAGGGGCAAGAGCTTGGGGACAAGAATGCCAATCTCCTCTACCTCGCTTCTTGCTCCCGAGGCCATAAACTCCACCTCCATCCCTCTCTCCACCAGACCGTCCACGATCCGGATCAGGGCGATAACTCCCCGATAGGAATCATAAAAGGAATCAAAAATGAGAGCTCTCAAGGGTCCTTCTTTGCTGCCCCGGGGAGGTGGTATATCGGTTATGATTCTTTCCAGGAGTTGGCCCACACCGTGTCCTGTCTTGGCACTTATCTCCAGGATCTCCTCCGCCCTGACCCCCAGAAGATTGGAGAGCTCTTCCTTCACTTCGGGGACCCGGGCATTAGGCAGATCTATCTTGTTGACCACAGGAATGATCTCCAGGTTATTATCGATGGCCAGATAGATATTGGCTATCGTCTGAGCCTGGATACCCTGGGCCGCATCCACTACCAGAATGGCCCCTTCACAGGCGGCCAGACTTCGGGAGACCTCATAGCTAAAGTCTACATGTCCAGGAGTATCGATGAGGTTGAAGGTATACATGTTCCCATCCTGAGCCCGGTAGAGGATTCTTACCGCATGGGCTTTGATGGTAATCCCTCTCTCCCTCTCCAGATCCATGGAATCCAAAAACTGTTCCTCCATGTCCCGGGCCGGGATGGTCTCCGTCATCTCCAAGATCCGGTCAGCCAGGGTGGATTTACCATGATCAATATGGGCAATGATGGAAAAATTTCTGATCAACTGGGCCTTCTGGGCCATCTAAGACACCCTACCTTCCTTCAGTCAGATACCTTCCCAGTCTCATCTTTCCTTCTGACTACCCTCAACTTTATCTCGGTAAGAATGTGCTGGAGCTCTTCGATCTTCAGTAATATAGACATAATAATGTAGATACCTAGTCCTGCAAAGATGCCTCCTCCCAGGGACAGGATCTGGGCCCCGGTGGATCTCCCCAATACTGTATCCAGATAATTCCAGGAGAAGTAGGCCACTGTGATCATAATCACGGTGGCCAGGAGGATTCTTAAGAAGGAGTTAGCAATTCTTCTTCCATCTACCCCTCCAATTCTTCGGCGCAAAATGGCCAAAAGAAGGATAAAGTTGATGGATCCTACGAAGGAGGTGGAGAGGGCCAAACCGGCAAAGGAGAGGTAGCGGATCAGTATCCAGTCGAAGATGAAATTCAGAAAAATGGAGAGCAGGGCCACCTTGAAAGGAGTTCTGGCATCCTTCATAGAATAGAAGGTCTTGTTAAGAAGCTCCAGCAGGCTGTAGGGCAACAATCCTACGGCGAAACAAAGAAGAGCCAGAGCTACGTTGGCGGTAGCCTGAGAATCGAACTGCCCTCTTTCGTAAATGAGCCTTACCATGGGAACGCTCAGGGCCATTAATCCTGCAGTAGCCGGAAGCATAAGGTAGATAATCTCTCTTGCGCCCAGAGAAAAGAACCTTCTCAGACTCTGGACATCCCCCAAAGAGGCCGCTCTGGAAATGGAGGGAAAAAGGACCGTGGCAATAGCTCCGGCAAAGGCTCCCAAGGGTACATACCAGATGAGGCTGGCAAAATTCAGGGTGGCCACGGAGCCGCCGGGGAGGGTCAGAGCGAAAATTTTGTCCACCGAAATGTTAATCTGAACACATCCCAGGGCTAATATCAGAGGTGCAGCCATAGCGAAGATCTGCCTGGTTCCCGGATGATCAAGTTTAATAGCCGGGCGGTAGGAGAGTTCTTTGCCTCTCAAAAAAGGAAGCTGAAACACAAATTGTCCCAGTGTACCCATGAGCACGCCGAAACCCAGACTTAATATCCCCCATCTGCTGGAGAGGCCGACCACGGAGGAAATGATGACCAAATTGAATACCACTGGGGAAAAGGCAGGGACACCAAAGCTCTCATAGGAGTTCAAAAGGCCCGCTGCCAGCCCGGTCAGGCTCATAAAAAGGAGGGTGGGAAGCATAATTCTGGTCATAGAGACAGTTAAATTAAAGAGGTAGGGACTCTCTCCCAGGCCGGGCAGAATGGACACTATGTTAGGAGCAAAAATATAGAGCAGTGCTGTGATGCCGGTAAAGAAGACGATGACCAGATTGGTGACCGTGTTAGCCACCACTGAGGCATTCTCACGATCCTTTCTGGCCAGATAAGAAGAGAATACGGGAATGAAAGCAGAGCTGAGAGTGGTCTCCGCTAGAAGCATTCGGATCAAGTTAGGTAGATAGAAAGCAATATTATAGGCATCCATTTCTGAGGTAGCTCCGAAATAGGCAGCCAGGACCTGTTCTCTAATCAGGCCAAAGATTTTAGAAAAGAAAGAAAAGACCATGACCAGGCCGGCCATAGTGAAAAGGGCGGAGGCCCTCCGCTTTGCTATCTCTACCATCTACTCACACCTCACCTTCACCAGGTAAACTCTCATCCTGGTTCGCCCGTCCAACTCAAATCTAACAAAATGGTCATTGTGTGTCATTATACGAATGTCCGGCTACAGTAGCGCAGAACCAGACATCCTCGGTGTAAAAACCGAGGAATTTTTTATTTGGGGTATCTACTTGACTCCACCTAATACAATATATTGTGACCAGGGACATCAAATGCTTACTATATCTTGCGGTTATGGGAGTCAAGCCCATACCCCTATTTTTTATTTAGACTCAATCTCTTTCCTAATTTTTCTATAGGTAGCGCTAGAAAAACCAGCCATTGCTCAAAACTTTACTCTTATGTTATTATAGGGCGTCGAAAAGAACAAACCATTAAGGAGCAAAATGGCAAAAATAAAGTCTCAGATAAAAAGGGTAAAGACTAACGAAAAGAGAAGGATCGCCAACAAGAGCAAGAAGTCAGAGATCAAAACGGCGGTAAAGCAGTTCGAGAAAGCCGTGTCTGAAAAAGATCTAGAAAATGCCAGAACGCAACTAACCAGGGTAGTCAGGCTGTTGGACAAAGCGGCCTCCAAAAAGATCATCCACAAAAACAAAGCCGCCAACAAAAAGTCTGAGCTCCACCGAAGACTGAATTCCCTGACCGCCTCCGGGGACTGATGCATAAGAGCTGGCTGCTTGCAGCGGTACACTCCCAGCAGGCCAGGCCACAGACACCAGCAGTGCCCCATTAGGTTTCATGCTTACCCATTGTGCTATTGTGGTAGCATACTCTAATCAGGCCTGGCAAGAGGCCGAGACAGTGTAATTCTCCTCAACACCGCCAGCTCTAGCCCTGGAACATTCAGAAGGACCATCTATCTTAGCTTTACGATGCCTACTATCAGGAGCTCCAGAGCTTTGATGGGTTCTAGCGCACCGCTTTTAATCCTGTATTCTGTCTCCAGGATCAATCTGTACACATTGGTCAACTGCTTATTAGTAAAGTTTCTTATCTGCTCCAGATAGCTGGCGGCTACGAAATCTCTGACCTGGAGGCTCTCCTCGATCTGGCGCCGACTCCTTCCCTGTTCATAAAAGGATTTGGCCAGAATCAGATGTCTGAAATGTCTGGCCAGAAGAGCCAGAAGACCCAGGGGGTTCTTCTCCTGGATCATAAGATTTTTGAAAGTCGATAATGACTCTTCAGCTTTCCTCCTGCCTACCGCATTCAGGAGGTGAAAAACGGAGCTTTCTCGGGATCGAGAGACGATTTTTCCCACCCCGGCCTTCTTTATCTCGTGGTCGTCAGCGTAGTAAAGGAGGAGCTTCTCTATCTCTTTCTCCATCTGCCCCAGATCCGGCCCCACTCTAATAATAAGTTCCTGTAGGGCATCTCCTGAAATGCTCTTTCCGCCCTGGCCCACTTTCTGTCTGATCCAGCTCCGTAGTTGATTCCAGGTGTATTTCTTTTTCTCGCGGACCTCTCCCCTGGCCCCCACCATCTTCCGCCACGGACCACCTTTTTTGGGATCACCGAGCTGAAGGATAAGGGATGAGCTGTCCGCAGGATCCTGCAGGTACTCTTTAAGCCGCTGGCGGTCTGCTTCTTTCAACTGCTCAATCCTTTTCAGAACTACTACCCTCTTCCCAGATAGGAAGGAGGGTGTCCTCAGGGCATTGATCAAAGCTTCCGTATCCAGCTCAGCAGCATCAAATTCCTGATAATCCAGGAGAAGGTCGCCTTCCCTCTCCAATCTCTGCTTCAGTTTCTTCAGGGATTGGTTAAAAAAATAGGGGTCTTCTCCTACTATAAGATATACGGGCTTCAGTTCCTCCACTTCACGGTTTCTCTGCAACCCTTGCCTCCCCGGTAGTTCCCCTTGCTTCTACTGCAAGGATGTTCGTGTCTCTTGCCGAAATCACCCAGCCTCCACAATATAAAGGCACTGAAAAACAGACCCATGGTCCAGTCCAAAGCCTCTTTCAGGACCAGATAACCGCATCTCAGGATCTAGACAAGACCTCCACTCTGTATCCGTCGGTCTTGATGACAATATCTCCATTGAGATCAGTCCGGAAAATCTTTGCTCCCATTGACTCCAATATATGCAGGACCTTCTTGCTGGGATGGCCGAATTCATTGCCCGCACCCACGGAGATAACTGCTATCTGCGGCTTCACCCGCTCAAAGAATTCCTGGTTTAATGCGTCTATACTTCCGTGATGGGGAACCTTAAAGACCACACTCGCAAGCGGAGCTTCCTCATCAACCAACTGCTGTTGCCCTTCCCCTTCTATATCTCCCGATAATAGCAGGGTGAATTTCTGGTAGACTAATTTTACCACTACGGAGAGATTATTGACCTGAGACTCATCAAAGAAGGCTGGGGGATAGTCAGGCCAGAGAACCATCAGTTTCAAGTCCGGGCCAATATCAAGGACTTCTCCCCTCCTGGCTACCCGGTAGGAAATTTTCTTCTGCTCTATTATCTCCTTAAACTCCTGGTATGGAAAACTGTTGAAGCCATGATCTCCACCAAGAACCGCCCCCACCGGAAGCTTTTCTATCACCTTCAGCAGGCCGTTCAGATGATCCTCATGGGGATGGGATAAAATGACCAGATCCAGATGGCGCACTCCCCTTTTTCTGAGCTTCTCATAAGCCATCCAGGGATCCTCGCCCCCGTCCACCAGAATGTTTATGCCCTCTCTGGACTGGATCAGAATAGAGTCCCCCTGCCCCACATCCAGAACGCTCACCGTAAGAGCTTGGGGAGAGGTCTCTGGGAACAAAAAGAAAGCCAGAAGCAGGATCAGGAGCAAAAGAGCAACTGCTACTGTGATAATTCTTCTCTGTCTGGAGTTCAGCTTGATCTTTTGCCAGAAAGGAAAGACACTGAAGAGAAAAAGGTAGTAAATAAGCGCTCCCCCGGTACCGAAGGACCAGATCTCCAGGGTCGAAAAGGGCAGTTCGGCCAGAAGATGGACCACCCAAAAAAGGTAGCGCAGAATGAAGTCCGTCAAGAGCATTAAGGGGCGGGTAAAGGATATAGCCAAAGAGGCCAGAGCAGCAGAAAGGACTCCTGCCCCCAGGAGAGGAGGGACAACCGGCAGTACCACAATATTTCCAATCAAGGCTATAAGGGAGATACGGTGAAAGTTAATAGCCAAAATGGGTGCTACTGCCAGTTGGGAGGCTAGACTCACCGCTACAATCTGGGCCAGCCAGGCCGGGAGCCTTTCTAATCTTTCCAGAAAGAAAGGCGAAAGAAGAACAATACCCAGGGTAGCCAGAAAGGAGAGCTGCAGGCCCACATCAAAAACCATCTGGGGATTGATGGCTAGAAGCACGACCAGGGAAAGAGAAATGGAAGAAAGCATATCTCTCTCTCGGCCCAGCACCATCCCCAGCATGAGCACAAAAGCCATGACTACAGACCTGAAGACAGAGGGCCCCAGGCCGGTAAGAACCCCGTAGAAGGCAATAAAAAGAAGAGCCAGAAAGATCTTGGCCCTCCTGGAGATAGGAAAGGGATTCAGAAGAGCAAACAGAAGAGAGCTCAGAATGGTCATATGCTGACCAGAGATGGCAATAATATGGAAGAGGCCGGTATCCCGAAAATCATTATTCAGATCTTCACTGAGATCACTCCTATCTCCCAGGACCATGGCTCTCATGAAGGCGGCCTGATCGCGGCCCAGATACCGTTCGAAGCTGAGGGTAGCCCGCCGGTGGATGAACTGCAGGAGGGCCGCGATCAGGCCGCCCGACTTCTTTGTCACCTTGGCCTGCCCGGCAAAGCCGTAAAACAGGATTTCTGGCCCTTCTTCCTTCCAGAAAAGATCCTTAAGAAACCCTCTTTGGATTTTCTGGCCTTCAACGGCGCGGAGCTTTCCCAGGATAGTTACTACTGATCCTCGCTCGAAATCAGGCTCTTTTCCAAAGGGGAGTAAGACTCTGATCTTCTTATTAGTCCTCCAGTCTCTCTCCAGATCAGTGAGGCGCTTCACCTTCAGGTCAAAGTAGTAGACATGATCGCCCCGGGAAATCTGGGAGGCCACCACTCCCTGGATCTCCACCACTTTTCGCTCCTCAGCCAACTGGAGAAAGACCTGGTCATCCAGGGAGATAGCCTGGAATCTGGCCATAATGGCTCCCACCAGCAAAAAAGTCAGCAGAACAAAAATCCCTCCCCCGGGAAAGGAACGAAATACAAAAAGCAACATAAAGATCAGAACAGGAGAGAGAAGAAAAAAGAGTAGATATATAGAGGGGCTAAATCTGAATCCGATAAGGATTCCCAAAAGAAAAGCCAGAGAGACGGGAGGCAGCCACTTTCTTATCCGGTGCGCTGAGGTCCCTTCCATGCTCAGATTCGGACTTTATCCTTGAGGGACTCGAACTTCTTAATGCCTATTCCGGACACATTCATCAATTGTTCCACTTTTCTAAACGGCCCATGCTTCTCCCGGTATTCAACGATCCTTGTGGCCAAGGTGGGGCCGATACCGGGCAGGTCTTCCAGCTCTTCTATAGATGCCGTATTTAAATTGAGCTTTCTGGTGGTGGACCCGGCAGAACTTTTCCCACCTGATCCACTGCCTACATAGCCCATCTCCTCCCCCTTGACCGGAACATATATCTTCTGGCCATCGTAGAGGGTCTCTGCCAGATTAAGCTGGTGGATATCGGACTTCTCCGTTCCACCACCGGCCATCTCAATGGCATCTATAACCCTCATGCCTTCCCTTAACTCATAAACCCCTGGACGCTGTACCGCACCACTGACGTGAACCACAACCAGTACTCCCTCAGCTTCCCCACCCTGTACCTCTGGCCCTCCCTGACTTTGCTGGGTTTCGACAATGTAGCTGGCGCCCCCCTCTTCCTGTTCCTCCCCTTCATCTCCCTCCATTCCTTCATCCCGCTCCGCCTCTTCCTCGCCCATCTCGGTCTTTTGTGAACTTATCTCTCCCTCTATCTCCACACTGTAGATCTGGCGAGACCTGGAGTTATAGAGAAAATAGATTCCGGTCATGGTCAGGATCAGAGCCAGAAGGGCCAGGACTACCAACTGCCATTGGGCAGTTGAGAAATCTCTGATAAGGGAGAGTAATTCACGTAAGCTGGTCATTCTTTCAGAACCCTCTTACCAGATTTGTTGTTTTTCGCCAAAAGCTTTCGCCTTTGCACAAAGATGCCCTTGCGTCACTCTAATCTGCTACTTCCATTACTGTAATCCGTCTTGTAAGGACCGTTTACATTATAGACTAAAAGCATAAATATGTAAATAGATAATTGCTAGATATTCGGGGTGGGCTATGAGATAAACTGAAGGATAAAAGGTGAGAATGTTTATGGAGACAAAGTGAAATGTGTTTATGGCAACAGATACATAGACTCGACAACCTCTATAGGGACAGGCTCTCCTAATGCTTGGCGAGCCTCAATGTGTAACTTGATGGCATCCTTAATATTCTCCAGGGCCTTCTCGTAGGTTTCCCCCTGGGTATAGCAGCCCTGAAGAAGCGGTACTGAAGCTACGTAGAGCCCGTTTTCATCTTGTCCCACGACTACTGTAAATCTATAGTCTGGCATGCTCGATTCACCTCCGCCATTTATTTCGCAGATATTTACCAATATACCTTGTGTCGGGAGAGTAGCAAAGAGACCCGGAGCTCGTTATGTGAAATCAAAATTGTCACAGTTTTTAGAAACCTGCACATCACACCACAATATTCACCAGCTTACCAGGCACCGTTATCACTTTCTTGATCTCTTTGCCCTCATAGAATTTTGCCGCTTTCTGGGAGGAAAGGGCTATTTTTTTCATCTCTTCCTCACTAATGTCCACCGGGACGATGATCCTGTCTCTGAGCTTGCCATTGACCTGAATAACCACAGTGATTTCCTCGCTTCTGGCTATTTCCTCATCGTAACTGGGCCAGGGCAGGTCATGGACACTCTCCTTATGTCCCAGATGTTCCCATAGCTCTTCGCTCAGATGAGGTGCTATGGGGGCCAGAAGCTGAACCAGAATTTCAGTAGCCTCCCGCAGAACCTGCGGATTTTGTTCCTCCTGGCTAACCAGCTCGTTGTATTTATACATGTCATTAACCAGCTCCATCAGAGCACTTATGGCCGTATTGAAGCTGAATCTTTCCGACGCGTCCTGGGTAAACTTCTTGATGGTCTGGTGAGTTTTCCTACGTAGCTTTACATCCTCCTGGCTGATTTCCTTTTCGGAAGAGGATAGAAGCAGGCTCCTCACATTGTCCATGACCAGCCTCCAGACCCGATTCAGAAATCGGTAAGCCCCCTCCACTCCTCTATCGCTCCACTACATATCTAGCTCTGGAGGTCCAGCAAAAAGGATCATCAGCCGGGCGGTGTCGGCTCCATAATCCTCCACAATTCGATCTGGGCTTACAATGTTACCCTTGGATTTGGACATCTTGGCCCCATCCTTGTAGATCATTCCCTGGGTGAAAAGGTTAGCGAAGGGTTCTTTGAATTTGACCATGCCCAGATCATAGAAGACTTTAGTGAAGAAACGAGAGTACATCAGGTGGAGAATGGCATGCTCCACTCCACCGATATACTGATCCACAGGCATCCAGTAGTCCACATCCTCTTCCTTGAAGGGACCTTCAGTGTAGCGAGGGCTACAAAATCTAAGATAATACCAGGAAGAACAGACGAAGGTGTCCATGGTATCCGTCTCTCTTTTAGCCGGGCCACTACATCGGGGGCAGGAGGTGTCTACAAACTCCTGACAGGAAGTCAGGGGCGACTGGCCAGTGGGCTTAAAATCCACATCCATGGGCAAAAGAATGGGTAGATCGTCATAGGGGACCGGCACGATCCCACATCTCTCGCAATAGACAATGGGAATGGGAGCCCCCCAGTACCTCTGCCGGGAGATGAGCCAATCCCTGAGCCTGTAAGAGACGTCGAACTTCCCGATCCTCTCTTTCTCCATGTATTTTACAATCTTCTTTTTTCCCTCTTCGCTATCCAGGCCACTAAAAGGTCCGGAGTTGACCATAATTCCCTCTCCGAGATAAGCTTCCCTCAAATTATGCTCGTCTATCTCTCCATCCCTGGGCTTAATCACCACCCGAATGGGAAGGTCATATTTCCTGGCAAACTCAAAGTCTCTCTCATCGTGGGCCGGTACGGCCATGATAGCTCCAGTTCCATACTCCATAAGCACATAGTTGGCGATCCACACCTGTACCTTTTCCTCATTCAAGGCATTTATTACGTAACGTCCTATGAACAGACCTTCCTTCTCAACCTCCGGAGCCCCTCGGTCCACAAGGGACTCCTTCCTCACTTGCTCCTTGAACTTCCTTACTTCACCCTCATATTCGGTCCCTTTTATCAATTCGTCTACCAAAGGATGCTCGGGGGAGAGAATGAAAAAGGTGACTCCGTACAGAGTATCCGGCCTGGTGGTAAAGATAGGAATGGTGCGGTCACTTCCTACCAGGGGAAACTCCACCGTAGCCCCCTCACTACGCCCGATCCAGTTTTGCTGCATGATCAGAACCCGTTCCGGCCATCCCCTAAGAAGCTCTATATCGTCCAGGAGCCTCTGAGCATAGTCGGTGATCTTGAAGAACCATTGAACCAGCTCTTTTTGAGTCACCTCAGTGGAGCATCTCTCGCACCGACCGCCCACTACCTGCTCGTTGGCCAGGACCGTGTTACAGGAAGGACACCAGTTCACCGGAGCTCTTTTCCTCACCGCCAGGCCATTCTCATAAAACTTCAGGAATATCCATTGAGTCCATCGGTAGTAGTCTGGCTCACAGGTAGTAACTTCATGGTCCCAGTCATACTGGATACCCAGAGCCTTTATGGCTCTCTTAAAGCTCTTGATATTATTATCAGTCCAGACTTTGGGATGGGTTCCGGTCTGGATGGCCGCATTCTCTGCCGGCAGACCGAAGGCATCCCATCCCATAGGGTGAAGAACATCGTATCCTTGCCTCCGTCTCACCCGGTTGAGCACATCCCCGATCACGTAGTTCTTTACGTGACCCATGTGGGGATCGCCAGAAGGATAAGGAAACATTTCCAGAAGATAGTATTTGCGGCCTTTTACTCTCTGCCTCTTCTCTCCCCTTTCTTCCCAGATCCGGTGCCACTTCTCTTCTATTTGTCGATGATCGTATCTGTTACCCACAGCAGTCACTCCCAGCATAAATATGTTCCCCAAGATTGTACCGCAAGGAAGGCTTCAGGTCGACCTCCTAATTAACCTCTCCCTTTTCCTTTCAAGCCCCTACCTACTAAGATTTTGCAGTACCGTCTCTCCAGCTTCCGGCAAAAGCTAGGAGCGCTTGAAGGGTCCGGAGGTACTCAACCTTTGTAGCCCCTCCCGACAGTAGCCTCGGGAAAGCCACTGACAACCCCTACAGAGAGTTTCCAGATCCTGAGGGACCACTCTGGCCGCTATCCTCCTCTGGATCTCCGACCAGGGGAGGCAGGCACCGGGGAGCAGGCCCAGGCGGAGAAGGATACGGAGGTCTTGGGAGGCCACCTTGAGCTCAGAGCTAGCACCCTTCTGGGCACAAACTCCCTTCTCCAGGTAAGGGCAATGGGAACAGATATCGTCAGGACTGTCGGTAACTTGAACTGGCAGAAAGGGTAAAGTGCGGAGCTGCCTCACCACACCAGCCATATTAGCCACGTGCTGAGCCGAATAGCCGTGTCTTCGAAATCCTGGAATACAGAGGAGATGGTGACCTCTTAATTTCATCTATCTTGGGGCAGAGAAAGACACCGAGCTGCCTTTCACCCTTTTCGGCATTGTAACAGCACCCAGCCGGAGGGTAGAGCCAGAGCTGCCAGCACCAACTTCAAAATATCTCCAGGAATGAAAGGATAGAGTCCCAGCGCCAGGACCTGGCTCAGCGATCCGGGCACGAAGTAAGACAGCCAGGGGAGGCCAAAGAGATAGATAACTCCGTTTCCGAGAAACATAGCTGCCGCGGCGGACCAGATACATCTGTCCCAGCCTCGCTCGGCCAGGCTACCCACCAGAAAAGCCGCAGCCACAAAGCCCCACAGATAGCCAGCCGTGGGCCCCATAAATACGGCTAGCCCTCCTTTTCCACCCGCGAAGACAGGCAGTCCCAAAAGTCCTTCGCCCAGATAAGCCAGCATGGCCAGTGCTCCCCGTCGGCTCCCCAATAGAGTACCCACAAGGAGCACAGCGAAGGTCTGTCCGGTGATGGGAACCGGGCTGAAGGGCAGAGGAATAGCAATTTGGGCTGAGAGGGCGGTGAGAAGGCTTCCGCCTAGAATCAAAAGGACATCATACAGGATGCCCTTTCGGGGCATTATGACTTCAATCATGGGCTGAGTAACTGTTCGGGATTGCATCAATTTCTCCTCTCTTTCCTAATTATTATGGAACCATCACTAACAAAGGATAAAAATGTGGAGTACTTTTGCCTAATCTTTGGGTAATGACCAACATTATAGCATGCTAGCCTTCTATCAGTCTTTTAGACAAACTCGACTTCGACAAAAGACGGAACCCTGGAAGAAAAAGTTGCGCCTATTGTCTAACTTCGCATAGGCCCCAGGGTATGGTATAATCTCTTCAAAGATACAACGGTCGTTCACCCGTAGCACCGCTAGGGGAGCATGGGCGCTGAGAAAGCCTCAAACCTTTAGCTCCATCAGCTCGGCTGGGAGAGCTATTGGAGACACAGGCGAGGGGCTGACCCTCAGAACCTGAACTGGGTAATACCAGCGTAGGGAAGCGGGAAGAGAAAAAAACCGCTTTCTCTATAGCGAAAGCGGTTTTTAGTTTTTGCGGCCTAAATATCACAAAGGAGGAACAAGAAGTGGAAATCTTCTACCCGATTAGTGAAAAGGACGTCACCAGGGCCATCGTAAGGGGGTTTTTGAAGCAGTTCGAGGAGTACGCCGATTCCGACTATGTAATCGTGGGAGGTGGGCCCAGCGGTCTAATGGCTGGCCGTGAGCTAGCCCGTAAGGGAAATAAGGTCCTCATCGTTGAGCGAAACAACTACCTGGGTGGTGGATTCTGGATCGGCGGCTACCTTATGAACAAGGTCACCCTCCGGGCACCGGCCCAGCAGGTCCTGGACGAATTGGGGGTTCCCTACGAGGAGTACACCAAGGGCCTCTATGTAGCCGACGGTCCCTATGCCTGTTCCAAGCTTATCGCTGCTGCTTGCGATGCCGGAGTGAAGTTTGCCAACATGACCACTTTCGACGATGTGGTAGTGCGAGAGAACAAGCGTGTGGCTGGAGTGGTGGTTAACTGGACGCCCGTTACTGCCCTGCCGCGGGAGATCACTTGTGTGGACCCGGTGGCCCTGGAAGCCAAGATGGTCCTGGACTGCACCGGTCACGATGCCTGCGTGGTCAAGAAGCTGGAGGAACGCGGCCTGGCCAAGACGGTAGGCTACGGAGCCATGTGGGTAGGCCGCTCCGAAGATTTGGTGGTGGAACATACTGGCGTTTTGCTGCCAGGCCTGGTGGTGGCCGGTATGGCCGTTTCTACCACCTATGGCCTGCCGCGTATGGGCCCTACCTTTGGGGCCATGCTTTTATCCGGGAAGAAGGCGGCAGAGGTAGCCGAAAAAAGTCTTCAGGAGCTGGCCGCCTAGCCAGGTGAGGGTGGAATCCCTATTGGATTCCCTATTTTTACACTAATTATCATTCAGGGGCCGCACCTCCCAACGATGAAAATGGGGAATCTATTTTCTACCTATTATCATTATGTGGCCAGCACCCGCGAATCGTGAAAATATTACAACTCGCCGGAGGGGCTTTGATCCCCTTTGGTAAGACAGATGAATAACCATAGAAGGAAAGAGAGGCACATATACCTTTACGATCAACCTCGGGCGGAGGCCTTCCGGATAGAGGAAATAGCTGCTGCGCTACAACAATGGCTGCCGACCCTCCCAGTAGAGGTAAGGGACGATTTTTTCGCCTTCCATCTGCACCAGCTCTCTGCCCAAGCACGAGAGCAAAGCCTGGATAGCCTGGCCCGCGCCCTGGCCGAAGTGCGGGTGCGAGATCCCTTTTCTCCACCGTGTTCCACCGCAGAGATCCCCAACCCTGATCCCCTGCCCGGAGAGATCAACTATGAGCGCAGGCGACTAACAGAGCCCAGCCACCGGGCCTTTGGCATCCTTTATGATGGGTACAAGCTTCTAAGCATCATACGGAAATTCATCCCGGCAGATGAGACCAGACTGCATACTC
>CAYYBB010000020.1:0-8457 GCA_964469465.1 uncultured Actinomycetota bacterium
GTGGAAGCAGGATTTTCCCTGACTCTGGAGGACGGACGGAAGCTCAAAGGAGAATTTCAATGGAGTGAGGACAAAAGCTCCTTTATCTTTATTCCCACAAGAGGCCTGGGCTATGATGCCCTCCATATAGGGCGCATTAGTAAAGGAGTCATGGGAGCCGAAGGCCGCATCGGGTTGCAAGAGGATTTCGTCTGGAGGTTTAAAACCGTGGGTGATCCGTCCCTGGCTTACTCTAATCCGCCCAATGGAAGTATAGTCAAAGATCTCTACTACGTGGAGATAGGATTCACCAACCCTATGGATGTAGAGTCTGTGGAGCGTAACCTCAAGATTGTACCGGAAGTAAAGAATCCCTATCTAGAGTGGTCAGAGAATGGCACCATTTTATATATTTATGCCCAGTATCAGCCCCTGACTACTTACACCGTAACTGTCTCCGCAAAGAGTCAGGACGTATTCCGGCAGCTTCTGGGCCAGGATCGTCAGATAAATTTCAGTGTGGCCGAGCCGACTCCTCTCCCACCCAGCATTCGCATAAACCGAGAAGGCAATTTCGGTCTCCTGCGCTCCTCCCAGGGAGGACAGGCGGTATATCTGAGCACCATCAATGCCTCCAGAATAGATGTGGCTCTTTACCGGGCCAGATCTTGGCCAGTTCCTCAACTTTCTGGGCCTGGACTATGAGGGCTGGAACACCTACCGGCCAGAAGATATTCAACTGATAAGGACATGGTCCATGGAACAAGAACCCCGGCTCAATCTAGAGGAGAAGGTCAAGGTTGAGCTGACCCAAGAGAAAGGAGAGAAACTCCAGCCCGGCTTCTACTATCTGGAGGTAACCCTTCCGGGTGGCGAGCGGGACGGTATGCCTCTGGTGGTTAGCGATCTCTCTCTGACTCTGAAAAGGGACAAAGATAGCGTGTTGGTCTGGGCCGTGAGAAGTCAGGACGGCGAGGTAGTGGAAGATGCGAAGGTGAAAGTCTATTCTCCGAATGGGCAGCTTATAGGCCAGGGTCTCACTGATACCCGGGGCATCTCCAAGATTGAAGTAAGATCGGGCCAGGATGAGGCATTGGGAATCTTTCTCCAGGAGGGGGATCAGATGGGGTTTGTAACCTCTGACTGGTCCTATGGTATCGAGCCCTATTACTTTGATATACCCATCACCTGGGAGACTCATGACTATCAGGCCCACATGTTTACCGATAGACCCATCTACAGGCCATCTCAGACTGTTTACTATAAGGGAATGGTGAGGATTGACGATGACAAGATCTACCGTTTGCCTCCGGCCGGTAAAGAAGTAACTCTATCCATAATAGACAGCCTGGGAAATACGATAGAGGAAAGCGTCCATACCTTGAATGCTCAGGGGAGCTTCTCTGGCTCCCTGATGCTGGGTCAGGACATTAATCTGGGCTGGTACAGTCTGGTTCTGGACATTGATGGGGAGTCCTTTTATCAGTCTTTCCAGGTGCAGGAATACCGAAAGCCGGATTTCAGCGTGGAGGTAAAGGCTGATCGGGATGACTATTACAACAAGGAAAGGATCAGAGCTACTGTCGATGCTAACTATTACTTTGGCGCTCCCCTCTCCAATGGCCCGGTGGAGTGGCAGTTAGGCAAAGAGGACTACTTTTTCTTCTATAAAGACGATCCCTCCTACGATTTTGTGGACTATTTTGAGTACTTCTTTGGGGACTGGGAGGTGAGTTACTGGCCTGAGCCAGTTAAGACCGGAAAGGGCTCCACCGACCAAAAAGGTAAATTTGTCGTGGATACGCCTGTCAATATCGACGAGGATAAGGTAAGCCAGATATTTACTCTGGAAGCCACGGTAATGGACTCTAACAATCAGGCCATCACTGGAAGAGATGAGGTGATTGTGCATAAGGGCAGGTTCTATATCGGCCTTAAACCCGCAGAGTACGTATCCAGGGAAAAAGAACCAACTGCTGTGGACATCATAACCATGAACCCCTCTGGTCAACTGGTGGGGTCCAAGAAATTGGGAATCAGCGTGTATCAGCGAGAGTGGGCCACAGTCAAAAAGCAAGATGAGCTGGGGCAGTTCTACTATATATCCCAGCCTCAGGACACTGTGGTCTCCTCTTTTCAGGCCATAACAGACAGTACTGGGAAAGCCAAAGTAAAATTTGTTCCTGATAAGGGAGGTTTCTACCATGTGGTGGCCAAAGGCCGGGATGAGGCCGGCAATGAAGTCTCCAGCGCTACTGGCGTCTGGGTGAGTTCGGAAGAATATGTGAGCTGGTACCGGCCCAACGACAACACCATAGAGATCCTGGCCGACAAGAAAGAGTACCAGGCCGGAGAGACGGCTCGGGTTCTGATAACCTCACCATACCAAAATGCCAGGGCCCTTCTGACGGTGGAGAGAGGCAAGATCATCGACTACCGGGTGATCGACATCACCAGCACCTCTCAGGAGGTGGAGATACCCATCAAGGAAGCCTACAGCCCCAATGTCTTCATCTCCGTGGGTCTTTTCAAGGGGGCAGAAGACCAGACGCTCCCCGATTTCCGCATCGGCTATACCGAGCTTAAAGTTGATATCAGCAAGAAGTTGCTCTCGGTGGCCATCAAGACAGATAAAGAAACCTATGGCCCCGGGGATACAGTGACACTAAAGGTAAAGACCACTGACTTCCAAGGTCAGGGAGTGGAAAGTGAGCTTGCCCTGTCTATAGTGGATGTGGCGGTGCTCTCTCTGGCTCCGGACAGATCAGCTCAGATAACCGATAGTTTTTATGGCCAGGCCACTCTGGGAGTTACCACAGCTCAATCTCAGATGGTCTCCCTGGAACCGATCAACCGCTACATTGAGGAAAATAGAAAGGGAGGAGATGGGGGAGAGGCCGCCTTCACCACCCGTACTGTCTTCCGGGACACTGCTTTGTGGGAAGCCCATCTTTTGACCGATGAGAAGGGTGAGGCGACGGTTACCTTTAAGCTGCCCGATTCCCTGACCACCTGGCAGATATCTGCGGTGGCCGCTTCTCCAGATACTTTGGTGGGAGCGAGCAAATCGGAGATTATCACCACCAAGGAGTTTTTGATCCGGCCCATCGTTCCCAGATTCGTGGTTATGGGGGACGAAGTCATGCTAGGAGCGGTGGTCCATAATTATTCTCCTGAGGAGGTCACTGCCACCGTGGAATTAAAGGCAGAAGGATTCACCCTGGCCTCTGATGCCTCGGCCCAGGTTAGGGTCAAGGTATTCCCCAATGACAGCGAGACTGTTTTCTGGAAGGGAAAAGTGGAGGATGTGGAGAGGGTAAGGATGACTTTTGCTGCCTGGTCCGAGGCTGATAACCTGAGCGATGCCGTGGAGATGAGCATTGAAGCGCTGAATCAGATTACCCCTGAAGTTGTAGCTGCTTCCGGGGAGCTGGAATATACAGCTCTGCAAAAGATACTGGTGAGGGAAGACGCTGTGGAGGGAGTGGGTGACCTGGAGATAAGGACCTACGCCACTCCTCTGGCGGGGATACAGAGGGGCCTGGACTATCTGGCTGAGTTTCCCTACGGGTGTATTGAGCAAATAGTATCCAGCTTCTTGCCCCAGGTGGAGCTGAAGAGACTCTTAGATGTGACCGGATTGAAGCTGGAAGGTTTCCATCCGGATAAGCTTGAGCCTATGGTAGAACAGGGGTTGCAGGAGATATATGCCCAACAGCAGTACGATGGGGGTTGGGGATGGTGGCCCCAGAATGAGAGCGATCCCTATATCTCGGCCTATGTTCTCCTTGGCCTGATTGAGGCCCAGAAAGCCGGATATACCGTGAGCCAGGAAGCTATCAATAGAGGAATAAGCTCTGTGCAGGAATCCCTCTACCGGGCAACTTCTGAAGAGGGACAGGTGGACCAAGATACCAGAGCTTTCCTGTTATATGTCCTTACTCTGGCCGATGCCGGAGATCTGGGGCTCACCCAGTCGTTGTTCTATAAAAGGGATCAGCTCAGCCTCTATGCCAAAGGCTATCTTCTGATGACCTTGCAGGACTTCCTGAATCGGGGCCAGATCGAGGCGGCCACAGAAACAAATCTCCAAAGCCAGGTCAAAGAGATTCTAGCCGAGTTAAGGGATGCGGTTCGTCTATCTTCTACCGGTTCCCACTGGGAGGAGGCCCAAGGAGACTACTGGTCCATGAACACCAACCTCCGGACTACTGCTATAATTCTGGATGCCCTGATTAAGACCAATCCAGAAGATCCCCTCATTACCTCTACCATCCGATGGCTTGTAGGTTCAAGAAAAGAGGGCAGATGGTCCACCACTCAGGAAACGGTGTGGAGTCTGATAAGCCTGATCGATGCCTACACCTATCAGTCCTTGGAAACTCCTGACTACTGGTATCAGGTGGCTCTGGATGGCCACCGGGTCCTGTCTGGAAGGGTGGCCAAAAACGAGCTGTTTGAGGAGAAAGAGCTCCAAATGGCCCTGGACAGGCTGACTAGAGGGAAGCCAATGGATGTAGTCTTTACCAAGGATGGAGCGGGAAAGATGTACTATGATCTCACCCTGCGATACTTCCTCCCCGCAGAGAACATTCCTCCCCTATCGCGAGGGGTAGGCCTAGAGAGACGTTACTTCAGTACCATAGAGCAAGAGGAGAAAACTTCCATAGAAAGCATCAAGGCTGGCCAGACTGTAAAAATCAGGCTCACTCTTTATGCGCCCCAGGATCTGCACTACTTTATCATTGAGGACTTCCTGCCCGCCGGCCTGGAGGCAATCAATCCCGAACTACTGACCTCCGGATCCTATTTTGAGATGGAGAAAAAAGAGGAAGAGCAGATCCTTTACTTCTCCCATCGGGATATTCGGGATGACCGGGTGGCTCTTTTTGTGGACTATTTGCCTAAAGGGGTCTACCAGTTTACCTATCTGGCCAGGGCCACTCAGCCCGGAAAGTTCCATGTCCTGCCTGCCCGGGCGTGGGAAATGTACTTCCCCGATGTCTTTGGGCGGAGTGTTGGGGAGATCTTTGAGGTGGAATGATCTGGGGCAGTAAGCCAGCCTCCCCCGGAAAACCACACTCCTCTTGAAAGAAACAAAGCAGAATACTGATCACAGAGATAAAGTGGGATTCACAGAGGCTTTGCTGTCTGCAGATCTGTGGTCGGTACTTTCATTTTTACAAATATAATAGGCTTGTCCTTATCCCGATTTAGGTTAGCTACTCTTAGGTTATATTTCGCTAGTTCTGCATCGTCTTCAGGGATAAAAACCACTGTGCAATCCTGGGGCATCTCTTCTGCTATCTCAGGATTTTCAAGAAGCCACATATCGAACTCAGTAGCCATTACTACATTTTTATCAAATTTTTCTTTCTTTGGCCTGTTCATCTTCTAGCTCCCTTTCGTATCGGACTCTATGGCGCGGCCAATTCTGTTTTATGTCCTTCTCACACCAGCTTAGAGTTTCTTTTAAATTCCCGAATGTAAGCTCTTTTTGTTCCTTCTTCTGATTTGGGTGGTATATATCCACATGCACATATCCATGATAGTTATCATAACCGACAATTGTATACCACTTGTCGCTGATTTTGGCTTCATATTGTACTCGAAATCTTATAATCTGCCCTTTTTCAGTCTCTCTTTCGTGTCGCCTCCTGTCCTGATCGGTCAGAAACGCTTCGTATTTATGGGTTCTCTTCACCCTGATGACTTTCTTTGAGGGCTTTTTATAAAAATACAGCTTCAGTATACTATAGCTTTTTGGAAATTAGCAAATTCCTCGGGTGATATGACTTTGATTCGGTTCTGTGATAGTCTTCCTACGTTTGAAAAATCTGCGCGGTTACTTGTCACAATGTACTGAGCATTGCCTGCAAGCGCAGAAGCCACCACGTGTTGGTCACCAGGATCTTCTCTCAGAACGCGGCAGAAGAAATCAAACCCACCTGCAAATTGAGTATACGAGAGGACTTCACGTTTTAGATCATTGATGGTTACACTGCGATCTTGTCGCAATTCTATGAGCCTTGAGTCTCTCTCCAAAGCTCTCTCGAATTCCTGGATAATGGAAAGGCTGGTAAGAGCTACAAATTTGTGGCTAATAGCGGCGTGTTTTATCGGCGCGTAACGCTCAATTCTCCGCAGCTCAATGTCGATAAGAAGATTAGTATCCAGCACTGCCCGGATCATGGCAGGGCCGAGTCGATTTCCAATTTTTTGCCGAGGTACTCCCTGGTAACCTCCTGGGCTTTTTGTAAATACTGGAAAGCTTCTTTGGCTTCACTCTCTCGATCCGCGAGCAACAAGGCTCGAGTTAATTGATACCAGGGCAAAGGATCAGCGGGAGCAAGAGCCGCGGCCTTTTTATATTTGCTTATGGCAAGGGCATAATATTCTTTGAGTCCCTCAGTCTCCGCTTTTCTCAGATAAAGATCCCCCAATGAGATCATCTGATGGAGCAAGCTTTCCTGCGTTTCTTCTTCTACGGTCTCCAAGAAGTTAGCGATGCCTTCCAAGGGAACAACGTATCTGCGCCCTACTCTTTTGGCAGATATTCTTCGTTCCCTTAACAGTCGATAAGTGGTGTCGAGACTCAAACCAAGCCTCTCGGCGACCTCCTCTGGTGTCAATGCCAGGGTACTGTCCATTTGAATCTCACCTCTGAATCGTAGCGATACGCCTAAACCCCGTCTCCTATTCTGAAAATACCCCTTTTTCATCCTTTCGTGGTGCCGCTGTAGGCGGCATGAGTGACTTAAGAGATATCCAATCAACGTTCAGTTTAACACGAAATAGTTGGAATTTGCAACTAGACCGCAGATAGAAGGCAAAGAATTGGCGTCCCTGGGCGGGGTCGAACCGCCGACCTCAGGTTCCGGAGACCTGCGCTCTATCCACTGAGCTACAGGGACGCAAAGCGTATAAACTTGGAGGCCCTGGGCGGAATCGAACCGCCGACACCAGGTTTAGGAAACCTGTGCTCTATCCTACTGAGCTACAGGGCCCTGTAGACCCGAAATAGTCCTACTTGTTGCTATGTTCTGCGGATCAGTCCAGATTAGTTAACCTGGAAAGGGAGGTCTATTTTTGCAATCGTCCCAAAATTGGTGGGTCAAGTCGCCTATCCAAAATAACCAACACAAAAGCCCTTATTAATGAACATAAGTCAGTACCTCAACCGTTATTCAAACTGGTGCCCACCGATTTGTGGCAATTACCATTTTCAGTTTAACCTACCTCTGGGCGTTATTATACCAGGAGTAGGGCGGCAAAGGAAAGGTGGCCAAGGTATTCTTTTTCCTTCAACCTACCTAGAGAAATCTCAGAGTGCCACATCTGTCGGGGCAATTTAGAATCGGCAATGTAGTTTCCAAAAAGGATTTTGCAAAGCCTGGCTTCACAAACGGAAAAGTTGAGCGAAAATCTAACACAGACAATAGAATTCAAACAACGGCAGAAGGCTGTTGCGAACCTTCGCTTTTAGAGACCAGGAAAGTTTACCATACGCTGGAGACCATTCACTTGGGCAGTGACATCCGCACTATTGTTTCTACCAGATCATCAAACTCCATCCCCGCGGCTTTGGCAGCCATGGGCAACAGGCTGGTCTCAGTCATTCCTGGACTGGTGTTCAGCTCCAGGACGTAGGGAGTTCCATCTCTATCTACAATCATGTCTACCCGAGAGAGTTTGGTGCACTTGAGAGCGTGGTGGGTGCGTAGAGCAGTCTCTTCCACTTTCCTTAAGATTTCTTCCGGAAGTCTGGCCGGAACGAAGTAATCGGTCATGCCTGCGGTGTACATGGACTTGAAATTAAAGAACTCGCTCTTGGGGACAATTTCTACCACAGGTAATGCCTGGGGCTTACCTTCTCCAAGGATGCTGACTGCCACTTCGGTCCCCCTGATAAACTCCTCTATGATTACCTTCTTGCCGTAACTGAAAGCAGAGATCAGAGCGTTGGGTAATTCCTCCTCACTTTTGGCTATCTTGATTCCCAGAGATGAGCCCTGGGCAGCAGGTTTAACCACCAGAGGTAGGCCTATCTTCTTCACCACATGATTCAGGGTACTGGCAGCTCCCATCTCTTTGAAGGTGTCGGAGCTGAGGGCAAAGAACTTGGGCGTAGGGATACCCTCTTGCAAAAAGATCTCTTTAGAGATGATCTTATCAAAACTGATAATGTTGGCGAAGACACCCGGTCCGGTGTAGGGTATGTCCAGGATCTCCAGAAGTTCCTGAATGACTCCATCCTCGCCGTACTTGCCGTGGAGGGCGATGTAGGCCAGGTCAACTTCTTCTCTCAGAAGGTTATCCACCAGATTCTCATCGATGTCTATTTGAACCACCCGATATCCCCTTCTCAGGAGAGCATCGGTCACCCTTTGGCCACTTTTCAGAGAAACCTCCCTCTCCAGAGAGCGGCCGCCCATGAGAACCGCAATATATTTTTCCAATGCCTTGCCTCCTTACAGA
>CAYYBB010000020.1:8557-18754 GCA_964469465.1 uncultured Actinomycetota bacterium
TTTTTGCCTCTGTAAAATGACCTGTAAAGCCTCATCTGCTCTTTGATTATCTTTCCCAGTCTTTTAATTCCTTCTTCAATTTGTTCCGGCTCCACCGTGCAAAAGGCCAGACGCATACAGTTTGTTCCTGACCCATCAGGATAGAAACCACGGCCCGGTACATAGGCTACCTTATTAGTTATGGCCTCAGCTAACATTTCTGTGGTGTTTATATACTCAGGAAGCGTGGCCCAGGTGAAGAAACCTCCTACTGGATGGGACCAGATTACCTCTTCTGGAAAGTGTTCCTCCAGAGCTCTTAGCATGGTATCTCGATGTTCCTTATAGATGGAGATGAATTTTTTCAAAGTATTCTTCCAGCGGGGGTCGGAGAAATATTCCAAGGCCAGCCTCTGAGTGAAATTGGAGGAGCAGAGATCAGCCGCCTGCTTTCCGTGAATCAGCCTTTCCCGAATAGAGAAGGGGGCCACGATCCAGCCAATTCTCAGGCCCGGGGCGAACATTTTGGAAGCCGTCCCTACGTAGATGATATTCTCCTCATCCAATTGTCTCAAATTTTTGAGGTGCTCTCCTTCAAAGCGAAGACGGCCATAAGGATTATCCTCAATAATCAGGGTTCCATACCGTCTGGCCAGAGAGATCAGTTCCTTGCGCCTATCAAAACTCAGGGTTACTCCGCTGGGATTAGAAAAGTTGGGGACAGTGTAGATAAATTTGATCTTTCTTTCCCGGCTAAGCTGGCTTAGCTTGTCCTCCAGGATCTCGATCTGCAGACCATTTTCATCCACCGGGACGGTTTCTACCCGAGCCTGATAGGACAAAAAAGCATTCAGGGCACCCACATAGCAAGGAGCTTCGGCGATAATTGTGTCGCCGGGGTCGACAAAAATTTTAGCCAGAAGGTCCAGGGCCTGCTGCCCGCCGTCAGTAATAAGTATGTCGTCAGGAGAGGCATCGATCCCATCCAGCTTCAGGACATCGACGAGACACATCTTGAGGGGATAAAACCCCCCTGATGGACCGTACTGGAAGGCGGACAGGCCATCCTCGGCAATGATTTTTCTGGCATACTGTTCGATGTCTCGGAAGTTCAGGGCCTTGACATAAGGTGCTCCAGCGGCCAGGGGGATAATGTCCGATCGGGCAGTGACGTCCAGGAGGTCTCGCACCTCCGACGACCTCATGCTTTTGGTCCTCTCCGAATATAGATGGGTCCATTTGTCGAGGATGATTTCTGACGACATAGTAAGTACGTCCAACTCCGCCGCAATAAATACCTTATATTACATTAAAATTGCATCTTCGTAAAGGCACCTTTCAAGTACATTTTTAAGTGAGGCAACAGGACACCCAGAAGAACAAAAACTACAGGAGTAGTCAGCAGAGAAAAAATGGAGAAGTTGAAAGCCCCTTTTTGTTTGATACACTGTTATCCATATGAGGCATGGAAAACGAGATTTTTCATATCTACTCAAAAGGTCCAACTTACAGGGGAGAGTACGTAAGCATCTCTTTTTCCGTGATGAGCTTGTGTTCTTTCGATTTCACCAATACTCATGCTATTTAAAATCAAGGAGTCTTGGAGCTAAAAGGGCTGAAACAGCCTTATCATACCAGCTTATACCTCTAAGTCTCCTAACTGCTATTGAAGGAAGACCCAACACTCTAGTCAAAAATCACGGAATTGGAGATGCTTCCGGAGAGTACTCTATGTCTTATTAGAGCCTGTTTTCTATTAGTACCTTGCTCTCCCTGGCTGCTGCCCTGATAGCTTGTTCTGTCTGGCTGAGAGGATAGACCGCGGAAATGAGGGGTTCAACATCTATCTTCTTGTCTTTGAGCATAGCCATGGCTTTATCAAAGGGACCGCAGCGGGAACCCTGAATCCGAATTTCATCCACAGCAATCCTGGTGACATCGAGGCCATGGGCCGGTAGACCGGAGGTAGTCTTGAGGACAATTACTCCTCGGGGTCTGACCATGTCAAGGGCCAGCTTCAGTCCCTGGGGAGAGCCAGTGGCGTCTACCACCACGTCGGCACCCAGGCTAGAAGTAATCTCCTTAACCCTGGCTATAGGATTTGAGACAGAGGAGTCAATGACTTCAGTTGCTCCGTATTTCCTGGCTCTTTTCAGCTTATCTTTGGAGCGCGAAATGGCAATGGTGGTTGCGCCCTGAACACTGGCCACAGCGCAGATGAGAGTACCCAGTCTGCCGATACCCAGTACAGCTACTGTATCGCCTGGATCGATTGAAGTGACCTCGAAGGTCTGGATAGCGGCAGCCAGGGGTTCAACAAAGATCCCTTCTCTGGGGGAGATCTCTAGAGGCAGGATGTGAATGTTGCCTACCGGAACCCTGATTAGCTCAGCGAAAGCTCCACCCCAGTGCCAGATGCCCAGAGTCGTCCTTTTAACACAGTGGGTTGGCAGACCTCTGATACAGGCAGGACACGGATCCCGTGAGCGGTAGGCCAGACAAGAGTTATTGATCTCGGCGGTGACCAGCTTGCCCAGCAATTCCCGGGAGACCTTGGTCCCCACCTCCTCCACTCTTCCGCTGAACTCATGTCCCAGAACCAGAGGAAGAGCTACTTGATAGTGGCCAGAGAATATGGCTATGTCTGTACCACAGACTCCTGCCCAAGCCATTCGAATGAGGACCTCGTCGTCACCTAAGTCAGGGTGAGAACGGCTCTGCAGGACAATCTTTTCTGGTGAAATCAGGGCAGATGCCTGGTACATCTCTGCTCTCTATGGCCACAAGAAGTTGGAAAAGAAATACCTCTCTCCATCCACATGCTGATAAGTATAGTCACGCCGACAGGCAAGAAGACTCTCTAAGAGCACACTATCAAGCTCACAGGAGATCTGAATCTTCCTTGTCTACTCTCTCCGCTTGCCGAAGAGTAAAGTATGGTGCCCCTCCAACCAGGGGCCAAATTTCAGTTCTGGCCCTATCCCGCAGGCCTAAATCGAACGGGAAATTGGCCCAAAATCGAGCTTTTGTAGTTTCGCCACGTATAATATCTCCCGTGACAGAGGTAGTGTTCCTAGGATAAGCCTTCGGCCAGTCCTAGAGCTCTACTGTCGGACAGGTGGTGGTTCTGGCAACACCCGCTATAGCCTGAATCTTGGAGATCACCGTCCTTCCCAGACTATTCAGATCTTCGGCCTCCACATAGGCTATTACGTCAAAGGGGCCGGTGATGGCATGGGCACTTTTTACACCGGTGATCCCCTTGACTTTCGTGGCTACCTCACCTGTCTGTCCGGGATTGGCATTGATTAGGACATACGCTGTCAGCGCCATTTCGATCGCCTCCTTGGGATAATGGGCTGGACCTGCTTGTATTATCCCACCTGACTGTTGGTTTTTCAATAAATGTCTACCGAAAAGTGTTTGTCATTAAAGTTGCAGTGTTGACTGATGTCCCTTGCCAAGACTTTTTCCTCTTGCTTATTTTCGATGGGCAAATTTGCCCACAGTTTTGTGACGATCACCCCGGTACATAGTTTTTGTTTACCATAAGTTCTCCCTGGCCTATAATTGAATTTGAATCATACTTGTCTTCATGTATGGGGGTGATGTAATGCAAACAGCGCAAAGACACCTTATAGCCTTACTTTTGATTTTCGCGGCTACGGAAATTCCGAGGGGGAAAAGGAGATCGCTGTGATCGATAGGGACGTAGAGGCAGCCTGGGATTTTATGGAGAAGCAGGGCGTTGGTAAGATCTTTCTTATGGGGGCCAGCATGGGAGGGACAGCTTGCCTCAAGGTAGCTGCCCAGCGCCCGGCAGCAGGTGTGGTTGCCCTCTCCGCTCCTCTCAAATTCCGAGGGTTGAGTGCGGCTGATGAGGTGGCCAGAATCACAGCTCCGAAGCTCTTTCTGGCCAGCGAGGGTGATAGCTCTGCCGTAGCTAGTGCTCAGCAATACTTTGCCCTGGCCCAGGAGCCCAAGGAAATCAAGATTTTCCCCGGAAGTGCCCATGGCACGGATATGCTGAAAGGTGAGCAGGGGCCAGAAGTGCAGAAAACTATTTTAGAGTTTGTGGCCAGGGAGAGTAGTTCTTAAGTTGGATCTTAGAATCACTCCTAACGGCGGAAGAGGAGCAAAAAGGCCAAAAGCTCATCTTGCGATGAGCTTTTGGCCTAAAAATAGTTTTTTTAGGCTTGATTAATTGTAGGGCATAAGCAAATTTCCACTTTTAGGTATGGTAGGGTTCTATTTCTCTATTCACTATAGCTGTCAGACCTGACTCTTATGGCCATCTATTTCTACCCGCTATTTGCCCTTGCCTTTACCTTTCGCCTTGCCCTTGCTTTTTTTCCCTCCAGCCACCTCTCGCTCCCCTCCCTCTTTGATAAATAAAAACCCCAGTGACCTTTGGAGCATTTCTACCCCTCCGGGCCTCTGGGGTTCGCTGAGAAGACTTTTCTCAGGGACTGCCTTTACCACAAGGGTAACTGCGTTGCCTCCTGTCTCTCAGCATGTTGGATAGTACCACCACCAACATCTACTGTCAAGACAGCGATTTGGAAAAGATGTTTTCAATTATAAAATTTATTTATTCCTTAAGAGACCTTATCTTTTGACATTCCTTGCTCAATTCCCAAATTCTCTCTATTCTTTTACATCATGGGTCGGCCATCAGCCGGACCCATGAAATAGGGAAAGAGCAGGTTACAGAAAATGTCTCTAGCACCATTTAGTCATAGATAGCCCTATCCTTTCCAGATCTTCAGAGTGACATACTCCACATCTTCCGGGATCGATATCAACAAGATCAGAGTCGTCCGACAGGTAAAAACACCAGGAGAGGCTCCCGTCTTCCATCTGGGAGATTCTGGCTCTGCCGCTTTCCAGCACATGCCCTTCGAAAAAGTCGGTATTGCCGCAGATTTTACATCTGTACATAAAAAACTCCTTTCCGATGTTGCGCTGAAGTAGGGAATTTGGGATCAAAAAAGAACTCAAATCACCTCCTGTGCAGTTATTATCAGTTATTATAGTATATAATCGGTTATAATGCAAGGATAAATTTCCTGTTTTTTCTTTTTGCTGGCTCGGGGATCGGTACGGACTCTCCACTTCTTCGGCCTCCTGCCTGCTAACTAACTCTTACCTGTCGATCTTACCTGTCGACCAACATTCACCAAAATAGTAAGCGAAAGGGCTATAGGAGATCTTTGGCTTGCCGCTTGCGGTGATTGAAACTAAAATAAGGGAGGCGAAGCCACAAGGAGAATGGCCGGGATACCAGGGATTAGAACTTCGGTGAAAACCAAAATAAGGGAGGCAAAGGAGGGCCGACGGAGAGTGTGGGATTTAGTAGTTGGACCTTTTCGCAGCACCAAAAACATACGCCCGAACATAGGCCAAAGACATACCTGGGAGGAAAGTGATGAAGATAAAGATATCCCCTTCCATCCTGTCCGCTGATTTGGGATGTCTGGCCAGTGAGATAAGAAAAGTGGAGGAAGGGGGAGCGGACTATCTGCATATAGATGTCATCGATGGAGTCTTTGCTCCTAACATAAGTTTTGGCCCTCCTCTTATAAAGTCAATCCGAAAATACTCTACTCTGATCTTCGATGTTCATCTCATGATTGTTGATCCGGAGAGATACATAGATGAGTTCGTCGAGGCCGGTAGCGACATCATAACTGTCCATATAGAGGCCCTGGCAGATCCTTCGCCAACTATATCCAGGATCAGAGCTGCCGGCGCCAGGCCCAGCATTTCTCTCAAACCAGCCACCTCTTTGAGCGCGGTGAAGGAGTTTCTTGATGAAATAGATATGCTTCTGGTCATGACCGTCGATCCTGGATTTTCGGGCCAGAGCTTTAAGACAGATATTCTGCACAAGATAAGAGAAGCTCGAAGGATGATCGACCAGCTCAACAGAGAGATCGATCTCCAGGTGGATGGTGGGATCAATAAGGAGACGGCCCCTTTGGTAGTAGAGGCAGGCGCCAATGTCCTGGTGGCTGCCTCGGCTATTTTCGGAGCGCCGGATGTGGGGAAAGCCATTAGGGAAATAAGGGAGAGCTGCAGCCCCTGACCCCTGTTCGGGCAAGCTGTTCGTGACCCTATATTACCAGGTGATTGCCGGATCTGCCCACCGGGCTTGACAGAGGACAAAGAGAATTGCACTATCGAAGAGACTACCATACCCATGTAGGGTATATCAAGGAATAAAAACAGCCAGGAGGTGTCTTTCTTGGGAAACGGAAAACCGATTAAGGTCAATGACGGTAACTTCGAGAAAGAGGTGCTTGATTCCTCTGCTCCTGTTTTGGTGGACTTTTGGGCTGCCTGGTGTGGCCCCTGCAGAATGGTCGCGCCGGAGCTGGAAAAGCTGGCCGAGGAGGAGAGCAACAGGCTTAAGGTTGCCAAACTGAATGTAGATGACAACCGGGGTATAGCAGCCCGCTATGGAATTAGCAGTATCCCTACTATGATTCTATTCAAGGATGGTAAAGAGCAGAAGAGATTGATAGGGGCAAGGTCCAAAGCCCGAATTCTGGAGGAGATAATAGCTTTCCTTTAACGTCAGAGCATAGTTTGGTGAGCAGGTTCGGCAACTAGTGCCACTTCTTGTAAATAGTATATCGTAAACGCACGCTCTCCGCATGTGTTCCATTTTGCAATGTATTATTTATGAGAAATGGCACTAGCAACGTGGCGAAGGCAAATGGTTGCCACTTTTGACAACAATTGTTGTTAAAGAAAAAATTATTTTCAATATCCTTCCCAATATTTCTGGCCTTTCAATTGACTTTGAATTTCCTCTTTGCTAAGTTGAGTACAAAGCTGACATCACATTGGTAGTACTCTTACTGGAGGCGGAGAAGCAAGTTCTATAATTGGTACGCTTGGAACTTGTGGAGCCAGAAGTGAAAGCGGCCAGACGGCCGGTTTTCTCTTTTATCCTACTTGTGAGTTCTTTTATGAAGCCTGAACTCGTCCTGACTCAATTTGTCCTTTCACTCTGCTTATTATCCCATTGACGCCTGGCACAACTATATTTTCACAAAGGAGGTGAACGAGGACCCAATTTTGTGAGAGGGAGGTGAAGGAAATGAGGCATATCCTCAGAATCTTGCTAAGCCTGGCCTCGCTTATTGGCATAGCGTCCAGCGTAAGGTGGTAAGGCAAAGCTACGCTTGGCAAAAAGGAAGCGGAGCCGTCCTAGAGATCGGATTTCTTAATTTCATGAGGAGGTAGAAATAAAACATATCATTAGAATGTTGCTCAGCTTTGCTTCGCTGATCGGAATTGCTTCGAGTGTAAGATGGTAAAACATAGGTTGAATTTAGACATACCTACAAAGAATATTCTGAAAAGGATACAAGCAGGATAGTTTATAGGGAAATCAGGAGGTGAAAAATGAAACACGTCATCAGAATCCTACTCAGTCTCGCCTCGCTGATAGGCATAGCTTCCAGTGTAAGGTGGTAAAGTGTCTGCTGAGGCAGGTTAGTCTGTGTTGAGGGAGGGGTCTACCTCTGTTATAATCTGGGCACGTACTACTTTTAGATAGAGGGCTGATGGCTCAGAAGATATCAGGTAGGCTCCTCGCTTATATATTCTTGGTTTTCCTGGGCGGTCTAGGTATTCTTTTTTATGTTTATCAGGCCTATCCCGGGATATCCCCGGCGGCGATACTAGCTTTTGGGTTTTTGCTATTGGTGGCCGAGAACCTGGCGGTAGCATTGCCCAAGGCAGGTGCGGTATCAGTTGCGGGCAGTATAGCTATGGCCTGCCTTTTCGTAGGCGGACCTGCTGCTGCCTCCTTTGTATCCCTGCTCCAGATCCTGCGCATTGCTGATTTCAAGAACAGAGAGCCCTGGTACAAATATCTTTTCAATGGTGGCCAGTTCCTTTTGGCCGTTGGTGTAGCAGGGATAATTTTTAAGACCATTAACAGGAGCGGAGCGTTCGCTCTCCAGGGCGACGTAATTCTGGCAGTGGTTCTCTCTTCTCTGGCCTATTTTGTCATCAATACGGGACTTACTGCCATAGCCGTCTCGGCCTCGATCCCGGAGAGAACCTCTGCCATTAACATCTGGCTTTACAACTATGCCTGGATATTTCCGTTCCATATTCTGGTCTCGGTTCTGTCCGTAGGCATTGCGGCTTTATATTTGCGATTCGGACCAATATCACTTCTTTTTACTACTTTGCCCTTAATCCTGGCCCAATATATCTACCTGCTGACCATTAAGGAGAGGAAAGCTGTTCTCGACAACATTATTAACATGGTAAGGATAATGGAGGCTAAGGATGTCTATACCGCAGGCCATTCCAGAAGAGTCGCACAATATGCGGAGAAGATCGGTCGGGAGCTCAGACTCAACGAGTACGAGATCGACAACCTGAAGAACGCGGCCTATCTGCACGACGTGGGTAAGATCCAGATCGACCTGAGCGTCCTCAATAGGGAGGGACAGCTTTCTTCAGAAGCTCGAAAAATATTCGAGAGCCATGTGTCCGTTAGTGCTGAGATAACCAGAAGCATAGCCTATACTAAGTCCATTTCCGACATAATCTGGAGCCACCATGAAAGATACGATGGGCAAGGTTATCCGAGGGGCCTTAAAGGGGACCAAATACCCATTCTGGCGGCCATCTTGAGTGTAGCAGACTCCTTTGATGCTATGACCACCAAAAGGCCCTATCGGGACCCGTTTCCTTTCGAAAAAGCGGTGCAGGAGATTGAGCTTAACAGCGGCAAGATGTACCATCCTGCGGCCGTCGAAGCATTTTTGAAATCTGCACAAAAAGGAAACTTCCTTGTAGAGGGGTAACTCTGAAACTGGAGCCAGAAGCAGAACTTTACCTGGATAGAGCCACTGGTTTCCTTACCGTTCTTCGCAATCGAGATTTTTTTGCCCTCTGGATAGGGCAGACAGTCTCTGTGCTGGGGAACGACTTCCACTTCATTGCTCTGATGTGGCTTACTTATGCTATCTCCGGATCTCCTCTGGATCTGGGGCTGGTCATGATGTTCAGTTCCCTTCCTCCTCTCCTCTTCGGCCTTTTTATGGGAGTTTATGTCGATCTATGGGACAGAAAGAGGCTGATGATCCTCTGTGATATTTTCCGTTGCTTTCTGGTACTTATGTTTCCTCTTCTCTACTATTTTGGTCTATTACGCCTTACCCACATTTATCTGATTACATTTTTGCTCTCATCTCTTCAGGTACTGTTTGAGTCTGCCCAGGGCTCCTTTGTGCCCAATCTGGTGGCCCGACCCCAACTGGTGGTTGCCAACTCCATCAGCCAGATGACCTCTCAGGTGACCAATATCATCGGCTCTGCTTTGGCTGGGGTGTTGATTCTGCTTATTGGCAATATCAACATATTCTACCTGGATTCCTTCTCCCTTCTTTTCTCGGCCGCCTCTCTCTCTTTCATAACCCGCTCTGGAAGAGTAGCGGGAGCCACCCTGTCAGTCAGGGGGCGGGAAATCTTATATAGAATGAAAGAAGGATTGAGGCTTATGGCTAATACTGAGCTGATTCTCATTCTGACTATCACTATGGCCATAATGAACTTTGCCCTGGGTCCTGTAAATGTGCTTTTCCCTATCCTGTCGGAGAAGATCTTGCGAGCTGGAGCGGCTGGCTTCGGATTCCTGATGTCCGGGCTTTCCTTTGGGATGCTCATAGGGGCTATTGTGGTGGGCAAAGTGAGCCACAGGTTATCTAAGGGGAAGTTAACCTATTGGGGAGTACTCCTGATGGGCATCTTTTTTTCTCTTTTCTCCCTCTCCCGAAACTTTACTTTCTCTATGGGCCTGATAGCCATCTCCGGTTTTTTCTTTGCGGCTCCCAAGGTTCTGGGCATAACTATCCTTCAGGACAGAGTTCCCGATGAGATCCGAGGCCGAGTCTTCAGTGCTCAGATTATGCTGTCCAACTTGATGTTTCCCCTGTCCATGTTGATATCCGGATTCTTGGCCCAATACGTTTCTGTGCCCATCATCTTGTTGGCGGCCGGATTTATTATGGTCTTTAACGGTATATACGGTCTTAGCTCCAGAGTCGTTTCTACGGTCTAGGAGCATCTATCTCAACGGGAGGCTCTATTATCAGAAGCTGAGAAATGAGAGAGGTTAGATTGGTTCTCCATCACGCTTCAGACTCCTCTCAGCAGCTAAGAAGAATTTACCTGAATCAATATTTG
>CAYYBB010000021.1:0-17876 GCA_964469465.1 uncultured Actinomycetota bacterium
AAACCATCAGTAGCAAGTGCAGATAATTGGGGGCTATCCACTGTCTGAATCACAGTTCGTTGCAGAGAAGCTAGGAATTCTCAATTATCTGCCCCCTCTGCAGGATCAGGTTATCCTCGTAGCGATTAATGCCCTACCCCAAAGCGCTTCTCGTCACCTTGCACACCCCTTTTTGCGAACAAAATCGACTCATAGTTGAGAACTCTAGCATCTTCTGATACAAGAAAACTAATGTTCGAGCCGTTTTATTCCGATAAATATATTGGGGAGCACAATAAGGAGACGGAGGTGAAAAGAATGGGATACCTGAGCAAGCTCTATGTCCGACTCTCCCTTTTGTGGGACGAGAAGGGAGCTACCGCCGTGGAGTATGGTTTGATAGTTGCTCTTATCGCAATCGTCATAATTGCTGCAGTCACGCTCCTGGGTGGCAATTTGGCGACTTTATTCCAAACCATAGCAGACGCCATCGGCGGCACAAGCCAGTGATCTTGAGAAGGCGGCTAGCAAAGCGTAGGAAAAGGATTCTGAAAGCTCGATCAGAGATAGAGGTGGGTCGAACTCTTTCGGGGATCTCTCAAAGAGATTGCTTTGCTTGTCTACTGGGTTCCAACCTGGTCTTGAAGGTGATTTTTGATCCCAGGTGCCGGGAACTTCTCCCAAAGGGTCAGGGAGGTCCGGGGGAAGTTCCCGCGTACCGTCCTCAACTGCCGTAAGCGGTCGAACTTTCCTCACAAACCACTTCGGACCTGTTTCTTGCTCGTATCCATAAGTTAGGCATGATTCGGCCCCGAGCTACGAACTCTCTGAGAAGTGAAAAAGGTTCCAATGCCGTCGAATTTGCCCTTCTTCTTCCTCTGCTAGTGATGTTGATCTTCGGCATTTTCGAATTTGGACTTGCCTACAATAACTATCTGGCCATCACCCATGCTGCCAGGGAGGGAGCCCGAATAGCCTCTGTAGATCTTAACAACCCGGACCTGGAAAGCATCATCATTGAGCGAGCCTATCCTGTTCCCCTTACGGCAGACGATATTGATATAAGCACTCCCCAGGGGACGGAGATAGGGGATCCAGTGGTGGTGGAAATAACCTATACAGTTTCCATAAATATACCCCTTGCGGGAAGCTGGGATATTCCTCTCACGAGCAGGGCGATCATGCGCCTGGAGAACTATGAGAAATAGCAACAAGCCGAAGGGAAGCCTTTCTAGGCTATGAGGAATAAGAATAGTCGAATGGGAACAATTTTAGGGAATGAAAAAGGCGCCATAGCCATCATAGTGGCCTTTTCTCTGGTAGCCCTGATTATGGTTACAGCTCTGGTTATCGATGTGGGCTCTCTCTATCAGGAGAGGAGGTTCCTTCAGACCGTGGCCGACTCCGCTGCCCTGGCCGGGGCCCAGGAGTTGCCGGAGAGCCCGGATGTGGCGAGGCACAGAGCCATTGAATACGCTGCTGAACATGGGGTGACTATTACCTCTACCGATGTGGATATTGGTTCTACTTTGGCCAGCAACGATACCATAACCGTAATCCCTGTGAATCCCAACGCCCCTCTCTACTTTGCCCGAGTGCTGGGAATCGACTCGGTCCGAATACAAGCCAGAGCTACAGCCAGGATTGCCTCGCCGGAAGAGCCTACAGGCGTGGTGCCCTGGGGGATTCCCAAAGACAATTGGGAGCTGGGTAAGGAGTATGTGCTGAAGCTCGGCCCCCCGGGAGAGAAGGGCAATTTTCGAGCTTTGAGGCTGGATGATGAAAAGGGGGCCGACAAGTACGAACAGAACATAATCTATGGTGCCAGTACAGCTTTAAGAGTTGGAGATAAAGTGGATACCGAGCCCGGAAATATGGCCGGTCCCACCCAACAGGGAGCGGAGGCAAGGGTGGCCAGTGATCCAAATCCGGGGATGCAGGAGTTTTCATCTCTAGTCTACTGGGATGGGAAAGGGTACCGACTGAGTGTCCCCGACAGCCAGTTCGTCATAGTTCCCATAATCACGGTGAAGTTTAGGGGGAAGGCTGAAGTAGCAACGATACAGAGTTTCCTACCTTTTATGATCACTGATATTAACAAACACGAAGTTAAGGGTACTTTCCTCCATGAAGCTTTGATCAATTACACAGGCCCTACTACTGACGGCGTTGGGCCCATCAGGGTGATACGTCTGATAGAGTGAGAGCCTCTCTGATTCATCGAGAGTTACTAGCATCGTGCGAAACGATGTTTGGAAGGTGAGATGAAAGTTAGAATCGTTCTGCTGTTGTTTGCCATAGTTCTGGGGCTGGTAGCGGCGTTTGGTGTCTTTGCCTATGTGACAAGTATCAAAACTTCTGTTGAGGAGAAGGTAGAGAAGGTTCAGGTTCTGGTGGCTGGGCGCAATATACCTAAGGGGACACCTGTGACGGCCATAGAAAAAGACATCTCTCTGGCCGGAATTCCCAGGGAGTACCTGGTAGAGGGCGTACTCACCTCCCTGGATAAGTACAAAGGGTATGTGACAGCCACCCAGATCAATAAGGGCGAACAGATAACCTCTACCAAGTTTGTTCTCCCCGAACAGGCTGGCCTGGCTTTTGTGGTCCCCGATGGCCTGGTGGCCGTCTCCATCCATGTAGATGAGGTCATTGGGGTCTCTAATCTCATCAACATTGGGGACCGGGTCAATGTGATCGCTACTTTCGAGGAGGCTACGGAGCAGACTGCCGAGGGAGCGCAGGAAGAAAAAGCTATTACTAAAACTCTCCTATGGAATGTGGAAGTTCTCTATATAGGAACTTATGTGCCCTCGGCCGAGGAAGGCCAAGAACAGAAGAAAACCTTTTCTGCTCAGAGCGGTCAGGAGCCGAAGGAGATCACCACCATTACTCTGGCAGTCACCCCCCTACAGGCCGAGAAGCTGGTCTTCTCCGAAGATATGGGCAGGGTAAGATTGGCCCTGTTGCCAAGGAAGGGCATTGAGGAGACAGCCACCCCAGGCCGTTCCCGGGAGAATATATTTGAATAACAGGCAGAACTGAGGTTCCGGAAAGATTGTTCCTTGAAGTTGTTTAGCAAAGGAGTCATGTTGGAAAAAGTTACGGTTGTATTGATCGACAAAGAATTACAGAGTCTGGAGAAAGTGAGGGAGCTGCTTAAGGGTGCTCCCGAAATAGAGGTGGTAGATACATCTACTGATCTGGGAGAACTGGATCTCATTCTGAGCCATAAGATTCCGGCAGTGGTTCTGGCGGGGCCTGGGTATCAAATTGAAGATCTCACCCCTATCCTGGAGCGGCATAGTGCGGACCTGGCTTTCGTCAGTGTTATCCTTCTGGCGGAGGAGGTTTCTGCCGAGCATCTGAGGCAGGCTTTGAAACTAAACATGAGGGACGTGCTGGAAGTACCCTGCTCCCGGGAAGATCTTCAGGAGACCATCCGCCGGGCCTACCAAATTTCCAGCAAGGTCCATTCCGAAAAATTGGTGTTGGGAGAGGGGATTACCGGAAAGGAAGAGCAGCTCAGGTCGAAGAGAGTGGTGGTATTCAGCGCCAAGGGAGGTTCCGGTAAGTCTTTTCTAGCTACCAACCTGGCTGTTGGTCTGGCAGTCAGAAAAAGGGGTCCGGTGGCCCTTTTTGACATGAACTACCAATTTGGGGACGTGGCCATCATGCTGGGTCTCTTTCCTCAGCATACCGTCTACGATGTCATGGCTGATATCGACAGGCTGGATATGGAAATGCTGAGCAGTTTTTTGACCTCTCATAGCTCGGGGATAAAAGTACTGCCCGCTCCTCTGGAACCTCATCAGGCGGAGTCTATAACTGCTGAGGCCACGGCCAAAATAGTGGATCTTCTGGCTAAGATGAACAATTTCATCATTGTCGACACAGATTCTTCTTTCTCGGATCATCTCCTGGCTGTTTTGGATGAGGCAGACGTCTTATGCATGATTGCCACCATGGAAGTGCCCAGCATTAAAAATCTCAAGCTCTCTCTGCAGATTCTGGGGAAGCTCAATTTTCCAGAGGAGAAGATGTTGATCATTCTGAACCGATCGGATAGCAAGGTGGGCTTCACCTCGGAAGAGATAGAAAAGACCATCCAGAGAAAGATAGATGTTTCTATTCCCAGCCATAAGGTGGTGCCCATAAGCGTAAATAAAGGAGTACCGGTGATCACCCAGTATCGCCGCTCCCCGGTCAGCAAGAGGCTTTTCCAGTTGGTTGAGCTGCTATCAGCGGAGAAAGTTCGGATGGGCAGATAAATTTTATTATCTTCTTGGCAAGGGTAGCGGGAAGACAAAAGAGGAGCACGACACATGTGACGACTCTGTCAGTTAAAACAGACAGCTTCTCGGTGACACCGCAAACTTCGCGGCCAGAGCGGAAGGCCCCGTCCGGGCCTGTTAGTCTGCACCATACAGGTAACACCCGACGTGTTTTACGTCATACAGGATTTCGGTATGACAACCTCCAACACAAGCTATGTTAAGGTGCGAAAGTGGTAGTAGTATTTTCAACTTTCTACCTGGAGTGATTATAACGCAGAAAGGAGGGAAGCGCAATTCCTCTGGCGACTAAAGTCGTCAGTCTCCTTGCGCGAAATTTGATGGGACTACAAGAAAGGCTGCAAAAGATCCACAGATTGGAAAATGGTATAGAAGCTAAGGCCGTGAAAGCCAAGGGAAGAGAAAGAATCCTGGCTGCGGTAAAACGACGGGTTCACCTCCATCTCATTGAGGAAATGACCGAGGCCCTGGCCAAAAAAGAGGTAAGTGATGCTGAGCTGAGAATCAGGGTGTCCAAAGGAGCCAGCAGGATCCTGACCGAGGATGGAACTCCTATTACTACTGAGGAGAAAAGGAGGATCATCGATGAAATCATTGATGACGTGGTGGGATATGGTCCGATCGAGGGTTTTCTTGAAGACCCAGAGGTAACGGAGATCATGGTCAATGATCCCTACACTATTTATGTCGAGAAACACGGCAAGATTTACCCCACGGATAAGGCTTTTTTGGATGAAGTGCATCTCATGAGGATCATCGACAAAATTGTAGCCCGGGTGGGAAGAAGGGTGGATGAGTCGGTTCCCCTGGTAGATGCTCGATTGCCCGACGGATCCCGGGTCAATGCTATCATTCCTCCCCTGGCTCTGGACGGTCCGGTCCTGACCGTCCGCAAGTTTTCCCCCGATCCCTTCACCATCCAGGACCTGGTGGAAATGGGGACCCTGACCCAGAAGGGAGCCAATTTTCTGAACGCCTGCGTCAAAGGACGCCTCAATGTTCTGGCCTCAGGAGGCACGGGGACGGGCAAGACCACTACCCTTAATGTTCTCTCTTCTTTCATCCCTGGGGACCAAAGGATCATCACCATTGAGGATGCCGCGGAGCTGCAACTTCACCAGCCGCATGTCATCCGTCTGGAGTCCCGGCCTCCCAACATAGAGGGTAAAGGTCAGGTATCCATTCGGAACCTGGTTCGAAATGCCCTGAGAATGCGCCCAGACCGGATTATTGTGGGAGAGGTAAGAGGTGGTGAGGCTTTGGATATGCTCCAGGCCATGAACACCGGACACGACGGAAGTCTGAGCACAGTACATGCCAACTCTCCCCGGGATGTGCTCTCCCGGCTGGAGACCATGGTTCTTATGGCCGGACTGGATCTTCCCGTCCGGGCCATAAGGGAGCAGATCTCCTCGGCCATTGATCTGATTGTCCATCTGAACCGCCTCAAAGACGGAACCAGACGAGTAATAAGCGTGACCGAAGTTCTGGGCATGGAGGGAGACGTCATTACCCTGCAGGATCTCTTTCTTTTTGATTTTTCCATGGGTATGGACTCCACCGGCAGATACCGGGGTAGGCTCAAATCCACCGGACTACGACCTCACTTCATGGAGAAGTTACGCAATTACGGAATAGATATATCTCCAGAAGTCTTTGAGCGTGAAATATGAAAATACCATTGTTAGCGCCCACCCCCTGGAAGCTGCCTCTTCCAGCGGGGAGTTATTTTATACTTACGGGGAAGACTCTTATCATAGGGGTTCTCTTTTTTCTCCTGGCCACTATCTTCCCCTCTTTCTCCCGGGCTGATGAGGGCGACATCCTCATCAAGAGTTTCAGCATTGAGCAATATCCCCAGGTCGACATTTATCTGGGTTTTCAGGCAGACTCCCCTCTGGACGTGGAGGGGTTGACCGAGAGGAACTTCACTGTCTCTGAGGATGGGGAGGCAGTTACAGAATTTTCGGTGAACACTTTAGGTCAGATAAACGAGCCCATCGGTGTAGTGCTCCTCATCGACACCAGTGGGAGCATGAAAGGCAGGCCCATAGCTAATGCTATTGCTGCAGCCTCTCTTTTGGTCGATCAGATGCGGGAGATTGACCTGATTGCTGTGGTGGGCTTTGCCGATGAGGTGACTACTTACACCCCCTTTGTATCCGACAAAGCCATGCTGAAAGAAAAGATCTCCCAGCTTAAGGCCAGAGGAGAGACTTCCCTCTACGATGGGATCGTGACTTCCGCCGATCTTTTTAGCGGCAAGCAGATAAAACATAGATATATCGTGGTTCTTTCCGACGGAGCAGACACAGTGAGTAAGCTCACTGATGAGAGTGCCATCGCCAGCTCTCTGAGGGAAAAGGCCGCGGTCTACTCTATAGCTCTGGAGTCCCCGGAGTACAAACCAGAGGTTCTGGAGAAAATATCTAAGCGTACTGGTGCTGAAATCTTATTTGCGGCCAGTTCTGAGGAACTGGAAGATCTTTACCTGGAGATTTCTAGAAAGATTAAGAATCAGTACAAAATTGTCTACACCAGCCTTTGGCCCAATGTGGAGGAGATTAAAGTTGATCTGGAGATCCGTCGGGCAGGCTACTCGGCTCTGACCAACTGGAGCTATAAAAACCCTTTTTATGCCCCTGCCCCTGCTGGCTTCCAGAGATTCCAAAGACCTCCTTTTCTGGCTCTCTTTGATAGCCTTTATGTCAGAGTGGCTATATATGCTTCTCTATTCATGAGTGTAGTTCTCTTTCTGTATGTCTTTGTGGGCCTTCTTTTCCCCTCCCGCCGAAAGCTTAAAGAGCGCCTTAAGCCCTACAGCTCTGACCTGGAGGTGGGTGAGGGCCACGAGTATGGGGAAGTGGCCGCCAGACTCGGGCCTTTCCGAAGAATTATCGGCTTTGGTTCTGCTCTGGCCGCCCGAAGAGGTTTTGAAGAATTTTTTCAGCTCAGACTGGACCGGGCCGGTCTGAGCTTGCTGCCATCTGAGTTTATAACCTTGCATCTGCTCTCGGTGATCATGGTAAGCTTCGGTACTTATTTTATCTTTAAGGATATGCCCCTTACTCTTTTGGCCATTGCCGGTATGACCACAGCCCCTTTCTTGCTTCTGTCCCAACAGGCCAGATCTCGAATAAGGAATTTTCACAATCAGTTACCCGATGCTCTTCAGATACTGGCCAGTTCCCTACGGGCGGGATATAGCTTGAATCAGGCCCTCAGTGTGGTAGTGGACGAGATGGGTCCACCCATTTCCAGTGAGTTTAAGAAAGTGCTGACAGAGATAAGGATCGGACTTCCGGCCAGAGATGCTCTGGAAAGCCTGGCCCGAAGGATTAACAGTGAGTATATGTCCTGGACTATTATGGCTATCAACATTCAGAGAGAGGTGGGAGGCAATCTGGCCGAGGTGCTGGAGACTATCTCTGACACCATCAGGGAGAGAGACAGAGTTCTACGCCAGATTAAGGCCCTCACTGCCGAGGGGAAGATTTCAGCCTACATTCTGATCGGGCTACCTGTTGCCCTCTCTTTAATCCTCTTTTTGTTGAACCCGGCCTATATTGGCCTCTTGTTCACCACGGCTTTGGGCAAGGCGATGCTGGCAGGCGCTGTAGCTCTGATGATCATAGGGATAATCTGGATGAAAAGGATTGTGACTATTGAATACTGAAGTTTTCATAAGGGCAGTTGAGTTTATGGACTTGAGCCAGAGGTTCTATCTGATCCTGGGAGCGGCCTTCCTTTCTGTCCTTTTCCTGGTTCTTTTCGTGGGTCTCAGCATGACAGGTAAGAGCCGGGGTGGTCCTTTAGATCGCCTGGGCCGCTATTTTGGTGATGTTGAGGGCCAGCGGCAGGTGGTCTCTCCTTTTATGGAAAGGGCCATTCTGCCTTTTTGGAGGAGGGTAGCCTCTTTGGTGATCAGGATCAGTCCTCGGGGCATTATTGAGGCAGCCAAACAGAGACTGGTACTGGCTGGCAGTCCGGAGAAGGTAGGCGTGGATGTCTATCTCTTTACCAAAATCCTCTTCCCCTTCGGGATGCTCTTTCTTACCATCCTGGTCTATCTCTTTCTCTCTCCCACTCTTCCGCTGAGAGTTATTCTGATAGGCAGTATCCCCCTTTCTTACTTTCTGCCCGATTTCTATCTGAGACGTAGAATCGAAAAAAGGCAGACAGAGATCAAAAAAACGCTTCCTGATGCTCTGGACATGCTGGTTATCAGTGTAGAGGTGGGTATGGGCTTCGACCAGGCTTTGGACAAAGTGGCAGCAAATATAAAGGGGGCTCTGGCCGAAGAGCTAAACAGGATGCTCCAGGAGATGGGGGCAGGTCTGGCCCGCCGGGATGCTTTACGCAACCTGGCCCGTCGCACAGACGTAGTGGATCTCAATGCTTTTGTAGCAGCTATGATTCAGGGAGATATCTTCGGAGTAAGCATCGGCCGGGTCCTTCGGGTACAGGCTTCTGACATGAGGAGTAGAAGAAGACAGCATGCTGAGGAGATGGGAGCCAAAACACCGGTCAAACTCGTCCTTCCCCTCATATTATGTATTTTCCCTACTCTTTTGACCGTCATCCTGGGACCGGCAGTTATCCGCATCTACTATACTCTAATCCAACGATTGTAGGCTACTCCCCTAAAAAGGGTTTTTGTCTTATCCTCTAAAGGGATGAGAACCTCAACCGGGTATCCGGGTATATGCCAGAGTGATCCTTGGGGAACCTATTATGGCCCAAAAGGGGCCCCATGACTTTTTTCGTAATATCAGCGATTCAAGTGGGAGTTATGTTCTTGATGATATCAGTTCGTCTACTATGCTCTAGTCTGATGATTCTGATATACTTAATATCGATCGTGCTAAGCGGGGAGCTAGCGGTGCCCTGTACCCGCAATCCGCTATAGCGGGGCTGAATCCCGAACAGAGGCGATTTGCTGGTGGGGCCTGGGCCAGAGCAACAAGCGATGAAGGTCAGGTCCCATGCGGCGAGAGTTCGTAAAACCCGTCAGGTCCGGAAGGAAGCAGCGGTAAGCGAATCCTCTTGGGTGTCATGGGAGAGCCTGGCCGGAGCTTACTGCTCTCGGTGACGCCCATTGGCAGACGTCGACGGGAGGTGCACGATCGATTTCCTGGCGGACAGCGCAGTCGGCCCTGTAGCCGATGAAGGCAAAGAATCTCTCTTTGCAGGCTGTCCGTTTTTGTGTGGCATACTGTAAGATTTCAGTAGGTGGAGGGTTCAAGGAGGGAAAAGAGAGACCCCAGTGGTGTACTTGATGACAAGGTCTCCACATATTGATACAATGGAAAAGTTCTAACAGATCCATAGATTTGATCTGACCACAGCTAGGACCCAGGTGTCATAGGATAATGCAACATATTTCCCTCTATCGCAGGTGGCGGCCGCAAACTTTTGAAGAGGTCATAGGCCAGAGCCACGTCACTAAAACCCTGGCTAACGCCATCAGGTATAATCAGTTGTCCCATGCCTTCATATTTTGTGGTCCCCGGGGTACCGGCAAGACCAGCACGGCTCGAATATTGGCCAAATCCATAAACTGTGAGCAGGGTCCTACTCCCACTCCCTGCAACCAATGCCAGAGCTGCATCCAGATCTCCAGCGGGACATCTCTGGATGTCATCGAAATAGACGCCGCCTCCAACCGGGGAATAGATGAGATCAGAGAGCTTCGGGACAAGATCCATTTTTCTCCGGCCACGGTCAGGACCAAGGTGTACATAATCGATGAAGTGCATATGCTGACTGTCGAGGCCTTCAACGCCCTCCTCAAGATCCTGGAGGAACCTCCTTCCCATGTCATTTTTGTTCTGGCCACCACCGAGCCCAACAAAGTTCTTCCCACTATTATGTCCAGGTGTCAGAGGTTCGATTTTAACCCCATCTCGGTGGACGTAATAATGAGAAAACTAAGGCTTGTCGCCCAGAAAGAGGAGCTGGAGGTCCCCGAGGATGCCCTGAGACTCGTTGCCCGACATGCAGCGGGGAGCCTCCGGGATGCTGAAGGTGCCCTGGAACAGATGGCATCCTTTTCGGGGAGGAGGATCACTGTGGAAGATGTGCAGACAGTCCTGGGAGTGGTGGATGTGGAGTTACTTTTTGAGGTGGGTGATCTTTTCATCGAAAAGGATGCCGCGGAGGTTCTGTTTTTTGTTAACCGACTTTTTGAGAGCGGCCGTGATCTTCGGCAATTTACCAGGGAATTACTGGAGCATCTGAGAATATTGATGATCATTCAAAATGTGGATGACCCCCGGCCTATTTTGGACTGCAGCCAGGAGGAGATGGAAAGATACAGAGCTCAGGCCTCTCTGCTGAGAGATGGGGAGGTTCAGAGATTTCTCCATCTTTTCGGGGAGACCTATAGAGAGATGCGCTGGGATAGTAACCCCCGGCTGCTCTTGGAGCTGGCCATGGTCAAAGCCATGAGGGTGGATGCAGATGACTCCAGAGAGGCTCTCCTGGCTCGACTGGAAGCTCTGGAGAGCACGATAGAGAAAGGCCGGGGCAGCGGCCTACTTAGGGATACACCTGATATGGCCAGCGGGGTGGTGCAGGAGAAAAGGGAGGAGAGGGGGCCGGAGGAGAGCCTCGCTCCTCGGGAGCCAGCTCCTGCCCACGGTAGGGCTGGAAGTTCTTCTGGCCCGGGGCGCGCTGTGGACCTGGCCCCTCAGGAACCAAATTCTTTCCCCGAGCGCCCGGACGTGGCACGTTCTCAATCTGAGACTGCTGTCCCTACCTCTGAGCCAACTGCCCCTGGGAGCAAGGTAGATATTGTGGGCATCAAAAAGGAATGGCAGGCTATTTTGGAGCGGGTCAGGGAGAAGCGGATACCTACCCACGCCCTGCTCCTGGAGGGAAGGCCGCTAGATTTCCGGAACGGAGAGCTGACTATTGAATTCGACAGCATCTTTCACATCCACAAGGAGAAAGTGGAGAAAGGTGAGCACAAAAGGATAATTGAAGCGGCTCTGGCGGAGATGATGGGGGAGGCTATCAGGATAAAGTGTGTCATATCCGCCCCACCCCCACCAAAATCTCAGATGGAGAGTTCCTCTCAGCACCAGGAGACTGAGGAAGAAGGCGGGGAAAAGGCCAGGAGTGAGACCAGCCAAAAGGCCACCCAAGAGGATGAAAAGGAAATAAGGGAAGAGGAGAAGGGTGACTCCCTCAAATCTTTGAAGAATAATGAATTGGGGGATAATGAGCGTGAGGATGGTGGGGGACCACTCTCTTTTGCAGGAGGCATTGAGAAGGTAGATTCCGTCGATCCCATCGAACTTATTAAGGCACGCTTTAAGGCCAAAGTAGTCCAGAAGATAGATCTGAAAGATGAGTAGAAGCTCTGAAGATGAATGGAAATATTATAAAAATGATGGGCCAACTGAAAAAGATGCAGAAAGAAGTGGCCAGGATTCAGGAGGAGCTATCTAAGGAAAGGTTTGTGGCTACCTCAGGAGGCGGAACAGTGAGAGTGTCCGTAAATGGAAATCAGGAAGTGGTGGAAGTAGCCATAGATCCTGCAGCCTTGAATCCGGAAGACGCAGAAATTCTGCAGGATATGTTAGTGGTGGCCATCAATGAGGCCATGGACCAGTCCCGGCAGGCTTATGCCAGTAAGATGGGAGATCTGGGAGCCAGCCTTGGGCTACCGCCAGGGATTTTGTAGAAAAGAAGGTCTCCTGCGAATGTAGAGGAGCCAGGGATGGCCTACTATACCCTTCCTGTGGAAAATCTGATAGAGGAGCTAAGAAAACTGCCCGGCATCGGGCCCAAGTCAGCTCAGAGGATCGCCTTTTACCTCTTGAAGGTTCCTCGAAAGGAAGCCCTTAAATTGGCTCATGCTATTGCCGAAGCCAAGGACAGGGTAAAATTTTGCCAGATCTGCTTTAACGTAACCGAGAAGGAGATCTGCGAGATATGTAGCAATTCGAAAAGGGACAGTTCAGCTATCTGTGTGGTGGAGGAACCCATGGATATTGTGGCTATCGAACGGACCAATGAGTACAAGGGTCTTTATCATGTACTGGGTGGAGCTATATCACCCATTCAGAATATAGGTCCAGACGAGATCAGAATTAAGGAGCTCCTGGCCAGGGTGAAGGAGGGGCAGGTCAAAGAGGTAATAGTGGCCACAAATCCCAATATCGAAGGAGAAACTACGGCTATGTACATATCCAGGATTCTTTCTCCTCTCCAGATCAAAGTTACCCGGTTAGCAAGCGGTCTTCCGGTGGGAGGAGATTTGGAGTATGCTGATGAGTTGACCCTGGGCAAGGCCCTGGCTGGAAGACGAGAGATATGACCGAAAGGATATCAATAGAGGACTGGCTGGAGAACCTGGTAGAGAGTGACATTCTCCCCTCATTGACCCCTCTTTGACGTGCTACCAAACTTTTCGCTATAATCTCTCTGGCGTAAAGGAGTACAAGTTATGAGTTCTACACGACAATCGATTAATGAAGCTGTGAATAACACCTGCGGGGTGCTTAAATCTTTGGAATTTTTCTCACATTTCCTCCAGGACAAAATGTGCGGCAAGTGTCTGCCCTGCATGTTCGGAACAGAGCAGATCATCGAGATATTGCAAAAACTCACCCAGGGAGAGGGCGAGGAGAAAGACGTTCATCTTCTCCGCTTGATCTCTTCTGGGCTGGAGGAGACGGCGCGCTGCAAGCACGGCAAGGACGCCGCTGGGGTTCTGGCCAGCTCGCTCTTATCTGGAGAAGAATATGAAGGGCATTGGGAGAAAAAACGGTGCTCCCGAAGATCTTGTGAAAAGCTTATTAGCTACAGAGTAATCGCGGAGAAGTGCACCATGTGCGGTTTATGCAAGGAAATTTGTCCTGAGGGGGCAGTCTTTGGCGAAGAGTACGTATCATACCTTGCTGATAACGAGCCTTACTACATCAACGCAAACAAATGCAGCAAGTGTGGACGATGCCTGGAAGTATGCCCAGAGGGCGCCATAGAGTTAGTTTAGCAAAAGGAGGAAAGGATGGGCACGTTGGTCACGTTGAAATTTGACGGTCAGGAGGTTTCGGTTCCCGAAGGCACAACGGTCATTCAAGCTGCCAGCCGGGCCCATATCGATATTCCCCATCTGTGCTACCTTGAGGGGCTTAAGAGCACCGGTGCATGCAGGATGTGTCTGGTTGAGATCGAGGGAGAAAAAGGGCTGGTTGTCTCCTGCACCAGGAAAGTACGAGAGGGGATGGTAGTTCGAACCAGGACGGAGAGGGTCCTTAGCGCAAGACGCTTTGTCCTTGAGCTCATATGGTCTACCCATCCCGGAGATTGCACAACCTGTGAGAAGAGCGGCACTTGCGAGTTGCAGAAATACACCTATGAGCTGGGTATCGAAAAAAGAAGGTTCCCCTTGATTAGAGAGGCTGAATATGCGATAGATACGACCAATCCTCTCATTGAGAGAGATCTCAATCTATGCATTCTCTGCGGAAGATGCGTTAGAATATGCCAGACCCAAGGCAATTATGTTCTCGATTTTGTGAAGAGGGGTATAGCCACAACGGTTACCACACCATTTGATAAGCCACTCCAGGAGTGCGGCTGTGTTTTCTGTGGCAGTTGCATCTCAGTCTGTCCGGTAGGCTGTCTGGTCGAAAAGGATCGGAAATTTCGTGGTCGAGAGTGGGAGTTCGAGACGGCCGAAACAGTATGCTCTTTTTGTGGGTGTGACTGCAATATCCTTTTGGACACCATCAACAACCACATTGTTAGAGCCAGGCCAGAGAAAAAAGATGGTTATTTGTGTGTCAGGGGAAAATTCGGCTGGGACTGTGTCCTAAGCGATGAAAGAGTTAAGACGCCTCTTATCAGGAAGAACGGCTCGCTTACAGAGTGCGGTTGGGATGAGGCGTTGGAGTGTGTTGCAGAACGATTATGGAAAATAAAGGAAACCCGTGGCCCCGACGCCCTCGGGGGCCTGATCTCAGCTTCTTATAACAATGAAACCCTCTATCTCTTTGCTAAGTTCGTCAGAGCTTGTCTTGGAACGCATAATATCGATAGCTCGGCGAGACTTTTTGGTTTTGCAAGGCTATCCGACTTTATCAATTCATTGGGAAGTGCTGGCGTAGTTTCTACTATGTCTGAGATTGAAGAGGCCGATACATTACTGGTCTTAGGTTCAGATGTTATGGTTAGCTATCCCGCTGTGGGCGTTAAGATAAAGAAGGCTTTGAGCAAAGGGGCGAAAGTTATAACTATTGACCCAAGAAAAACAAAGGGTGCCCGCTTATCACACCTTCATCTTCAGCCGAAAGCAGGCTCTGAAGTGGCTCTACTACAGGATATCATCGGGGTGGTGCTTAAGGAAGGGCTGTACGATAAAGAGTTTGTAGCCAAGAATTGTCGCAACTTCGCCGAGTTTTTTCAAAGCTTTTCGGAGGTGAAGGTGGAGGATAGGACAGGCATCTCTAAAGAGGATGTGATCGAAGCGGCAAGGCTTTACGGAGAGAAGAGCAAGAAAACGATCATTATTTTTTCTACGGAGATGAGCGATCCTCAAATCGTCGCCAGGATTGCGGACCTTCTGATGCTTACCGGCAGAGTGGAAGGCGGGGTTTTTCCATGTCTGCTTCTTAGTAACCTCCGGGGCGTCTGTGAAGTAGGTACCCTGGCAGAGTTTTATCCCGGCTATGGTCAGGTCGAAGATGCGGATACGAGAAAGAAATTTGAAAAGAGATGGGGTGTTTCATTATCGGCCAAAGCGGGTCTCACGGCAATTGAGATGATTCAGGCGGCTGGCTCTTCTCTGTTTGGGATGTACATCCTCGGTGAGAACCCGGTTATTTCGTTCCCCGATACAACCAGTATTGTCAAGGGGCTTTCCTCCCTCGATTTTTTGGTTGTTCAGGATATCTTCTTGACCGAGACGGCTCAATTGGCCGATGTCGTTCTACCCGGGATAAGTTTTCTAGAAAGCTCCGGTACATTTACAAATGCGGAAGGTAGGGCTCAAAGACTAAACAAGGCCATAGAACCGCTAACCAGACCGGACTGGCAGATCATAGCTGAACTCTCCTCCAGGATGGGCTATCCGATGAAATACAGGTCGGAGATGGAGATTATGGAGGAGATAAGGGATGTCGTTAGCTGGAGCGTTGGACCCCAAAAATACGCATTTGGCCTTAAGTGGCTGGACAGTGAGCTTAAGTCTGCGAGTGAAGAGCCGGACAGCGGGTATCCCTATATGTTGATGGCCGGCACTACGCTATTTAGTCTTGGTGATGCTCTCCGAACCAGGCGATCCAAGATTTCCCTCCTTGAATCTTCTGGCGAAGGTTATGTCGGGATAAGTCCGGAGGATGCGCAATCTCTAGGAGTAACAAATGGAACACGGGTTTCAATTTCGTCGAGGCGGGGCAATATTTCTTCTACGGTTAAAGTTCAGGAAGACTTGCCGGCAGGTCTAGTTTTTATGCCGACCCATTCTCTCGGGTATAACATTTTGACAAGCTCAAGTCTTGATTCTTCCACAAAGAGGCCCCGGTTTAGGCTGTGGGCAGTGCGGATCCAACAGGAAGGAGCTTAAGCCAGTGGAAAAAATCAGGTAAGGATGGGAGAGCAGCTTTGACTGATCTTCTCCTTACCGTTACCTGTGCTTAACGTAAAGGAGAGTACCTGAATGAGAGAAAAAGAATGTGATACTGGTGCAGGAATGATGATAGGGGATAAGATTGGCACAGATGAGGCGGTGACCGTTTTCCAACGTGTTAAAGACAAAAAACCATGTCCCTTTGGGCTTGAGGGTACATGTTGCAGGGTGTGCTCCGTCGGGCCGTGCCGCGTTCGTGAGCACGATGTGGGAGTCTGTGGAGCAACGACGGAAGCCATAGCGGCTAAGAACTTTGGCCGGATGATTGCGGCGGGGACTGCTGCTCATTCGGACCATGCCAGAGAGGTGGCCTTGCTCCTTTTGGCTACGGCCAGGGGTGAAGCGCCCCGGTACGACATCAGAGACGAGCAGAAACTCAGGAAGATCGCCGAGCTCTTCGAACTGGATGTGAATGGAAAAGAGAAGAACCAGATTGCTCGAGAGGTGGCAGAGAAAGCGCTGGCCGAGTTTGGAAAACAGGAGGGAGAACTGCAGTTCGTCAAGCGGGCTCCAGCAAGACGTCAGCAACTCTGGAGAAGACTGGGCGTGGTTCCCCGAGGCATCGACCGGGAAGTTGTAGAGATGATGCATCGAACCAGTATAGGCGTAGATCAGGACTACCGGAACCTTATGCTGCACGGTTGTCGCGCTGCTCTGGCCGATGGCTGGGGTGGATCGATGATCGCCACCGAATTGCAGGATATCCTGTTTGGCACCCCAGTGCCATTGAGAGCGAAGGTGAATTTAGGGGTTCTTAAAGAGGATGAAGTCAACATTATTGTCCATGGGCATGAACCTCTACTTCCGGAGATGATTGTTCAAGCTTCTCAGGACCAGGAGTTGCTTGCACTGGCCAGATCAAAAGGGGCTAAGGGTATCAACATCGCCGGAATCTGTTGTACGGCCAATGAGATATTGATGAGGCACGGGATACCTGTAGCCGGTAGCTTTTTGCAGCAGGAGTTGGCGATTGTGACCGGAGCGGTAGAGACAATGGTTGTAGATGTCCAGTGTGTCATGCAGTCCCTCCCCACGGTGGCCCAGTGTTATCATACAGAGATCGTCACCACGTCGGAGAAGGCAAAAATACCGGGCGCTATCCACTTCCCATTCCATGCCAATAACGCCTTTGATGTAGCCAGGGAAGTTGTGAAGAGGGCCATCGAAAACTATGCCAACAGAGGAAAGGTTGATATCCCCCCCGACATCGTCGATTTGGTGGGCGGATTCAGTCACGAAACCATCAACTACATGCTTGGCGGGAGCTTCCGCTCTTCCTATCGTCCTCTCAATGATAATATAATCAATGGTCGAATAAGAGGAGTCGTTGGCGTGGTGGGGTGCAATAATCCCCGGGTGAAGGCCGGATATGTTCATACCACCCTGCTCGGGGAGCTCATCGCCAACGACGTTCTGGTACTGACCACGGGCTGCGGAGCCATCAACGCGGCTAGAGCAGGATTGCTGATCCCAGAAGCGGCAGAATTTGCTGGTTCAGGTCTGCGTGAGGTCTGTGAGGCAGTAGGTATACCTCCGGTGCTCCACATGGGGTCCTGCGTGGATAACAGCCGTATCCTGGTCGCAGCCTCTGAAATAGTGACAGAGAGTGGATTAGGCGAGGACATCTATCAGGTGCCGGCTGCCGGATGTGCTCCTGAATGGATGAGCGAGAAAGCGGTGGCCATCGGTCAGTACTTCGTTGCCAGCGGGATGATGGTTGTATTTGGAGTTTCATTTCCAACTACCGGTAGTGAAGTCTTGTCCGATTTCCTGTTCAGGGAAATTGAGGACCTTACCGGAGGGATGTGGGTTTTTGAACCTGATCCTCTGGAGATGGCCAGGATATTGATTGAGCGCATCGATGCCGGACGAAAAGCGCTCGGAATTGATAAAAAGAGGGAAAGAATACTTTACGATATGGAGATGAGGAGGAAGTTGGCTGTGTGACGACTCCCCGCCAT
>CAYYBB010000022.1:0-17528 GCA_964469465.1 uncultured Actinomycetota bacterium
AAGATATTGCGTTCTTATAAGGCTTGATTACGCAATATATTGAAATCTAAGGAGAGATAGTAGCAATCATCTCATCTTCGATATCATTATGACCAATATCTTTGCTCCATCCTTTTATTGCTGTAGCATCATCCAGAGAACCAAACAAGTGATAAGACTTATCGCAAGCTGGGCACCATGTCGTTGGTTGATATACAGGGCATCGAAAATGTACTGCGGCAGACATCAGCTTTCCAGAGATTCCCCCTTTAGTAATGTCCCTCCGCGCCGAAAATCCCATGTTTGCATTGAAATTCCTAGTGATTTTCATTGAAAGTCTCTCTAGGGTGGTAGCGGGTAACCAGCAGGTAAGATCCTCCTATTAGGACAACTCCTGAAGCTATCTGGAGGAGAGTCAATCTCTCTCCTAGAAACAAAGAGGCCAGAGTTACTCCTATCAGGGGAGTCAACAACAGGAACGTATTAGTTAAGACGTTGCCTACCTTCTTAACATTGATGAAGAAAAGAGTGTGCCCAGCGGCAATGCCGATCAAGCCGGAGATAAGCAAAAATAAGTTGATTTTCCAATCGACATGGAAGATTTGGCCAGGTTCACCATATATGGCCGCCGCCACACCAAATATTACAGTGGAGGAAGCCACGATGGCAAAGGTGGCAGCCAGAGGGTCCAGGTATTTGGTGGCCTTTGCTATGCCTACTGTATAAAGTCCATAGAGCGTGCCGGAAGTGATCAGAAGGAGAACTCCGGCGGTATGACCTTGAAGAGAAATATCTCCACCTCCCAGGATCACCCCCATCATTCCGGCAAAGGAAAGAGAAGCGCCGGAGAGAAATCCTTTGGACCGAATAGTCCCCCCTTCGTCCCGGAGAAGAAAGTAGGAGAAGATTACCACGAAAACCAGTCCTCCTCTCTCCAATATGGCGGCCAGACTGGCTGTGATCTTATATATCCCCTCTACATACAAAATTTGGGCTGCAGCAAAGATGATTGCCGGAGGGACAAAAAGTCTCCACTCGCTCATGACTCTTCGAAGCTCTTCTCGCTTTCCTAACCATACATAGAGGAACAGGACCACTGTGGCGCTCAGGGAGCGATAGAAGTTTTGGGTAAAGGGATCGAAGCTATAGCTCAGGTATTTTATAAAGAAGACGGGAAGTGACCATACCAGAGCGTTCAAGAGCAGGCTCATCCTGGCCGCAAAACCTATAGGGGTAGTAAAAGAATGGTTATGGTTGGACACATTGCATCTCATACAGCCCATTGCCTCTTTTCCGATCCTATTCTACAATCAGACATGCTCAGTAATTCCGTCAAGAGCGCATCCCGTAAGGATAAAGCAGTATAAGTCGGATGTCCAGACCCAAGAGAGGCTAGAGATGTACTTAAGAGGGTGGGGATCAGATGATGTACTTTGTGGGCATAGACCTGGCCTGGAAAATGTCTGACAGTCCCTCCTCGGGAGTTCCCCGTTCCGCCTGCGTGGCCTTGGGCCAGGCAGGCCACATCTGTTCTGCCGCTCTTGTTCATACTGATGAAGAGATTCTTAGTTTCATAACCCAGTTTGCAAAGGAAGAGCTGCCAGTACGAGGATGGAGATGGCTGCTGGGTGCTTTTCCCAGTTTTGTAGCCCGATTTGCAAAAGAAGGCCTGCTAGTAGGTATCGATGCTCCCCTACGTGTTCCGGCGCAACAGCCCAGGAGACGTAAGGTGGAACGAATTCTGGCCAGACCGGGAATGCCGGCCTATACTGCCGATCCTGGATGGCTGAGCAGGAGTTTTGGAGGAATCCGGGGAGAAGTTCTGGTAGGAAAACTTCGGCAACTGGGCATAGTCTATCAGGCCCGAGTTGATAAAGAAGAGTCTTGTCGGGTGGTCAGCGAGGTATATCCTACAGCCACTCTGAGAGTACTGCATTGGGAGCGCAGCCAGGGTTGGACCGGAGAACTTCTGGAGGAAGATAAGTTTTGGAAGGAATTCCGTAGGATCTCAGTGCCTCCCTACAAGAGACGTTGTACGCTGGAAGTCAAGGCTGAGAATCTGAAGAGCAATTTGGCTCTAATGGAAGAGATACCAGGGCCACGCCTTCGGATCAGAGATCTTCTTTCATGCTTTTCAGGTGCAGAGAATTGGCCACAGAACAGCGAGGAAATAGGAGCTCATCTTGGGCACATTCGCCTCAATCAGTTGGGAGATCTTCTGGACGCTACTCTGGCTGCTTATACCGTGTGGCGTTACTGGCACTTGGGAGAGGTAAAAAGCTGCGTAGTGGGTACTGGAGAGGACGGTTTTGTCCTCCTTCCTTGCGATAGCAATCTAAGGAGGAGAATAGAGCTCATAACGGAAGAAGTGGAGAGACAGAATGGTTACCTCTCTCAAACGTAGCCTCCTCACAAAGTCAGAGTGATCAAGACTCTCTTAGGCAGATAGTCTATGGTCTGACCTTTGGAGTAAATCGCTATTGATAAAAGTTCTTGGTGAAAGTAACATAAGAGCGACTCTAGTAAGATCGCACAAGCATAGTAGAAGGAGGACGAAATGGAGGGTTGGGTTTGTACGGTCTGTGGATATGTCTACGATCCTGAGGATGGTGATCCTGATAATGGAGTGGATCCAGGTACTCCTTTTGAAGAGCTGCCGGAAGATTGGGTTTGTCCAGAATGCGGAGCAGAAAAAGACATGTTTGAGAGAGAATGATCCTAGGTCGCTCTCACTGTTAGCAGACTCTATTAGTGGGCTCTGCAGGTAGATGGAGCAGGTATGAGGAGAAGTGGAAGCTAAATGCAGCCGCTGAAAATAAGGAGAGCCATATGTTGGATCTGATTACCGGCTATGGGATTTATTGGAAAAAATAATACAAGTTAGCAGAAAGGAGTTTGTAAGAGATGAAAGTCACTTTAGAGAAACCAGAAAAGCTTTACCACTTCTATCCCACCACGGTGACTTTGGTTACCGCAAAGTATGGGGGTAAGGAAAATGCTATGGCTGCAGCCTGGCATACCGCTCTTTCCACTGATCCTCCCCTTTACGGAGTAGCCATCTCTCCCAAGCGGCTGACCTATCAGTTGATCAGAGAGGCCAGAGAATTTTCGGTCAATTTTCTTCCCTTTGAGTGTCTGGACAAACTTTACGGGATGGGGAAGGTGAGCGGCCGAGATGTGGACAAATTTTCCAAATTTCCTCTGGGAAGAGAGGAGGGAGTCAGAATAGACTCTCCCATCATCAGGGAGGCCTATGCCTCCTACGAATGTCTTCTGGAAGATGAGATAGATTGCGGAGACCACGCCCTTTTCGTAGGGAGGATCGTCATTATCCACTACGAAGAGGACTTTTTCCCGGAGGGACGCTTAAGGACAGATTTAGTAAAGCCTATTCTCTATTTGGGCAGTGACAATTACATAACCACCAGAGAGGAGAGCCATATTAAGCTGGCCTGAAATAGAATGATACCAGGGGCAAAATAGATGAGAAACAGACACTTTTTGCGCGCTTTGGCCTTAATTTCTGTTTTAAGTATCTTAAGTTTTTCTATTTCTGCCTGTCAGCCAGGCGAATCTACCGAGCTTGTAGAGCAGATTGCCCCGGAAGAGAGCCTGGAAAATACGGAAGAAGAAGTAATTTCTACCGAAAATGAGATAGTCAGCGACGAAGAAGAGGTCAATAAACCAACTTTTAATCTGGTACTTGTACCAGTAGTTCCCTTTTTTACCTATAGGGATGAAATTTCCTTAGATGACATTAAGGCATACTGGAATGGAAACATAGAAAGTTTGAATTACCTCACCAATGAAAATGTAGCTCCAGAGCTGTTGTTAACAGAAAAAACATTGGATGTTCTAAAAACGCTTTTGGGACAACCAGATCTCTCTGTTCCCATAAAATTGTTAAGCCAAGCAGGACTCTTAACTTACGCTGACTCCAACCCCAATGTCTGGTCAATTATCTCATTTGAAAGCTTAGAGCCCAAGTGGAAAGCTCTCGATTTTCCAGGAATGTCGATCTTTGATAAAGAGTTAGATCTATCCTCATATCCCCTCACAGTTAAGATCAGCGTCGATGAAGCTGATGAATTGACCAAAGATTTGAGATCAGGCCTGGATGATGAAGAATTGACCAATAGAGATATTAATTATCTTACATCCCTTGATATGACTGGGGTTACAGCCATGGTCAGGGGTACGGCTAACAGAATGGAGAAAATGGGAATTCTCTATCCTGCAGAAAAAATTGTTGATACCTTGAAAAATGCAGATATTACCCATAATATAAACAACGAAGTGCCCTTCGTAGAAGGATGCCAGGGGGCCAGGGATAAAGAGCGGATTTTTTGTAGCAAACCCGAATATATAGAACTTTTGAAATACATTGGAGCTGATGTAATAGAACTTACCGGAAATCATATGAACGATTACGGCCATCAGGCTTTCTTGGATAGCCTTGCTCTATATGAAAAGGAAGGATTGCCCTATTTTGGGGGAGGAAAGAACTTAGAGGACTCCTACAAGCCTGCAGTCATCAATTCTAATAGGAATAAAATCGCATTTTTGGGATTCAATTGGTGGGGTCCACCATATGCCTTGGCCACAAAAAATACGCCTGGTTCAGCACCTCCTAATTTTGAAGATTTTGAGGAAATAATTAGGGAATTAAAAAGCCAGGGATACATTGTAGTGTTTACCTTTCAGTATCTAGAAACTTACAGCTATAAGCCTACTGAGCAGCAGATAATAGATTTTAGAAGAATGATAGATGCTGGAGCGGACATAGTGAGTGGTAGCCAAGCACATCAACCCATGGGAGTAGAGTTCAGAGGAAATGGCTTCATAAATTATGGTCTGGGGAATCTCTTTTTTGATCAGATGTTTAGCCTGGCGGTTAGACAGGGCATTATTGCTCAGCATATTTTCTATAAAGGAAAGCATATAAGTACCAAACTCATTACAATTATGTTAGAAGATTACTTCCAACCTCGTCTTACCACTGAAGAGGAGAGATTAGATCTTTTAAGATCTATTTTTGAGGGTAGCCTGAAATAGATTCCTCCACTTCTTAGCTGCTTTCTCGAAGCTTCTAGAGAGGCTGAATTTCAGGTGGACGCAGTCTATATTTTCACTGCAGTGAGTCAACAGAAGCTGGCCAAGGCCTTTGAACATGTCCTTGATCAGCTCAAGGAGTTGCAAGTTAATGTGAGAAAAGAGATCATATTTGAAGAAAGAGTGGGCATGGAAAGCAAGGAGCCTATTCAAGTAGAAGCCTACTGCGGATACAAAACTCCCGAGTCTCCCAGATCATTTACCTACAGAGGAGAGCGACATCTTGTGTCGGACATCCTGGAAGCTCGACGTGTGGAGAAAATGGACAGGGAAGAGGGAGCAGTGATTCTTTTTCGCGTGCAGGCGGATGATGGGAACACGTACCAGATTGGTTATGATGAAAGAGGAGATAGCTGGTTTGTAGAGACATAATGCAAACCCCGTCCTATCTCCCATCCTGATCTAGTACAATCGTGGTTTTTTGCCAAATAGCATTAACTGTTTCCAGGACGCCCTCAGACGGGTACCCCGGAAACAGGTTGGATGCTATCCTGTCACATACTCTACTTCTGCTAATTTGCCATGACGGCTTCGTCACCCACGAACCATGATAACGTGAAAATGTTTAGTCTATTTTCTAGGCAAGAATACCTAATGGAGATGCACGAACAGGCTCCCGAGCTCATTGAGAAAATGGGTCTTATCGTGCCTGATAAAACATCGTAGCTGTTTACGAGGCAACCCTCTCGGTCATAATCTCGTCGAGGTACCACCACCAGCGGGAGCGAGGTGTTCTGAGCTTTTTGCGGTTCTCCACCGGGTTAGCCAGATTTTCCCAAATATACCGGGAGTTATGTCGGATTATGTCATCTAGCCTATCGACTAACATTTTTTGTTCTGAGGTTAGAAGATGTCTACTATCCTCGATTAGATCACGGAGCAGTATGATGTTATCCATCTCCCCATAAGCTACATTCACTCTTCGCTGCACAATGCGAGGGAAATGGAGCTGAGCCAGGTAGAGTGTATCTTGTAGATCTTGGAGTTTTTCTTTTCTGGTCATTCTTGCATCACCAAAAACCTCTGTTGTCTCTGGAAATAGGCCTTATGCTTTATTTTCCAGAAACCTATGCGATTGCTCGTCTCCACATCAAAAATCAGGGCGACGTATTTCAGAATCTTACCTTCATACTTCAACTGTTTGCCAAAGATGGCAACAATCTCCCGACCTCTCCACATATAAGAGTATACCACAGGCCTTTGTTGTGACAAGAGCAAATCTTGGAGCTCGTCAAACTCTCTCCACTCAAGTTCTCGACCTGGCTCCTCCTTCCAGTCTTTTCTGTGGTCGTTAAACTCCTGTCCTTTGTACCCGATGCTGGGCCAATCACTTTCTTTTATTGTGGAGATTATCTCGTTCGGCGAATATATCCGGCTCTTCTCAGAATGCATTTAGGTTCCTGCTATTATGGAGAGTCTACTTTTTCCCTTATCTTCCTTCGTCCTGTGCTTTGTCCATATGCTGCTGTCATTGTACAACAGTAGTTAATTTGACTGCCAGTCATTTTCTCTCGGATATTCAATATTTTCTAGGATATGCTCAATCACCTTAGACTCTATGGGCATAGTGGAATCCGTATCACGGCTACCCCAGCAAGACTCCTTACAAACTACCACCTTTCTGCTGTCTGCTACGGTCTGGTGAATCCCTGTTGCCTCACTTAAAAATGTACTCGAAAGGGATCTTGACAAACTTAGAGTTTAATTATATTAATATAATAAATTTCTTCAGTCCGTTTGATCGTGGTATCACAGCTACAGACTAGCAAGAATTCTGGTACTATCTTTGACGCATTTCTGATAGCTAAAAGGAAGGTAAAAAATTGATTGACATCCATACCCACCCGGTGCTGATCAAGGAGATGGTGGAAGAGGAAAAGCTTGACCTAGTGACCCGCAAGGGATTTAACCTCCAGAACACTTTCCAGCCTCTGGAGACCTTTTTCCTTCAGATGGATGTGGCTGGAATAGAGAAGGCGGTCCTTCTACCCATCGATGCCACCAGCACTCTGGGCTATCCCATCTTTACTAACCAGGGCATAGCCAAACTTACCCAGAGGAGCAGCCGTTTCATTGGTTTTGCCAGTGTGGATCCTCATGATTCCCAGAGCAGAGCCAAACTCAAAGAGGCAATATTGGATCTGGGCCTCAAGGGTATCAAACTGGATCCCGGTCTGCAGGCCTTCTATCCTAATGACCAGGAGCTGGGCTACCCTCTTTATGAGGAGGCCCAGACCCAGGGTCTGCCCATCCTTTTCCACTGTGGACTCTCCTGGGAACCTGCGTCCAGAATGAAATACAGCCACCCTCTCTTTCTGGAGGATGTAGTTCAGGATTTTCCAGAGCTCAAGATTATCATTGCCCACCTGGGCTGGCCCTGGGTGCTAGAGGCTGTGGCTTTGGCCCTGAAGCATCCCAATATCTTCTTAGATACCTCAGCCCTTTATGCCGATACTCCCAAGAAGTTCTTGAGGTTTCTTTTAACTCAGCAGATTCCCATTACCATCATTGAAAATAGCCTCAGGGAGCAGATCCTTTTCGGCTCCAACTATCCCTGTATCGAGATCAAGAAGATGGCTGAGGCTATAAAGGATCTCCCTCTTTCAGAAGACACCCTAAGGCTCATCTTCTCCGAAAACGCCAGAAGGGTTCTTAAATTGGAGGAAAAGAGATGAAAGTTGTCTTAAAGCAGCCAGGCATTCAGACCCACCAGGAAGAGGAGATGGTGGACATTACAGAGGAGGTAAAAAAGGTGGTCAGGGAGAGTGGAGTGAAGGATGGTCTGGTAAACGTTCTTACTCTTCACACCTCCACCGGTCTCACCGTCAACGAAGGCATTTCCTGCCTGGAGCGGGACATTCTGGAACTTTTGGAAAAACTGGTGCCCCAAGAGGGAGACTATCACCATGCTCGCTATCCGGATTTCGACGGCAGATTGGGAGTAAATGCCTACTGTCACCTGCGAGGTTGCCTTTTGGGCATCAACACCTTCTTTCCTATTCACAACGGCGAGATGGTCATTGGCCTGCGGCAAACCATCTATCTTGTGGAATTCGACGGACCTCAGTATCGAAGCTATGCAGTACAGGTGCTGGGGGAGTAAGAATATACCTGCCTGTTGACTTTTGCGAATCGGTGGGTTAATATAACAATATATTAAAATATGATCATGGATCTCCTGACCAGAATGATGGATCATCTAGACATTTTTGTAATATTTGCCCTGACCCAATTATTTGGCGCAAATTGTACGTCTGAGAGCTTATGCAGCTCGAGAGAAGGGAGAAGCTGATGAAAGAGAGCAGCAGTTATGCTACCTACGGCGAGATCATGAGCCAGCCGGAAGTCTGGAGAGAAGCTATACGTGTAGCGGAGGAGCACAAAGAGGGAATCGTAAGTTTCCTTTCCGCAAATAAATTCGATCAAGCTATCTTCTTCGGCTGTGGCTCCTCCTATTATCTAGCTCTCTCAGCGGCTGCAACTTTTCAGCGCTTTACACGGAAGATCGCCCGAGCTCTGCCCTCGGGAGACATCATTCTCTTTCCTGAAACTTTTCTCAATCGGGCCCGGAATGTCCTTCTTGTGCCTATCTCTCGCTCCGGAGAAAGCAGCGAGACGCTCAATGCCCTCTCAGCCGCTCAAGAGTACCATCCTTTTAAGAGTCTGGCAGTGAGCTGCTATGAGGAAAGCAGCATGGCAAAAAGCTCCGACTTTGCCCTTATCTCGCCCCAGGGGAAAGAGAAAAGCATAGTCATGACCCGCTCTTTTTCCAGCATGCTGCTTCTTGTAAATTTAATAACTGCCATAGTATCTGATGATAAAGCGTATTTCCAGGAGCTTCTGACTCTTCCCAATAAACTTGAAGAATTGCTGAATAAATATGAGGCATCGGTAAGAGACATAGCCGTCCGGCCTGAGCTGCAGAAGTTTGTGTACCTGGGCTCCGGCCCCTATTACGGGCTGGCTTGTGAGGCCATGCTTAAGATGAAAGAAATGGCCAACATGGTCACCAGTGCTCATCAGTCCCTTGAATATCCCCACGGCCACAAGTCTACTGCAGATGAACAGACCCTGGTAACTTTTCTGCTTTCCTTATCAGCCGAGGAATACGAGAAACGCCTCCTCAAGGAACTGGAGTCTCTGGGAGTTGTCAATCTTCTTATTTGTGAGAAGTCCAATGGAAGGATTAAAAAAGTTGCTGACTATGTTATTGAGCTCAACTCCAGCCTTTCGGACTTTTCCAGGGGCCTTCTGGCCCTGCCGTTGCTGCAGCTTATGGCCTATTGCAAGACAGTTGATAGAGGGCTTAACCCGGATCGGCCAAGGAATCTGACTGCAGTAGTCACTCTTTAGGGCTGAGAGTAGGAATACTCCCAATATGTCTCTTATCCTGCTCTACTAAGTTTATCTGCTGATCAAAAGCATTTTAGTATACTGATAAATAACAGGTAAGGCAGAATAAGTTTCTCGACATTTATTGGCTACCAGATTTTGCTGGAGGAGTAGGTGGAGATCGATAGAAACGCTCTTTTACCCCTTTATTTCCAGTTAAAGGAAGCTCTGCGGGAGCAGATCAAGGAAGGACTGCAAAGTGGCGAGCTCTCCCCAGGGGACTATTTTACCTCTGAGAAAGAACTCTGCAAAAAGTATGATGTAAGTAACATCACTGTAAAGAGAGCCCTGAATGAGCTGGTCAACGAAGGTCTGCTGGTTCGGCAGCAGGGCAGGGGGACCTTTGTGGCCAGGCCTAAGATTGAACAGGGGCTTCAGAGCTTTTACAGCATTACCACCAGTTTACAAGAGAAGGGTATCAGACCTTCCTCTAAAGTTCTGGAGATAGGGGTAACTTCAGCCACAAAAGGAGTGGCTCGCCATTTAGATCTTGAGAGTGAAGGCCAGGAGGTTATCAAGTTGGTGCGTCTGAGGCTGGCCGATGAAGAACCCTTCGCCTTGGAGACTTCCTACCTCCCTTCCAAACTTTTCCCCGGTCTGGCTAACTACGACCTTTCAGCCATTCCTCTTTATGATCTACTCAGCCAGAAATATGGAGTGGAGCCTATTAAGGCCCAGGAGTTCTTTGAGCCAACTCTGGTGGATCAGTATGAGGCCATGGTATTAAGGGTAAAGCAAGGCTCTCCGGCTCTGCTGCTGGAACGTATAACCTATACTCTTAATGACCGGCCCATCGAGCTCTGCAAGGGAGTAATCAGAGGAGACAGATGTAGGCTCTCGGTGGAACTCTTGAAGAGAGATCGAGGTTGAGAGGAAAGTAGCGAGCATGAGAGAACTATTTGGCCATTTCCTCTGAGACTTCCGTGGCTGTCCATATCTACTGGTCGATGACCCAGTAGCATAGCACATGCCAGCTCTACCATTTTTGTCTATGCCGACCTTACTGATAGTAACTTATTCCGGGTCGATGGCTACACTGGCTCAAGAAGAGATTTCCCTGGATTATCTCCAGCAGGCTCGCCATATAAGAGATATCTAGCCGATGAAACTGCCAAGAGAGTTCTACCAAAGATCCACCTTGACCGTTGCTCAAGATCTTTTGGGCAAGTATCTGATTCGCAGGACTGAGGAAGGGCTGCTGGTGGGGAAAATAGTAGAGACTGAGGCTTACATTGGAGGAGACGATCTTGCCTGCCATGCCTCAAGAGGAAAGACTCCCCGCAATGAGGTGATGTTTGGAGAGGCTGGCCATGCCTACGTTTATTTTACTTATGGAATGTTTTACTGTCTTAATGTGGTAACTGAGAGAAAGGGATTTCCGGCAGCGGTATAGATCCGCTCTGTGGAGCCCATAGAGGGTGTTAAATTGATGATCGAGAGTCGCTATGAGGAGACGTGCAAAAGTCTTAAGCGTAAGAATTCTGAGAGGCTGGCCAGGATCTTGCTTCTTGCTTCCGATCCTCCAGATCCCCATATTGCTAACGGTCCAGGGAAACTTTGTCAGGCCATGAGGATAGACAAAAGTTTGAACGGGGTTGATCTTATGGGAGATCTTCTCTATGTGGAGGATAGAGGAAATGATATTCAGGAGATAGTAGCCACTCGTAGGATTGGGATAGAAAAGGCTGGAGAGTCAGCCCAGAATCCCTGGCGCTTTTATGTTAAGGAAAGTAAATTTGTGTTAAAAAGATAGGTGAGAGTAGGCAATACCCTGCTTCTGAGAAATGCGTAGTGTCGGCCACGATCTCCTTGTCATCTGGATTTTTCCGTAATTTGGAGTTTTCTCCGGTTGATCTTACTTGGACCCGAAGGATAGTAGTCATGTCAACACGGGGAAGAAGAGAGGTCTTTCTTTGTGCACCTCTGTATGCCTATCGGTGCCTCTTACCCAGCCCGCTTCTTTCTGGCTCTGTAGGTATGGTTGTACCAGCCTTTTCCCTTTAGGAACTGGATAAATTCCTCCTCATCGTAAAAAGGACAGACGTCAGGGTTCTCTATCTTTCGACTTCTTATCTTCCTTCTATTTTTCTTCAGGGCCAGCAGGTCTAACATGTAGAAAGGATAGAAGCAGCGGAACCTTTCCCCTTGATAGTAATGAGGATGAGCACACAACTCACAGAACGTCTTGCTCAATTTAGTCCCTTTCTGAGGCCTTTAGAATCCTTACAGTTAGCTACAATTGTTTTTGTCTACCGCTTTTGGATCGGCAATCCAGGATAACAGATGTTGATCTCTGTTTACAACTCTGTGCGGCATCCTGGAACTCTCTACGGCATTCCGAAAATTCTCGAGCTTCTTTTGGCTGGTACATATCAATTTATAATTAAGGATGCCACCTTTGTCAATTGTCCGCCAATTGGCTGTCATTCTAGGTTGTGGGTCACGTTGGTCGTGGCTAAGACTGTCCTTCTCTCTTTCAACAAGAAAGTCATAAGTCCGGCCAGCAGAGGTAACAGGCTCAGGATGGTCATGCTGAAGCCCAGGCCGAGTCTGTCAGCTATCATTCCCGCCACACCCACACCGAGTCCTCCCATTCCAAAGGCCAGGCCCATAATAAGTCCTGAAGCCAGGCCGATGCTGTTGGGCATCATCTCGTGGGCCATAACAAAACTCACCGGGGCAGAGGTCAGAAGCATAGTGCCCGAAAGGATCAGAAAAAACATGCTTAGCCTCCCTGTGGATTGTAGAAACAAAAACATCAGGGGCGTGAAGAGGAAAAGGCTAACGGACATCACTGCTTTGCGGCCAACTATATCTGAGAGATAGCCTCCCAAAAGTCCGGCCACTGCTCCTGAGAAGAGAAAGGCAGAGAGAAGATTGCCTGCTATATGAAGAGAGATTTCTCTGCTCTGCAAATAGAGGGGCAGGAAAGCTACTATTCCCTGTACTGCCCAAGCCCTTAAAGTGACCAGCGAACATAACACCAGGAACTCGGAGAAAGGCAGTTGAGAGAATGGATGCTCTTTCTCAGTATGGAGCTCTCTCTGGGGAACCAGATAGAAGTGCTTACGCAGATAGAAAGTCAAGGCGGTTATGATAATTCCGGGGATCAGAAGGAACAGGGTGCCGGGGAGACCCCAGCGTAATACCACGAAGGCTGCCACTATGGGACCCAGAGCAAAGCCTATATTACCTCCCAGACTGAAAATGGATACTCCCAGGCCCCTTCTCTGACCGCTGGCCAGAGAAGCGGACATCAAGCCGCGGGGATGGAAGATAGCTGAGCTGATTCCCATCAGGCCGACGGCCACCAGCAGGAAGAAGTAGTTGGGTGCCAGTCCCAGGAAGCTGGCAAGTATGGATACTCCCAGGATGCCACCAGGTAGAAACCAGTTAGTCCTCCAGCGATCAGAGATGAATCCAAAGATGGGTTGTACCACTGAGGAGCTTATGGAGAAGAGGGCCACCACCAGGCCTACTTGAGTGTAGGATAGGCCAAATTGCAAGACAAAGAGGGGGAGGAGTACCGGCAGCACATTGTTGTAAATATCTATGAACATATGACTTAAAGACATTACAATAAGAGATAATTTCTTCATTCCAGGAACTCTATTCCTCCTCGGCATTGGTGTAAATAGTCCTATTTTAACACAGTCGCGCTGGGGGGATTGGCAAGCTTTGTGCTGAGTGACCGTTCCAACATTGGTGGGAATTTTTGGCCATCTACGGTAAGCAAGGCAACAGCCCTGGTCAATAGACATAAATGAGCACTTCAACTAATGTTGAACCCGGTGCTCACCGATTGTAGGACGATTACTATGTTGACTGGATTATCCGGGGTGCTACACTAGCATTGGTACGGTCGGATGCCTTTTTGGATTCACACCAGCTTAGGCACCTTTCAGGGAAGTAAAGGGAGGGCCAGAAAAAGTCGAGATGGTCGGCGCGAAACCCAATCTCTTGCTTCATGTCTGCTGTGCCCCATGCTCTACCCATGTGATCCAGTTGTTAAAGCATGATTTTGAGGTGACTGCCTACTTCTATAATCCCAACATCCATCCCCAAGAGGAATACCAACGCCGTCTAAAGGAGATGAGGGTGTTGGCCGAGAAGATAGGAGTCGAGCTTGTTGAGGGTGAATATGATCTGGAGAGATGGTTCAAGGCCACAAAAGGATATGAAGATGAAAGAGAGGGTGGCAAAAGGTGTGAGATCTGCTACCACCTGAGGCTGGAGCAGACAGCTCGCTTTGCAATAGAGAATGGTTATGATCACTTCACCTCCAGTCTTTCCATCAGTCCTCACAAGAAAGCAGCAGTAATAAACTTCATCGGAGAAGATCTGGCCTGTAGGTATGGGCTGAATTTCTACAGTGCTGACTTTAAGAAAAAAGATGGTTACAAGATTAGTTGCCAGTTAAGCAAGGAGTATGGGCTTTACCGCCAGGATTATTGCGGGTGTATTTATTCTCGTCTTTACTGGCTCTTGTAAATCTTGGAGTACTTCTCGGTTAGCTCCAGGTAGAGAGTACCGTACTCCCGGCTGGGTTCTATTTCTGAGCCCTCATGCCACTCATTCCAGGAGCAGATTAGGATAAAGTCCGGGTTTTTGTGGATGGCCTTTTCCCACAGCTCGGAGTACCAGGCCCCGTTGTTTCGGGGAACTATGGCGCCGGGGTTGGTGATCTTGGTATTATTCCAGCCAGGCTACACTGTCTCAGAGAAGATTTTGGTGTCATCGGTCCGGAGAAGATAGGCAGTGGCATCATTGGTGTAGGTGCTGTAGCCATCGGCAAAAGATATATAGTCGCGTTTATCCACCAGGTAGACCACCTGGGATCTGGGTTTATCAGTGCTGTTGAAGGCTCTGATCCATTCATTGGCCCGGTGGCTCTTGGCAGACCAGATCATTATAACCGGCTTGCCATCGATGCGGAAATAGCTGTTTCGATTTCCATAGGTTTTCAGAATATAGTCGAAGTCCCGCCCCATGGCCTCGGCACTCTTATAGTCCCGGCCGTAGTGGCCATCATAAAGGATGGCAATGCGGAAACGGGGATAGTCTCTTTCTATGAGATCCACCAGGAGCTTGGTAGCATTATCCTCAAAATGGCCGATGCCCCACCAGTCGACCATGAATCCATCTATGCCACTGGCGATCGCCCACTCTACGTGCTGTCTCAATACTTCCACATCCTGGCTATCATATTTCTCCGGGGGTATCAAGGGGTAGTCGGGTGAGGGGATATGTCGTCTACCATCAACCACCCGATCTGGATTGTAGCCGTTATGGTTCCAGTGAAACCACTTTCCGGTAGGGCCATACCTGCTCCCATACCAGATGTGATATAGAGCCAGCACCTGGCGGGGCGGAGAATAGTCAGGGTCATCCTTGTCCGTGTAACCATCACAGTCATCATCGATCTGGTTTAGAAAGTCGGTCTCCACTTGCTGGCACTGTCTGGGGGTGAGACCTTTATGCAACCTGATCCAATCTATCTGAACCTGGATGGCAGAGCCTGATCCCTCAGCAACGATGGTGACTCCCCGAAAGGCAACAGCCCTGCCTTTGGCTATGGTCCTGAGGTTCCAGGTCATGAGCTCCCACTCTCCTGTTCCCCCTCTGTTCTCTGAAGGAGAGTTGGATGAGGAAATACTTACTGCACTGCCGTTGCCATCCACCCCCAGGGGTCTGATATGGTAAGTATTGCCTCGGGAGACTTTGATTCTGATGCTGAGATAGGGATAGTTGGTCAGAGGATAGAAACTAGGCAGCTCGATGGTCTGGGTTAGAGTGGAGCCGGCCTCTCCCTGGATGACAGCAACTCCTCCACTGACAGTAAAGCCAGATGTGGATGTCCAGTCGCTAATATCCGCGAAACTTTCTCCCCAGCCCTCAGAGGTGGTATCCAGATTGCCCTGGTCTTGAATCCAACCGCCTTTCTCGTAATAGAGGTTACGAATCTGCTCCTTCTTGCCTTCGGTCATGGCGGCCAGTTCGGTAAGTTGATTCCTCTTGGCTTCTAGCTCTTCTTTTCTGGCCTCCACCCTTTCTCTTCCAGTGAGGATTTCTTCCCGTGCTGCTTCGATCTCCTGGATGATTTGAGCATCATGTTCGGCCAGTCTTTGCATCATGGCCAGGCGGTGGAGCAGGTCGTTGATGTCCTCGGAATCGAACAGAACGCTCAAGAGATCCCGGTTCCCGCTCTTATACAGGGATATTGCCCGAAGGTTGAGAATCCTGATCTTCTGATCCAGCTCTATCTCTAGTTGAGCCAGCCTTTCTTGCTCCGTGGCCAGATCGGTGGTGATCTTCTGGAGCTCAGCTTCCGTCTCACTTAGTGGTTCTCTTCATAAATAATGTTACGTAGCATTTGTTGACTTCTAGCTGAAATTCGGATATGGAATCTCTATCTTGGGATGAAATATTTAAGACTTCATCTACCTATGCATATACGTAACAGAACTTATGAAATAGACCACTTAGCTCCTGATAAAGAGCGTTCAGTTCCGCCTGAGTCTCATCCAGTTGGATTTTTATATCTTCGAATCCAGCTTCCTGTTCAGCGAAAGCGAAAGAGGGGAAAGAGGACCACGAAATGGTCAGGAGAGCTATTAGAGTCCAGATCAACCTTCGACGTTCCACTTTTGTGATTGACTCCTGTAGAGGACAAACTATCAGGAAATTCTATCATAACCGTCCTATGGTTGGGACGGTTCCGCGCAATATTTGTTCCAGAGAACGTAGGATAAGAAGGAAGGATAACAAAGAAGGATAAGGCTCTGGGTCAGATAGCGTAAAGTTGGAGAGCTTCTGGTATCCTGAGGGAAGAACTGAATATGGGATCCAGGTGAATTCTGAGTCCTGGAGGCAGAAGCGCGGCCAGAGGGCTTTTCAAGAACCCTGTGGTTCGGTTTTTTCTAGCTTGTTTTCCTGAAATCTCCGATCGATGGCAGTTGTGTTACCGGGCTTCGTCTTGGACAAGCCGGGCCAGCTTCCTGGCGCAAACTTCTAGTCCGAGGTTGTTTACCCTTTCAATTTTCTCGATGTACTGTCGGGGGAAAGCCTCGATCCCCGAAAAAGCGCCGCAGATGCCTCCCACCATGGCGCCCACTGTATCGGCATCTCCACCATAGTTGGCCGCTATTAAGACGGCCGGAACAGGGTCTCCCTTCTCTCCGTAGAATATGGCTATTGCTACTGGCACTACATCGTATATGGGTAGGCCCGCACCAAACAACTGGTAGATCTCCTGGTATGCTTTTCCCCTTGACCTTTTCTTCTTGGCCATGCGGGTGGCCAGTTCTATCCTCTTCTCTATAGATGGGCCAAGGAATTTCGGACCTCTGTTTATTCCTAACCTTGCTCCTGTTATTGCTGCATCTATTACCTGATCCAGGTCCGAAGAACCCGAAGCACAAGCCGATACAGCGCAAGCTATGGCCGAGGCTCCTGAGATGGCAATATTGGTATTGTGGGTAGGGAGGCAGGCTTTCTCCACCTCATCGACCGTTTCTCTCAGATCCCCAGGATGGAGAAATCCGACGGGGCAGACCCTCATGGCCGCGCCATTGGTATATCCATACTTTCCTGCTTCTTCTAAGTTTCTCCCCTCTATGAGAGCTCTGATGGCATGGCCGGAGGTGGGGCCGATGTATTCCATAGAGGATCCTCCCATCTCCGTATACCATTTGATTAAGCTCCTGGCCACTCCCTCCGAAGTCATCCTACCTTCGGCCAGGAGAGAATCCAGGATGCACAAGGTCTGCTGGGTGTCATCAGTAACCTGTCCGGCCACAAAACCTCTGTGTATAGGGTGGTCATCCGGAGCGTCCAGGAATTCCGTAATTTCCCCCAGTTTTTCCAGATTGTCTTGGAGGTTAAAGTAGGAGGGCATACCCATGGCATCTCCTACTGCTACCCCCACCAGACATCCGTATATCCTATCCAAAAGTTTCATAGTTATCCCTGAGTTTTGTTTAAATTTTGACACCAAACTTTTGCACGAAATTAAAAGTATTACTTTTTAGGAGCTATCTAAATAT
>CAYYBB010000023.1:0-17290 GCA_964469465.1 uncultured Actinomycetota bacterium
TCCCGGTCTATAATATCATCATGAATCAGGGTCCAGGTATGGTATACTTCCACTGCGGCCGCTGCCGGAAGGGCTTTTTCTTCTTCTCCTCCCACAGCTCCACAGGAAAACAGAAGCACGGAAGGTCTTAGGGATTTGCCGCCCAAATTAATATAGCTACAAACGGCCTGCTGGATGTGCTCCGGATGAAATCTTTTTCGGTAAATGTCCCTGGTCAAATACTCATATACTCTGGCGCTGCGCCTAGACAGTTCCTCCTCAAAGACATTTCCTCCCTTTCCCTCATTGATCATGGCCGCCCCACTCTTGCTCTGATCCAGAATCCTGGCTGCTCAGGCCATTCTCCAGAGATATGATATTGCCCAGAACCCCGTTCACAAACCTGCCGGACTCATCTGTGCCATAGGTTTTGGCCAGCTCAACAGCCTCATTGATGGAGACTTTTAAGGGTATGTCCTCCATGAATAGTATTTCGTAGATGGCCATGCGCAAAATATTTCTATCCACGATAGGCATTCTATCCAGAGACCAATTCCTGGAACTCTCCTGAATCAGATCATCAATGTATCCTTTCTTCTCCGCAACTCCCTCCACCAGGGACATGACAAACTCGGTCCGGAACTCCTTCTTATGTTCCAGCTCTTCGGTTAAAACATTCTTGATTTTCCTTTCCAGAAGGTCAGCCTGATACAGGATGTCCAGAACGAATTTTCTCTGTCGGTGTCTCTTGGGCAGGCTGTTCATAGCTATTCAGGGCGCCATAACTCCCGCTACAGTGATGGTTATTCTATCTATATCCAATCCCACCATGGTCTGGAGAGCCTGATAGATATTCGTTTGTGCTTCCAGAGCCTTCTCTTTAATATTGTAACCGTACTCTACCACGATAGATAGCTCTGCGCTTATCTTCCTGTCCTCAACTTTGGTCCTTATCCCTTTTAGAAAGCTCTTTCTGCCCATTCTCTCAGTAATCTTAGCTACAACTCCACCCGTGTAGATAGCAATCCCCTCCACCTCCTCAGTGGCCAGAGCCACTATGGAGTCGAACACACCAGGAGCTATTAAGAAGTTACCCAAAGGTATATTCTTCTCCTTCTCCACATCCGCCCTCCTTATTCGGCCAGGACCCTTCTGGAGATAAAATTAGTGTAGACCTCTCCCTGCCTGAAGAAGGCATTAGCCAGTATCCGGCGATGAAAGGGGATGGTGGTCTTTATCCCCTCAATAATAATTTCAGAGGCCGCCCTCTCAGCTCTTTTGATAGCCTCCATGCGGTCCTTTCCCCATACAATTAGTTTGGCCACCAGAGAATCATAGTAGGGAGGTACCTCATAACCGGAGTAAAGATGAGAGTCGGTGCGGACTCCGGGTCCCCCAGGAGGAACAAAAAGGGACACTCTTCCCGGAGAAGGAGTGAAGTCGGCTTCCGAGTCTTCCGCATTTATCCTCAGCTCGATGGCATGTCCATTCATCCGCACATCTTGTTGCTTTTGGTCAAGCTTCAGGCCTGCAGCAACGCGGATCTGCTCCTTTACCAGATCCAGACCGGTCACCATTTCCGTAACCGTATGCTCCACCTGGATGCGGGTATTCATTTCCATGAAATAGAATCTGCCTCCCGAATCGACCAAAAATTCAATGGTTCCGGCCCCCCGGTATCCCACCGCTCGGGCAGCTCTGACCGCCACCTCCCCCATCTCCCTTCTCTTCTTCTCCCACAGGAAGGGAGAAGGAGATTCTTCCAATAGTTTCTGGTGCCTTCTCTGTATGGAGCAGTCTCTCTCGCCCAGGTGAATGATGTTGCCAAAATTGTCTGCCAGAATCTGAAATTCTATATGCCGCGGTTCTTCCAGATACTTCTCTATATAGATTTCATCGTTACCAAAATAGGCCCCGGCCTCACTTCTGGCCAGGCGAAGGGAGGAGAGAAGGTCTTTTTCGTTTTGAGCTAGCCTCATGCCCTTGCCCCCTCCCCCTGCCGAGGCCTTGATGATAACGGGATAGGAAATCTCTTTGGCTATAGCCACAGCTTCCTCATCTACCTTGATAGACCCGTTGGAGCCGGGCACTACAGGAACTTTCCCCTTTTTAACCAGCTCCTTAGCGCTGGCCTTATCCCCCATGGCCTGGATGGCCTCCCAGGGAGGACCAATAAAGACAATTCCATTTTCCTCGCATAGACGGGCAAACTCAGAGTTTTCAGCCAGAAACCCGTATCCGGGATGGATAGCCTCAGCCTCACTAACCTCTGCTGCACTCAGAATGTTGGTCATGTTCAAGTAGCTCTTCTGGCTGGGGGCCGGGCCGATGCAAATAGCTTCGTCAGCCACCTTTACATGCATACAATCCCGGTCTGCCTCCGAGTACACGGCTACCGTAGATACATCCAGCTCTTTACAGGCCCGGATGATTCTTACGGCTATCTCTCCTCGATTGGCAACAAGTATTTTTTTGAACATCTCTCCATCTCTGCTACAACCCGCCCATTACAAGGGCCTGATCCAAAATAAGACCTGTCCATACTGCACTGGCTGCCCGTCTTCGACACAGATTTCCACTACTTCCCCCTCCAGGTCGGAGATGATTTCATTCATCAACTTCATGGCTTCTACAATACAAAGAGGTTGACCCACCTCTATGATATCACCTACTTCCACAAAGGGGGGCTCCTCCGGAGCTGAAGTCCGGTAGAAGATCCCTACCATGGGTGAGATCACCTTCTGCAGTTCCTCCTCCCCTAAAGGCACTTCCTCCTGGCCTCTCTCTACCTCCCGAACCTGACTCCCTTTGCTGATGCCAGATGAGCCTGGGCTTTTCCGTAAAGTGATCCTGAGATCTCCCTCTTCTACAATCATCTCCGCCAGGCTACTGTTCTCCATCAGCTTAATGACCTCTCTGATCCTCTCCAAATCCATCTCCGGCTCCTTATGCTCTTCTTCTGACTCTAGCAATGGGAAGGTACTTTCTCTGATGCCTCTTTTACTTTCCAGAAAGCTGCGTGCGGTCTGAGGAAAGAGACAATAGGACAGCACATCTTCGCTGGAGGCAGCCAAATCTCCTATCTCCTGGGCGGCGACGTCATAGGAGTCCTCCAGAAGATCCGCTGGCCGGCAGTCTACCGGTTTTTCATCCTCCAGGACTTTCTTTTGAATATCTTCAGCCATGGGGCCGGGCGGCCTCCCGTAAAGGCCTTTGACATAAGATTTCATCTCATCAGGCACCACGCTCCATCTCTTTCCAGTGAGCACGTTGAGAATAGCCTGGCTACCTATGATTTGGCTGAGAGGAGTGATGAGAGGCGGAAAACCTACTTCGGCTCGCACTTTTGGTATCTCTTTCAACACTTCTTCCAACCTGGATAGAGCATCTTTCTCTTCCAGTTGAGCCTGGAGCTCCGAAATCATCCTCCCTGGAATCTGTTGAGAAAGAAGCTTCATCTGGATTACCGAGGTGCTTCCCCTCTCAAAACCCCTTTTTATCCTGATCTCTTCAAAATACTCGGCAATCTCATAGAGCCTCTCCAGATCAAGATGGGTATCATAGGGTGTATCTTTCAGAGCAGTTGCTATCATCTCTGTGGGAGGTTGGGAGTTACCAGAAGCCAGGGGAATAGAGGCTGTGTCAATAGCATCCACACCCGCTTCAATAGCTTTAAGGTAGTTTATGAGGGCCAGACCACCGGCATAGTGACAATGAAGATGAAGAGGTAAGGGAAAGTTCTTTTTCAGCTCCTGAATCAGGGAATGAGTGCGGGAGGGGGAAAGGAGAGCACTTCTATCTTTGATGCACAGGGAATCGATGCCCATATCCACTAACTGCTGGGCTATCTCCAGGTAATGTTCCACAGTGTGCACGGGACTGGTGGTATAAACCAGGGCCCCCTGCACGCGAGCTCCAGCCTCTTTAGCCGCTTCTATACCGGTCCTGAAATTGCGGACATCGTTGAGAGGATCGAATATCCTGAAGACGTCAATCCCGTTTTTGGCCGCTAACTTGACAAACTTATGGACCACGTCATCGCTATAATGACGATATCCCACCAGGTTCTGTCCCCGCAAAAGCATCTGAAGAGGTGTCTTGGGGGCCCGCTCTTTAATGGTTCTCAGTCTCTCCCAGGGGTCTTCCTGTAAAAATGTGAGACAGACATCGAAGGTGGCTCCTCCCCACACTTCCATAGAGCTAAACCCAATTTGGTCCATTTTGGGAAGTATAGGTAGTATGTCCTCGGTCCTCATCCGGGCCGACCAAAGGGACTGATTGCCATCCCGCAGGGTAGTATCGGTGATTTTAATCGGTCTATTTTTCAATAGTGCCTCACATTAGGTTCATATCCTGGTCACGTACTCGCCAGTCCGGGTATCCACTTTGACCACATCCCCTTCTTCGATAAACATGGGAACATTGACCACCGCTCCTGTCTCCAAAGTGGCTGGTTTGCTTCCGGCAGTGACCGTATCCCCCTTGAAGCCCGGCGCTGTATGTACCACCCTTAATTCCACAAAAAGAGGTATGTCCACTGAGATGGGCTGATTTCGGTAAAACACCACATAGACATTCTCATTTTCTTTGAGATACTTCTCCTGCTCCCCCACGATCTCCCCGGACAACTTCAGTTGATCGTAAGTCTCTAGATCCATAAATACAAAACCGTCCTGCTCCCGGTAGAGAAACTGCATCTCCCGTTTGTCCAAAATGGCCAGCTCCACTTTCTCATCGGCCCGGAAGGTCTTTTCAATAACTGCTCCTGTATCCAGATTGCGGAGCCTGGTGCGCACAAAGGCTCCACCCTTACCCGGCTTGACGTGTTGAAAATAAAGGATGTTATATAAAGTCCCCTCCAAATCGATAGTCATGCCATTTTTGAAATCGTTAGTTGATATGGACGGCATCCTCTCCAACCCCCCTCTCCTCTACTCTCCGCTCCGCTGCTTACTCCTTGTTGCCTTGTCATTAAGGAATAATAAAGCCAGTATTCTCTACTAAACTTATAAAACATATAGTTCTTTTGGCGTCTGAGAGATAATCTCACAGCCATCTTTCTTTACATATACCAGATCTTCAATCCTCACCCCGCCAAAACCAGGCAGATAGATTCCTGGCTCAATGGTAATGACCATCCCTTCCTCCAGAAGTCCATCCGAAGTAGGCGACAGTCGGGGTTCCTCGTGGATTTCCAGCCCTACTCCATGGCCCACTCCGTGTCCAAAGCTGGATCCATAGCCCTTTTCCTCGATGACAGATCGGGCTACGCGGTCTACTTTCCGGCACTCCTGACCCGGCCTGACCTGCTCCAGAGCTCTCAATTGAGCCTCCAGCACGATGTTGTAAATCTCCATCAGCTTCTCGGAAGGTTCTCCCACTGTGGCCATTCTGGTCATGTCTGAGTGATATCCCTGGTATACCGAGCCAAAATCTATTTTGATCATGTCTCCCTGGCAGATTCGTTTGTCTGTGGCCGCAGCGTGAGGCATGGAGGAGCGAGCGCCGGAAGCAATGACGGTCTCAAACCCTACTCCCTGAGCATCCATCTTTTTTATCACATACTCCAGCTCATTGGCAATATCTATCTCCCTTGCTCCTACCTCTATCATTGCGAGGAGCTGAGGAAAGACCTTATCATTGATGCTGGCAGCCTCCCGGATCCTCTCCAGCTCCTCCTGGTCCTTAACCTGCCTGAACTTTTCAATGAAGCCTTCCAGGGGACAGAGCTCAACCTGCGCCAGAGTCTCCTCCAGTTTTCGATAACGGCTGAAGGGGATACTATCCTCAAAGGCCATTTTTCGGATCCCCTCTTCCTTGATCAGCTCGGAAAGACCTCTCTCGGTAGGGTCCTTCCATTGATAAAGGATAAATTGGGGAGCTTGCCTCCTGGCCTGCTTCAGGAAACGAAAATCAGTCAGAAGGTACTGCCTCTCTGGAGTGATTAACAAGTTGCTCCCGGAGTGAGAGGCGTGGAAGCCACTCAGGTAGCGAACATTTACCTCCTGGGAGATAAGAATGGCATCAAAGCCCTTCTTTCCGATCTGTTCTTTGACCCTCTCTATCCTGCTCTTCATAGGCTTCGTCTTTGATAGAGATCCAGCCCGGCCAGCAGCGAGAGCTCGTATCCGTAACTTCCACATCCAGAGATAACCCCGTCTACTACGGGGGAGATAACTGAGGTTCTCCTCCACTCCTCTCTGGCATATATGTTGGAAATATGAACTTCTATCTTAACCATATCGGCTGCAGCAAGAGCGTCCCTCAAGGAATAACTGTAGTGAGTGAGAGCCCCGGGATTAATGATTAATATGTCTGTCTGTCCTATGGCCTGGTGAATGCGGTCAATAATCTCACCCTCGTGATTAGATTGAAATAATTCCAACTTCACTTCTTTCTCCCGGCAGAGAGCATTAAGTCTCTCTTCAATATCCTTCAGGGAAGCACGGCCATATATGGGCTCCTCCCGAATACCCTGAAGGTTAAGATTAGGTCCATTGATAACCAGGGCTTTAGTCATGAGCTCATTCCTCCTGGGTAGCTAATAGCGATTTCACCACTATCTCCTCTGGTACACCCTCTACCACTACTGGTCTGCCCACCTCTTCTAAAAGGATAAACCGATTAGAGGTCCCATACTTCTTGTCCAGAAGCATAGCTTCAAGAAGGGCGCTTATCTCCACTTGGGGGAGCTTTATCGGCAGTCCGGCCCCAGAAATGACTCTTCGATGCAGCTCTACATCATCCTGGCTCAGCTTACCCAAACGGTGAGCCATCTCTGCAGCCACTACCATACCCACGGCTACTGCCTGACCGTGGCTGACCGCGCTGTAGCCAGTCACCTTTTCAATAGCATGGCCAATGGTATGTCCATAGTTTAGAATCATGCGATATCCCGCTTCCCTTTCATCCTGAGAAACAACGGCAGCCTTAATTCCGGCGCATCGAGCTATCAGTCTGATTCTTTTCTGGCCGGAAAGTCCTCTTTTCAGACCATTCTCCGCCAGAAGAAAGTCTAAGATCTCCGGATCAGCGATGAAACCATACTTAATTACCTCAGCCAGGCCGTTAAGGAACTCCCGAGAGGGCAGGGTGTCCAGCAGGTCTGGATCTATCAGAACCACTCTGGGCTGGTAGAAGGATCCGATGAGATTTTTGCCCTCTCTGTGGTCAATGCCCACCTTACCTCCGATACTGCTGTCGACCTGAGCCAATAAGGTGGTGGGAAACTGAATAAGAGGTACTCCTCGCTGATAAGTCGCGGCTACAAAACCAACCACATCTCCCACTATGCCTCCCCCCACAGCAACCAGGGGCTCATGGCGGTGCGCTTTCTTTTCAATCAACTGATCGTACAAAAAGGATACCGTCTCCAGATTTTTATATCTCTCCTCGGCCCTAAAGGGGATTATTTCCCACCTGAGTCCTGAGGCTTCCAGAGTAGCCCTGAACCTTTCACCGTGCAGGCCAAGCACATTCTCATCCACGATCACAAACACTCTCTCCGCTGTAGTCACTGCCTTGATCTCCCTAGAGCAATGCTCCACCAGCCCTTCTTCGATGACTATTTCATAGGACCGATCTTTTAGATTGACGATAATTGTCTCCCTAAAGTTCAACTTCTTTCACCAGCTTTCGGTAGTTTCTTATGATCAGGTCAGCGATTTCCTCTGCACTCAGGTTCCCGGCCTCTACTACCTGATCTGCCGCAACCAGGTATCTCTTCTCCCTCTCCTCCCACAACCGCCTTATCCTCTTCCCCCGCTCCCTTTCCTGCAAGAGGGGCCTGTCCTGATCCAGGGCAAGTCTCTCCTCCAGTACGGAAAGGGGAACGGAGAGAAGAAAGATCAAACCAGATCTTTTAAGTCTTTCCACATTCTGGGGATCCAGAACAGCACCTCCACCGCAGGCAATCACCTGATCTTCCCTCTGGCAGACTTCCTCAATACACCCTCTCTCTAGTTCTCGGAAGAAACCCTCTCCTTTTTGAGCAAAAATCTCAGCTATGGTCTGCCCCATCCTCTTTTCTATTAACGTATCACAGTCAACAAAAACTCGGCCCAGTTTTCGGGAGAGAACCTCACCCACGGTGGTCTTTCCGGAGCCCATGAAGCCGATGAGAACTATGTTCTTCATCTCAATCTTCTCCCCACCACTTCTTCAGGTCAGCCTTCTCTCTATTTTGTCCTTGTACCTGGAGTAGCTTTCCTTGAGCTGCGCCAGGGAATTACCGCCGAACTTCCTCTGAACCGCATTGGCTATTTCCAGGGCCACCACGGCCTCGCCCACCACAGCAGCACTGGGCACAGCACATACATCAGCCCTCTCTTGGAAAGCCCTGGTCGCCTCTTTGGTCACCAGGTCAACACTCCGAAGAGGTTTGGCCAGCGTAGAGATGGGCTTCATGGCTGCCCGCACTACCAGGGGTTGCCCGTTAGTCATCCCTCCCTCCATCCCTCCAGCCCGGTTGGTAAAACGGTAGATACCCTTTTCCTGGGAGTAGAAGATCTCATCATGGTAGGCAGATCCTCGCAGGCTGGAGCCTCTAAAACCCAGCCCGATCTCCACTCCTTTAACTGCCGGAATGCTCACCACCGCTCTGGCAATCTTTCCGTCCAGCCTCTCATCCCACTGGACATAACTACCCAGCCCCGCTACAAGACCAGTGGCGATCACCTCGAAGGTTCCTCCCACTGAGTCGCTGTCCTCTCTGGCCCGATCTATCTCCTGCATCATTAGTCTGGAAATTCTCTCGTCCACGCAGCGAACCGGGGACTGGTCTATCATCTTCTGATCCAGCTCCTGTGGCTCTATCTCTCTTCCCAGCTCCACCTCTCCGATAGAAATAACGTGGCTGAAGAGTCTGATATCTAGCTCCAGAAGAAGCAACTTAGCCAGAGCTCCTGCAGCTACCCGGACCGCTGTCTCCCGAGCACTGGACCTTTCCAACACGTCCCTGATATCATCCAGATCGAATTTTAGGAGTCCAGCCAGATCAGCGTGGCCGGGTCGCGGTCTGGAAACCTTTTCCTGTCTATACTCCCTGGAGTAGAACTCCTGCTGTTCCTCACCTCCAGCCCAACTCTTCTCTTGTCCCTCAGCTCCGCTCCGGCCCTTTTCCTCTTCCTCACCTTCGGACCAGATGGCCATAGTGTCCTTCCAGTTTTCCCAATCCTGGTTATAGATGAGGGCTGCGATGGGGCTGCCCGTGGTGATACCTCTCCTGACTCCAGAAAGGATCTCAATGCGGTCCTCTTCGATCTTCATCCTCCCCCCTCGTCCATAACCTGCCTGCCTCCGGCGGAGCTCAAGGTTAATGAAATCCTCTGACAGGCTTACTCCAGAAGGGTATCCGTCGACTATAAGGGAGAGAGCTTTCCCATGAGACTCTCCTGCCGTCAAAAAACGCAATGCTCCTCCTTCGCCAGACCTATGACTTGAAGTCATTTACAGTTATAGTATAAAGAGTCTTACGCCCTTTGGAATATATTAGAACAGGGAAAATGATTATCTGGAATTAAGCAGTTCTTTGGAGCTCCCTTTCCAGACGCTCTTTGATCCACATTCTGATCATGGTTTGATAGCCAAGTCCTTTCCTGCTGGCCAAGCGTTTAAGATCCGCCAGGGCCTTTTCGTCTATACGCATTGAAATAGCTTTCTTGGGACGGACGTCTCTAAACGACTCTTTTACTTCTTCCATCTCGCCCCAAAATTCAGAAACGTCATGGGTGCGCCAGAAATGGGCGATCTCTTCGTCAGTCATCTTGCTAAAGTCTGGAAGTTTTGCTCTTCTGATCGCTGTTCTTATAGCCATCTTCTCATCTCCTATAAAGTTTCTTTTCGCTCTCTGTCATTGGTCTAGCTGTAATTATCTTTACCGAATCTACCTTCCTTCGAAAAACAACAAATAAATGACAGAACTGCAAATACCAGATTTTTCGCAAATTAACGCCTAATTCAGCTTCGAAAAAGGGTACCAAACACTTACTTTTTGACCTTTTTGCAGGAACGCCAATAAATACTTTCCTTCCTTCCTTTCATCTGCCTAGAACATGGTACACACCAGCGTGTGCTCTGATCTTTTTTCTTCCTTGAAATACCTCCTCGACTTCGTGTGGAAAAACTCCGTGCTTTCGAATAACCTTTTCGACAACTTTCGCGTTCCACTCAAAATCTCTGATATCCAATTATAGGCTCCCGCGACCCTTTTCCAATGCTATTGTATATACATTAAGCATGCTTGTCAAATCTTCGAATTACATCATCAAAAAGTACTCGAAATGGTATCGTTGCAACAAATCATAAAAAGCAGTTAGAACAACCCTTGGTAGGTACTCATGATCTGTGCCCCCCAGAACAGAGAGATGATGGCTCCCAGGACCAGATGAGGAGCAAAGGGGATGTAGTCCTTTCTTGTTTTCTTCCTGGTGAGGATCAGAAACAGCCCGGTCAGAGCCGCGGTGACAAAGGCTATCACCAGCCCCGGAAATACGGAGTAGCCCAGATAAACACCCATGGTAGCCACCAGTTTGACATCCCCCATTCCCATTCCGCCGGGCATAAGAAGAGCCAGAATCAGAAACAGGCCACCTGCTGCCGCGGACGAAATCATCAGCTCCACCCACCTCTGGGGATACACTAGAGCTATAGATACGAGACCGACGACGTAGATGGGAAAGACAATGGTGTTAGGAACCCTCCTTTCCTTTAGATCGATAAAGAAAATGGCGATTAACGAAGACCCGAAGATCAATACTGGAATCAGTTTTAGATGAAGGCCGAAAAAATAGAGGCTAAGAAGAAAGTACAGTCCGCCCATTAATTCAGAGAGGGGATGAAGCAGGGAGATGGATCTTCCGCAACCCTGGCATTTTCCCCTCAACAGCAAGTATCCCAACAGAGGTATCTCCCCATACCAGACAGGCTGTTCTTCACAACAGTTAAATTGAGATAAAAAGATCCGTTGGGCAGATTTGGGGTGACGAATAACGAAATGGAGGAAGATAAGTCGCCCTACCAGAGCGCCTACCAGGAAGGCCAGAAAATAGCTGAAGACTTCTGCAAGGAAGTTACCTGTTATTATCTTCAATTGATTTCAGATACTTAGTCAGTTCTTCGCGCACTATGGGAAGGGGGAACTCCTTACCTGTCCATATTCGGAAGGATTCGGCTCCCTGATGGATGAGCATCTCCAGCCCAGAAACAATCCGGGCTCCCCTCTCCTCCGAACGTTTTAATAATTCTGTCTTGAGAGGCCAGTACACCAGATCATACACTATATGGCGCTGATTGATGTCATCAGTGGGAATAGGAATTCCTGGACGATCCTTCATGCCTACAGAAGTCGCGTTAATAATCAGGTCTGAGTCGCCTATCACCAGAGCCAGATCCAGATCGTAGCTCGCCGTGTTAACCTCGGTCTCGGGCTTAAAACTCCTCAGCTCCTGCGTGAGTCGGTGTGCTTTTTGGGGAGTCCTGTTCAATATAGTGAGCCGCGCAATTTCCTGTTGCGCTACCACGAAAGCGATGGCCCGAGCTGCTCCGCCCGCCCCTATCAAAAGAACCTTTCTGCTCTGAAGGGGAATGCCCTTTTCTCGCAGAGAATTCAGAAAACCAATACCATCGGTGTTAAACCCCATTATCTTATTGTCTTTAAATAAAAGAGTATTGAGGGAACCAGTTAAGATCACACTCCCATCCTTGATATCCACCCACTCCAGGGCTTCCATCTTAAAGGGCATGGTCACATTCAGGCCTACCATTCCCAGATCGCGAGCTCCTTCAATAGCTGATCTGGCTCTGCCTGGCTCCACTTCAAAAGAGAGATAGACCCAGTTAAGTCCTAAATAGGAAAGAGCTCTATTATGCATGATGGGGGATAGGCTATGCCGAACAGGGTTACCGATAATGCCCACTACTTTGGTCTCAGAGTCAATCAACATGCATCTTCCTCACATTAGAATTCTGAACCTGATGCGTGATTCGGGGGCTGCACCCTCGAACAATGAATGGGGAACCTGTTTTCTAAGTAATTTCCCATGACGGCTTCGTCACCCTCGAACGATGAAAATGGGAATCTATTTTCTAGGCAACACTGTCACTCACAGAGCTTTTCCTCAAATCCTGATCTCCCACACAAAATAAACCTGGTTTATAGCGTGGCTATCATCCTTAGAATCTAAGCTCAAAACCCCTGAACTCAGAAGGTCCCGCATAGTCGCTCACTTTGACCTCCCTGACCAGGGCACTCGAGGGCCCTTCTTTCATTCGGTTGATAAAGGAGGCTACGGTTTCCTCATCTCCCTCAGCCACAATTTCGACCCGGCCATCCCGGGTATTTCTAACGTACCCAGCCAGTCCAAGGGTATGAGCATGCCGAAGGGCAAAATAGCGGAACCCCACTCCCTGCACAATGCCCGAAACAAGGATATGCTTACATACCCTTTTCATAAAAACCTGGCGGCGCAAACTGCCAGCCTTGTGCTGGCCGAGGAAGCCGCCTTGCCCCCCTTTTGTGGTTGACTTGCTATTTGATATAAAGTATGGCGTCCCTGCAAAAAGGGCCGAATTTCAGTATTTGGCCCCATCCTGCGAAGCTAAATAGGACGGCAAATTGACCCAAAATCTGGTTTTTGCAGCTTCGCCAAGTATGCTTTTCTACATGAAGCGTACCATATCTATCAAATTGCTTCCCACCGAAGAGCAGGGTCAGGCACTTTTCGGCTTGCAACAAGCGTTTGCCCATGCCTGCAATGCCATTGTGCCTTTTGCTGTCGAACATCGTTGTTGGAATCAAGTTGCTTTGCATCACCTGACTTATTACCCTATCCGAGAGCAATCGCAACTTGGCTCTCAAATGGTTTGTAATAGTATCAAAGCTGTGTGTAATGCCTATAGGGCCTTGAAACCCCAGAAGGGAAAAGAAGTTCCTGTAATTTCTTTCAAGCCTAATGGGAGTATCCATTTTGATAAGCGCACCTACAGCATCAAGGATAAGGTAGTTTCTCTTTACACTCTTGCTGGACGGGCCAAAATTAAGATGCAGCCCGGAGCGTTTCAAAAAGCCTATCTTGAGCAGGGTACCCCCAAAGAAGCGGAGTTGGTTTTTAGAGGCGGCAAGTGGTTTTTCAATCTCGTTCTTGAGCTTCCTGACAGGCCGCCCACCAGGGGCGACCTCACTCTCGGCGTTGACCTGGGCGAAAACAATATGGCGACTACCTCCAGCGGTAAAATTCTTGGAGGAGGTCAATTGCGCCATAACAGGGACAGGTACCTTGCGCTTCGTCGTCGCCTTCAGTCCAACGGTTCTCAATCGGCAAAGCAATTGCTGAGGAAAATCTCTGGCAAGGAGCAGCGGCACATGAACCAGCTCAACCACGAAGTCAGCAAGGCCATTGTCTCTGAAGCACTCAGGTGCGGTGCCAGCACGATTGTGATGGAAGACCTTACCAATATCCGCCGGCGAATCCAGGCCGGTAAGCGCATGCGTTCCCGTCTGCACCGATGGGCATGGGCCCAACTGCAAGGCTTTGTCCAATACAAGGCCGAGGCTGCCGGGTTGCGAGTAGCCTATGTCAACCCTGCCTATAGCAGCCAAACCTGCTCGGTATGCGGTTGTCTTGGCCGTCGGGTTAAGCATCGTTTCTTTTGTTCTCACTGTGGTAGCCAACAGCACAGCGACTTGAACGCAAGTCAAAACCTCTGTAGGCTTGCAATGTCTGCCGACGTTGCAACGGGTGCTGTAAACCGTCCGTATGTGGCGGGCGACGCCTGACCATAATGCCTTCTGGCCTTGGGCCGGAGGTAGTTTACATTTCAAAGCACCTTCTCTCCTTGTAGTTATGGAGAGGGACTTCTCCTGAAAGGCCTCTCCACCCTCCTTATCATCCTGGTCCACCAGTGCTCTCGATAACCCAGGGGGGTGACCAGAATGGTGATCAGGCCTGCTCTATTTCCCCCCCAAACATCGGTAAAGATCTGGTCGCCTACCACCGCTACCTGATATGCTGGCAGGTCCAGAGCCTCAAGAGCTTTCCTGAAAGCCCTCTTGAGGGGCTTCATGGCATTGGAAACATAGGGAACTCCAAGAGAATCAGATATGTTCTTCACTCTGGCTGAAGCGTTGTTAGAGACAAGACATATTTTAATCCCGCTATACAACAAAGAGGAGAACCATACTTCCCGTTCAGGGGAGAGAAATGCCCCACCATGTTCTAACGAAGTATTGTCCAGATCGATAATCAGCCCCGTAAGACCCTTGGTCTTCAGGTCTTCAGGCCCAATGTGATATAGGGATTCATATGAATAATCTGGTCGGAGAACTTGCAAAAACATCGTTGTCGAAAAAGTCATGAATCATACTCTCTTGGCAAATACTCTCCTAGTAAGAACCGTATTGTCCCGGTTACAGTCATAATAGACCCTGATAGTGCCAAAACACTCTTGAAAAAGGCACCTCCGGCTAGGCCTTTCACTTTTGCTTCTGATTCAAGACCTTCACGAATTCCTCGTAAGTCCTGGTAAAAGTATGGGTATGTTTTTCCTCATCGGTAAGCACAAAGTAGAGATAATCCACATCTGCCGGATTTAGAGCTGCTTTTATGGACTCAAACCCAGGATTAGCGATAGGGGTGGGAGGCAGACCGGGATAAAGCCTGGTGTTATAGGGAGTGCCTGTCTCCAGGTCTGACACCGTGAGGTCTTCATCCCATTTGTCCAGCCCATATCTAACAGTAGCGTCTATCTCCAATTTCATTCCCTGCTTGAGTCTATTATGAATAACCGCTGAGATCAGAGGGCGCTCCTCCGGAACATAAGCCTCCCGTTCGACTAAAGAAGCAATCTTAACGATGTCATACGTACTAAGACCCTCTGTTTTTGCCTTTCCCCAATCAAGCCCCTCGGTTTCTGTGGCGAACTGCGCCAGCATCATATCTACCAACTGTTCGGCACTGGTCTCCTCGCCAATTTCATAGGTTTTAGGGAAAAGAAATCCTTCTAAAGAACTAATTCCTTCTAGAAAAGGGTAGTCATACTTCTGTGGTATGGCTACCTCCAGGAATTCTTTCCTGCTGATGGGACTGGCATCTTGGACTCTGTCAGCAATCTGAGCCAGGGTATATCCCTCTGGAATGGGTATTTTATAGGTCACTATTATAGGCCCCTGGATAAGAACCTCCAGGGCTTCCTGATAAGAGGAGTTGGTGAGAAAAACATAATTGCCCTTCATGATATTTTTATCCATCTCTTTATATTGAACATAGATCCTGAATATTAAGGCGCTCTTGACGACCTTCTTCTCCTGCAGAATTTCGGCGATCCCCTGGACAGATGCACCTTCCGGAATGGTCACGGGTACCTCTTCCCGGGACACATCCCCAGAGGTTTGGGAATAGCTGAGACAGGCAAACCCGGCGGCGCTAACCAGGGCCACCACAACCAGCAAGATTAGGGTAAAGGCCACCCTTGTACCTTGAAAAATACCCGTCCTCACTTCCGGGTCCCTGCCGCCCGGCAAAGTTAACCTCCTTCAGCCGCTTCTTATTAACTTATTAATCTAGATATTGTACTCCAGCTCTTCTCTACCCTTCGTGCCCCCGCCTCTCGCGGCATGGGTGGCTCATTTAAGTCTAGTCCTGGAGTAGAAACAATCCAGGTAACTCTGCAGGATGAAGGCAGCCGCTACCATATCCACCTTCTTACCTATCTTCCGCCCTGGAATCTCCCTCTCCCTCATGGCTTTCTCAGCCATGGTGGTAGTATATCTTTCATCCCAGGTCCGGACAGGTATCCCCAGAGGCTCGAGGATCATGGTCACATTCTCTAAAAGCTTTCTATTCTCCGGACTCACTGATCCCTGCAAGGAAGTGGGCAGTCCGATGATAATCTCGTCTACCTGGTACCGAGATAGTATATCCCCTAAATCATCTACCCACCTTTTATCTCTATCCAACACTTTGAGGGGCATTGCCACTAAGTTCAACTCATCGGATATCGCCACTCCAATCCTCTTATGCCCTATATCCAGCGCTAACTTCCGCATCTTTTGCCCGACTCACTGCCCAGAGCCCACCTCCAGCTTCTCCACAGCTAACATCCTGGCTTTCTCCACTGCCTCAGCCAGCCTGTCTATCGATCTGCCACCAGCCTGGGCGAAGTCACCCCGGCCTCCCCCTCCTCCTGCTATAAGGGGCGAGACTTCCCTCACGATCTGGTCACACCTGATCCCTTTCTCCACCACATCTGCCGTGGCTGCCACCAGCATTAATGGTCTGCCGTTATTTTTGGAGGCTAGAACGATGAAGCTGCTTCTGGTCTTTTTTTGAAGGTTATCCATAATAACCTTCAGGTGATCCAGTTCTATATCATCGAAAATGTGGCCGATGAGAGCCGTCCCTCCAATCCTGGGAGACTCTGTCAGCTCCCTTTCCAGTTCCGCAAGAGCGCTTCTCACTTTCAGAGAAACGAGCTCTTTTTCTTTGTTTTTGAGCTCCCTCAAAAGAACCTCTGTCCTGGCCACAATCTCCTGGTCACCAGTTCCCAAAATGGATGATAACTTCTTGACTATCTCATCCTTTTCCCGGAAATAATGGAGAAGGCCAAATCCAGTCACCACCTCTATCCTCCTCAGATTAGAGCCAATACTGAATTCGCTGATTATCCGGAAAAGGCCGATCGCTCCAGTATTGTCCACATGAGTACCCCCGCACAGCTCCCGACTTATATCTCCTACCTCTACCACTCTTACAAACTGCCCGTACTTCTCGCCGAAAAGAGCTATGGCACCCACCTCTCGGGCATATTCCAGAGAGGTCACATAGCATCTTACCGGCAGGCCGTCCAAAATCTTGTTATTGACCAGATTCTCTACCTTCACCAGCTCCTCCTCCGAGGGCGCCTGAAAATGAGAGTAGTCAAACCTCAATCTGTTAACCTCTACCAGAGAGCCAGCCTGCTTCACGTGGTCACCCAAAACCAGCCTCAGGGCCCAATGGAGAAGATGGGTAGCTGTATGGTTGCGACAGATAGCTTTTCGCAGACCAGTATTGATGCGGGCCAGGGCCTCCTGGCCCACTGCTACCCGGCCTTCCACCACTACTCCTCGCTGAACATGAATTTCATCTAGCACAGGGTAGGTGGCCTCAACCCTTATTCTGCCTGTCTCTGTGGTTATCTCTCCTTTATCCCCTACCTGGCCGCCTCTCTCGGCATAAAAGGGAGTCTCCCTAAGAACGATCTCTACCTCATCGTCAGGGACTGCTTCTACGATCTTTCTACCACCCTTGACCAAGGAAATGATCTTTGTCCGAAC
>CAYYBB010000024.1:0-16915 GCA_964469465.1 uncultured Actinomycetota bacterium
CTAGACACTCGCTTTTTGACCTTTTTGCAGTAACGCCATATCATGGATTTCTCTTACAACTGCTTTGTCCAGTTTTTTCAGATCAGATCTAACCTTCGGGTGGTACTCATCCTTATAAGACACCCTTAAAAGTCTCCTCTCTTGTCAGAGGCTTAACTTTTCTTTTTTTTATTTCTTTAAGTCTTTTGGCTATTTCTTTGCTTTCTCCTGACAACAAGAGGAGTAGCATTTCTTTGTCTTCTTTTTTTTAATTTTTTAATTGAAGTTGCTATGTCTTCTACTTTCAATTCAACTGTAACTCCGATACTCATTTTTGCCTCCTTTCATACTTACATTTTATATGTAAGATTACCCCTTTGCTTTACCTATGTCAATTTGTCTTGGATCCTGGAGCGCCTAAGGGGGCAACGGGGGCCATCAGGCCGAATCAATCATTCCCAATGAGAACATGTGAACCGGAACCACCTCCACTCGGATGCCCTACTCCCTGAATCTAGATCTCTCTGGTCAGTGTATAGGTGGTAAGCTAGCATCCAGACCTGGGGAGTCCCCATCTTCAATGTATTGGACTACTCTTCGGGCTATGGCCTGCTTTTCCTCCCAGTTGGTCTTCAGCCGGCGGGAGTAGGAGGACTCTCCCCCTACTGGAAAATCTATATTCCTGATGGCTCCTCCTATGGTTTTTCTCAGGTATCCTTCCTCTTCCAGCCTCTGGAGATCTCGGTAGATGGTCATGTCCGAGACACTGAACCTCCGGGCCAGCTCCTCGATCTCCACAGTTCCCTTGATTTCCAATAGCTCTACGATCTGCTGTCTTCTTTCTTTTGAGTTCATATTCCTTTGGGCTCCTCTGGAGGCTTAGGCCGATACTTAGGTGATACATACCCCCAGGGTGTCTCTGGCTTCTTGAGAACACCCCACTTGTTGATGGCCTCTCTTAACTCAGGGTCGGTCTTAGCGGCCTCTTCCAATGGTATATCGTTCATCACCGCCTCAAAGGCCTGAATCCAGGCTTTGGCACCAGCAGTATAACCACCGGGATGGCCCAGCATCCCTCCTCCGGCCGGAATTATTATGTCAGTGCCGTATTCTCTGACCAACGTAGGAACAAGGCCCGGATACATCCCTGCTGCCGGCATGGGCCAGGTCTCCGATCTAGATTCGCAGCATGGGGCTAAATACTGAAATTCGGCCCTTTTTTACAGAGACGCCAAATTTGCCAAAACTTCCATAAAATCGTAAGATCAACTCTAAGCAGATAGATCTCAGGCTCAACCAAGAAGGAGGTTACCGTGTCTGACTTGTTCGAAAGAACCTATTCCAGGGATGAATTGCGCAGAAAAAGTGGTGATATTTCCCAGATCGGGGGAACAAAGCTGTATGAATTGCAGGATGGCAACGAAAAGGGGGTTCGGGCCATTGATTTCAAGACCGGCAGTGGTTTTAATTTCACAGTGATACCTGACCGGGGAATGGACATCTCTTATGCAGAGTACCAAGGAGCCTCTCTTGCTTATATATCTCCCACTGGAACGCTGGCCCCCTCCTTCTATGAAAGCCAGGGCCTGGGCTGGCTGAGGGGCTTTTACGGCGGGCTTCTGGTCACCTGTGGTCTTACTTATGCGGGCGCTCCCTCTATCGACAATGGTCAGGAGCTGGGACTGCACGGAAGAGCCTCCTATATTCCAGCCAGGAACCTGTGGGTGGATGGAGAATGGGATGGGGATACTTACGTCATGTGGGCTCAGGGGAAGGTAAGAGAAGCTGCGGTATTTGGAGAAAATGTCTGTCTCACCCGAAAGATATGGGCCAGGTTGGGAGAAAGCCGCCTCTTTATCGAAGATGTGGCGGAGAACCTGGGCTTTGAGAGAACTCCTCACATGATTCTCTACCATATAAACATAGGATTTCCCCTGCTTGATTCCAGCGCTGAGTTAATTACAGCTTCCCAGGATGTTCGTCCCCGGGACGAAAACGCCAGGCCCGGCCTCGAGGAATGCTTCTGCTTCTCAGATCCCATCCCTGGCTATGCGGAGCAGGTCTTCTATCATGAGATGAAGATGGATCAGGATGGCCACGTGTGGGTAGCCCTGGTCAACACATCCTTCAAGAACGGACAAGGGCTTGGAATATATGTCAAATACTCCAAATCAGAGCTTCCCAACTTTGTGCAATGGAAGATGATAGGTGAAGGTCTATATGTAGTGGGCCTGGAACCTGCTAATTGTGGAGTGGAGGGAAGAGCTAAGGAGCGAGAACGGGGAACTTTGCAGTTTCTGGAGCCGGGGGAGAAAAGATACTACAATCTGGAGATCGGGGTACTAACTTCCAGGAAGGAGATAGAAGGGATGGAGAAGAGGATAAGGGAAATAGCATCCTAACGTATTAGAAAAGAAGCCGATCTGGAGATTGTGAGGACATCTCGCAAAGATGAAGACCTTTAGTGGCATTAATAGATAAGAGTTCTTTTAGAATTTCGCTGTAACCTATCCTGAAAATACCCCTTTTTCATCCTTTCGTGGTGCCGCTGTAGGCGGCATGAGTGACTTGTATCAAAGCAGGCAGAAAGCTGCATTGACGACAACAACCAGCAGTGGTTCTTAGTTTATCACCAACCCCACCCTGTCCCCCAGCAAGTCTCTAATCTCGGCAAAGAGGAGCTCGCACGGTTTGACATTGAACTCCTCCCCCAGACGGAGGACAGTAGCCTGGTTGTCGGCATAAAGGTACAGGTGGACGAGATATCTACCGGGATAGCTCTTGAGGATAGTTTCCAGACTGCCAATGAGATGAGGGGAGATCTCCATATTCTTTAGTTTGATGGTAAGGCTCTTCTCTTCCTCCTTTTCCACCTCGATATCCCGTACCTCATTAGCAATGATCTTAACCTGATCCTCCTTGATATCCACCCTCCCGGTAATGGCCACTATGTTGTCCGGATAGAGGTCATCCTGATATCTTTCCAACAGAGCCGGGAAGACGATCACTTCCACGCTGGAAGTCATATCCTCCACAGTGACAAACAGCATGAGCTCCCCTTTTTTGGTATAGAGCTTCTGGATCTTGGAGATAATTCCCACAATGGTCTTGATACTCCCATCTCCTGCCTCCTCCAGATCAGCTATCTCCACATCGGAGACCTCCTTGAGGATCTCTTCCAGTCCCATAAGAGGGTGGTCGGATACATAAAGACCCAGGATTTCTTTTTCCAGAGCCATGAGATCCTCCCTGGAGTACTCCTCATGCATGGTGGTTGTCTCTTCTTCGAAGAACTCCTGAGCTTCCTGGGTTCCGAAGAGAGAGAACTGGCCGAGGGCCATATCTTTTCTGCTCTTAAGGACATCAGAGATGACCTTCTCGTATCTCATCATGAGATATTTTCGGGAATAGCCCAGGGAATCGAAAGCCCCCGCCTTGATCAGACTCTCCACGACTCTTTTGTTTAGAACCGAGGGATCGATGCGGCTACAGAAATCGTAGAAAGATTTGTAAGGACCTCCTTGTTTTCTCTCCTGAACTACGCTGTTTATGACGTTCTCTCCCACGTTAGCGATGGCCGTAAGGCCGAAACGGATCTTGTCTCCCACCACAGTAAAGTTTCCATAGCTCTCGTTCACATCAGGGGGGAGTATCTCTATACCCATTCTTTTGGCCTCCACCACATACTGGGCCACTTTCTCCTTGCTCCCCATCCTCTCCGTGAGAAGAGCGGCCATGAATTCTATCGGGTAATGGGCCTTAAGATAGGCCGTCTGGTAGGATATAAGGGCATAGGCCGTGGAGTGGGATTTATTGAAACCGTACTCGGCAAAGAGGTTAACCAGATCGAAAACCTTCTCGGCCACTTTCTCGGAATAGCCGTTGGCTACAGCCCCGCCGATGAATTTGTCCCGTTGCTCGGCCAGAAGCTGGCGCTTTTTCTTGCTGATGGCCCCCCGCAGGATATCCGCCTCCGACATGGAAAAGCCGGCCATCTTGGAGGCGATCATCATCACCTGTTCCTGGTAGACTATAATGCCGTAGGTCCCTTTGAGGATGGGCTCCAGAGAGGGATGGGGATAGATGATCTTCTTACGCCCATGTTTAGCCGCCACAAAATCCTTGACCATTCCACTCTGGAGCGGACCGGGCCGATAGAGAGCAAGCAAAGCTATGATGTCCTCAAAGCGGTTGGGCTTTAGATCGACTACCAGGGCTCGCATGCCGGAGCTCTCCAACTGAAAGACTCCCAGAGTCTCGCCCCGGCTGATCATATCGTAGGTCATCTGATCATTCAGATCCAGATTATCCAGGTCGATTTCCACCCCCCTGGTCCTCTTGATGATCTTGACCGCTTTGTCGATCATGGTCAGGGTCTTAAGTCCCAGGAAGTCCATTTTAAGGAGCCCTATTTTCTGGATATCCTCCATCTTGTACTGGGTGACGATCTCCGGATCAGTCTTGCGTTGGAGGGGAGTAAAGTCGGTCAGATCATCAACGGATATCACCACTCCAGCAGCATGGATGGAATCCTGGCGCACCAAGCCCTCCAGTTTCATAGCTGTGTCCAGGATCTTTCTGGTCTCCGGATTCTCCTCATATTCGCTAGCCAGCTCAGGGACCATCTCCAGAGCCTCCGCCAGAGTCATACCCAGAGTCATGGGAATTAGCTTAGCCAGCCGGTCGACCCGGCCATAGGGAACTCCGAAGACCCTTCCCGCATCTCTCACTGCTGCCCTGGCCGCCATGGTGCTAAAGGTGATGATCTGAGCTACCCGGTTGTGGCCGTACTTCTCGGCTACATACTTGAGAACCTCATCCCGGCGCTCATAGCAGAAATCTATATCGATGTCCGGTAGACTGCGGCGGTCCGGATTAAGAAACCGCTCGAAGAGAAGGCCGTATTTAAGAGGATCTACGTTGGTTATCCCCAGAATAAAACTGACGATGCTTCCAGCAGCCGAGCCTCTTCCCGGCCCAACCATGATCTTCTGGTTCTTAGCGTAGTTAATAAAATCCCAGACGATCAAAAAATAGCCGGAAAATCCCATCTCCTTAATGGTGGCCAGTTCCTTCTTGAGCCTCTCCTCTATTTCAGGAGTTACCTCAGGATATCTACGTGGCAGGTTCTCCCAGCAGACCTTCTCCAGGTAGGTGTCCAGGTCGTAACCCTCAGGTGGCTCGTAACGGGGCAAAAGGGTCTGGTCCAGCTCTATGTTCAGGTTGCACATCTCAGCCATCAAGAGGGTGTTTTCTAAGGCCTGGGGGTATTCTATCATCAGCTCCCTCATTTCCTGGGGAGTTCTCAGGTAGAACTCTGAGGAGGAGAAGCGCAGTCGGTCCGCCTCATCCACAGTACTGCCGGTCTGGATGCAAAGAAGGACGTCATGAGCGGTATGATCAGCCTTTCCCAGATAGTGGACATCGTTGGTAGCTACCAGGGGAATTCCGGTGCGCTCGGATATCTCGGCCATTTTCTCATTTATCTCCATCTGGGACTCCAGGTGTTGATCCATGATTTCCAGGAAAAAGTTTCCCTTACCGAAGATATCCTGAAGCTCTCGAGCCACCTGCTCTGCTCGCTCTAGTTTGCCTTTGGCAATGAGTTTAGGGATCTGCCCGGAGAGGCAGGCGCTGAGAGCGATGAGGCCATTGCTATGTTCTATCAGGAGATCCCTGTCCACTCTGGGACGATAATAGAAACCCTCCAGAAATCCTTTGCTGACCAGCTTCATCAGATTCCGGTAACCCTCTGCGTCCCGGGCCAGGAGAACTAAATGGTGAGATTTGTCCTCCTTACTGGCCTTGTCGAAGCGGCTCTTGGGAGCTACGTAGACCTCACAGCCGATGATGGGTTTGATCCCCGCTTGCTTGGCCTCGGTGTAGAACTCAATGGCTCCATACATGGATCCGTGGTCGGTCAGGGCGACTGCCCGCATCCCCATCTCTTTTATTTTTCTAATCAGTTCTTTGATACGGATGGCACCGTCTAACAGGGAAAACTCGGAATGGGTATGTAAGTGGACAAAACTATCTTTCATGGAGGTCTTCTCTCGTAATGGAGAATGAAAGCCAGTTATATTGTAGCATACGTTTATACTATATCACAATATGTAGTTGATGAAAATTTTCTCGAGTTACACCTGGATTTCGATCTCTCTGGCCTGCCCTAAGGCTGGAGTGTTCTCTCGGATCTCAACCTTTCCAGGATTAGCTTATACCCATCAGCCCCGAAGTCCAAGAATCTCTTTACCCGACTGATAGTGGCAGTGCTGGCTCCGGTCTGAGAGCTAATGTCGCTGTATTTGGCCCCCGCTTCCAGCATCTTGGCCACGGCCAGCCGCTGAGCCATGGCCTTCAGTTCCCCGACCGTGCAAATATCCTCGAAAAAGCGGTAGCATTCCTCCACATCTTTGAGCTGAAGGATAGCCTCGAAGAGCTCATCGATACCCTTATTCTTGAGTCGGGGATCTATGGGCATAAGGACCTCCCGGAGTGTCGGATTTTCGCCCTTTAACGTGGTGATATAAAGATACCTGGCAATAGAGTAGCACAAGGTAGATACCAGGGAAAGAGTAAATGAGGTACCGATGACCCCAAATCGGTAGAAGGTTTTACTCACTTAACATAAGCAAGACAAAAAAACCTTGCTCAATGGACACAGACAGCACTTCAATTCCTATTGAAACTGCTACCTACCTTTTTGGGCGGTACTGGGACACTGGCACGAAGTAAAACCTGGGATAAAGAATGGAGCTTTCAGAAATGAAGAGCTCCATTCTTTACCCTTTGATGCAGCAATTTCAGTCCGCTAACTACCCCCTCTCGCAAGGGAGAGAAGCTTTCTGTTTCACGGCAACCCCACCGGGTTACTCCACAGGTGTCAATTCTAATGGTTTTCACCTTATCCAATTCCGCCTCGCACTCCTCCCTTAGAGAAGAGATTTTATCGACGGAAGAGTCAATAAGGCAAATTGGAAACGAAAGCCGCCATGTGGTCCTCAGTCAAAGCTAGCACACTGAAGAGCCATCGTCCCTTGGACCAATGAAGTATGGTTGTTTTAGTACCATCCTCTAGCGTGAGTGGCCACACGGACCATACCACACCCCTATCCTGACCACCAGCCAGAGAATCGGGCCCCGGGGCCGCCAACTGAGCTGGCGTGGTCTCGTTGGGCCAGACTCCCGCTGCATGAAGAACCAGGACGCCATCCTGTCTTTCGTATAAAACCATGATGGACTTTTGAGCACCGTTTTCAGCCATCCAGGGGATGGGATCAGCCACAACTTCCTTGGCCTGAAAGTCTCCTACCTGCTGCAACAGAGTTTCGTAGGGATCAGCGGTAGTAGGCACCGGCCGATCAGCTATGCCTAAAGGAGCCGGCTGCTGTGGAGGCTGTTCCTGAGTCGGTTGGGTGGGTTGCTCAGACGTAGGCTGGGTCGGCTGCTCTGGGGTAGGCTGCTCTGGTGGCGTAGGCTCTTCTCGGGTGGGCGCTTCCACGGTCTCTTCCTGAGTCACCACCTGAGGAGGCTGAGGTGGTCTAATATTCATCCAGATAACTACGCCGATTATGATGGCTGCTGCCAGCACCACTACTCCCAAAACCGCCAGACATCCCAGACCCCCTAAGATGGCCATGGTCCTGTTAGAAGAAGGGCGGACCGGAGGCGGCGTAGGAGGGGTAACATTCGTAGTTTGCATATCATATCTCCTTCCTCTTATCCAAAAGCTCCTATATCCTTCAACCTGCCTCCTTTAGGAGGCTGCTGCCAGGCTGAGTTCGGCCAGTTGGGTCCTGATACGTCCAATCTCCCCTCTGAGGCTGGCCACCTCAGTCTGATCACCTCTTCTTTTAGCGAAAGCGAGCTGTACCTGCCGATTGTGGAGCTGCTTTAGGGTTCTCCACTGCTGGATATTTCCAGCTATGAAAGTGGAGATATAGAGCTGCCGGCGGGCAATGGCGTCTAGAAGGAGAGCGTACTCTTCTGCCCTCACATCGGGATCATCCCGAAGCTGCTCCCGGATGGCTTTGCGCTCATGGATCAGGCCCAGGATTATGCCGACTACAAAGATGATGGCCGGAACCACCAGCCAGCCATAGACTAAAAAGAGACCCAGCACCCCGGTTACAGCCAGGGCGCCTGAAGAGAGAATCAGGTAGACCGTATGTAAGATTATGGCCACGACCAGGCCTAGCACAGGATAGATAACCCTTCTGGCCCCTTTAGAAACAGAGGCCAGACCAAAGCCTACTCCGGTGATGGCCGCAAAAAGAGCCTCCCTAAACCCGCTTGCTCCTTCCAGGAGAAAGACGTAGAGGATACCAGTGGAGGCCGCAAGGCCCGCACTGGCCGCCGGGCTGAAGGCTCGCAAGAAGTACAGGAAAATCACGGCCACAGAGAAGCCCAGGCCCACAGTAGCTCCGTAAACTACTCCGTCCAGACCGCCACTGAACTCCAGCCATCCCTTCCGACGCGACCGAGAGAGGAGGACCAAAAAGATAGCCAGGATTACCAGACCCTTGGCCACTTCCGCGATTACGGTCTCCACCAGGGAGCCCATAGTCACTCCCAGGGAGATCTTGATCAGATCTACGTCCCAGATAGAGTGAGCTATGACCCCCACTACCCATCCGCCTACAAAGCCCGGCAAAAGTACCCCCAGGGGCTCTTTCTCGTTCAGATCCACAGCCCGTATGGCTACTAGATAGACGGCTGCAGTCAGTATCATTACCGCTAAGGCTAAAATGATAGTAAGCAACTTGCGCCTCCTTTTTTGTGGCTACGGGACATCTTTGTTCGTCACTAGAGAGATAAGCTCCCGTCTACTCATCTCTATAGAATTCGTACCATACTGACTTCCCTGCAAAAAGGGCCGAACTTCAGCATTTTGCCTCCCAGCCTGCAAATTCAAGCTGGAGAGCACATTGGTCCAAAATTTGCTTTCTTACAGTTCCGCCATACTTCTTTCTGAGAAAAATCCTAAGAGTCCACCTCCTTGTTCCCCTGTATCTCCCTGAACAGGCTATCCTGTAGCCGACGAAATCCAAACCAACTCCTTACCAAATCATCACCCTATCGCCTCACCCCTTTCTATTCTAGCAGTGTTATCTTCGGCCCCAGAAAGATTTGTCCCCTTCTCTGTCCCTTAACCGGCCAATGACCCGCGAGACCAGAGTAACGACCAAATCGATCAGGATGACCACTACTACCAGACCCACGGCTGCTATTATTATAATAGAAAATAGGTGCTCTTCGAAATAGTCCAGGGTGAATTTAACTTCCCCTGTGATGATATCTTCCAAAACCCTCTTTATATCACCCCAGGGGCCCAGCCAATAATAGAATCTTTCATAAACCATCCGCCAATTTATGAGCTCTGTCCAAAACATACCTGTCTCTTTTTCCTCCTCTCCTACCTATAGATTTCGATCAAGAAGTCCCTCCTCCTACAGAACCAAAATGGCAAAACTTGATTCAAGGTTATCCCTCTAAGAAAAAGACATAGTTCATGTCAGAATTTCTAATAAGATTGCCATAACAAAGCCAGTCTCAAAATGCCAATCTCCTCAGCAAATGCGTATCTTATAATATAGTAAGTAGTATATACTAAAGACAGAGACTATAAAGAACAAAGGGGGGACGGAAATGTCAGTAATTACTGTTTCCAGACAATGGGGTAGTGGTGGCAGTGCTCTGGCCAGAAAGCTGGCTCAAACACTTGGCTATAGACTGATAGATAAGGCGGAACTGGTTGAGCGCGCTCAGAAACACGGAGTTCTCCCGAACGTATTCGAACATGTAGACGAACAAACTCCCAGTTTTCCTAAAAGGCAATACGAAGAAAAATACATCGTGACCATGAACGAGATAATTAGAAACCTGGCCCAGGAGGATAACGCGGTGATAATTGGCCGGGCCTCGGAGATTATCCTTAAAGAGTTCCCTAGCGTCTTTCACATCAGGGTAGTGGCACCCCTGGACCTACGAATCAGGAGAGTGATGGAAAGATACGATATCTCCCACAATGAGGCGGCCAAAGCCATTGCCAGGAGCGACAAGAATCGGGCCGAATATGTCAGGACCTTCTATCATGCCGATATAGACGATCCCCTTCTTTATGACTTGGTACTCAATACAAACAAGCTGGATATCAATGAGATGGTCAAATATGCGGCTGAAATAATTAAGAATGTCCTGGAGAAGTAAAATCCTCTAAAAGGGTTAGAATCTCAAATCAAAAACTCCTTGCTCATGTCTCTTTTAGAGAACTGAGAATATCCTGGCCATGAACGACAGGAAGGTGGATTTGATCGGGTCGATGGGAGATGGGGCAGCGCACTCGGTGCCAAAGTCAATACCTATTGAATATTTGGGCAGGTTTCACCTCCTCAGATCGGACATTGGCTAAAGCCCTTTCTATTATTCTTTCACTATAAATTCTTTGCTTACATCATATTCGCTAAACCCAAAAATCTTGTCAAATACCATTACGGCGGCTCCTACAAGGCTGATCGTTTCGCCAAGCTCGGTAAACTTTATCTCAAAATCATGTCTGGCCTTGGGAAAAGTAATCTTTCTTACAGTCTCGCATATAACTTCTAAATACCTTTCCCCAAAGGGCACAACCTTGCCATGAATTATTACTATCTCGGGGTCTATAACTTTTATGGTGTTTGCAATGCCAACTCCAACCCAGTATGCATTTTTCAAGACTTCTTCCATGACAACGCTCTCACGCCGATCATATGCCTCATAAATGTCTTCAATTTCTATCTTCCGACCGGAATCAATCTTTTCATAAAGCGATGATGTGGGATCGTCTTTGACTCTGAGTATTACATCATCTATTAGCTTTCTTATGGAAGCTACCGTTTCCAGACATCCATAATTACCACAGTGGCACTCTACACCACTCTCCACGACCGTTACGTGGCCCATTTCGCCACCCCTTTGGTTGCTTCCGCGGAAAACCTTGCCGTCAATGAATATCCCCGACCCCACTCCCACTGCCACATAGACACATACAAAGTCACTACAATTTCTGGCCAAACCTCTGTATTTTTCAGCAATTGCCTGAACGCGGCACTCATTATCCACAAAAGTTCGTATTCTAAACTCCTCCTCGATTATCTGTGTAAGGGGTATGTTGGACCAACCTGAGACATTCGGAGAGAAAACGATCACTCCTCTGTCGCTGTCTATCAGACCACTCGCCCCAATTCCAATACCAATTATCCGGTTCTTGGGAATACCGGATTTTTCCATCACTTCATAGAGCACGCCCTTAAGCTTTTTTATCACTGCATCTGGCCCCAGCCACTCCTCAGTTGGAACCCTAGCCAGCTCGATGATAGTAGCATCCAGGTCAGTAATGGCTGCGCTTGTCGTCCTTACTCCTATTTTAGCCCCTAAGATGTAATTCCACTTGCTATTGAACTCAAGCAATCTTGGCTTCTTGCCGCCAAGCTGCGTTGATTCACCAAAGCCTACCTCATTTATTAGCCCCTTAGCTATCAGCTCATGAATGTATGCGCTGACAGTAGGCCTGCTGATCTTTAAGCGGGAAGCTATATCTATCCGAGAAATTGGTGAATGGTTCTTTATTATCTTGAGTATGTTTTTCTTATTGATCTCTCTAGTTGAAATTTTCCTGTCGTTTTCCGCAATGTCGGTGCTCATTTGCTTTCCCCATATCTCTTTGCAGCTTCATAAAAAGCTAAGACATTTTCCACGCTGGTGTCATATTGTACATTATGAGCAGGGCTTAAGATTAGTCCGCCATTTGCGTCTAGCTGCGAGAGCCTCAGCTTGACCTCCTCTTCAACATCTTTTGGTGTTCCAAACGGGAGAGCGTACTGTATGTCCACCCCTCCCCAAAAGCAAAGCCTCTTGCCAAATTTTTTCTTTAGCTCCTCTGGATTAATAGCCCGTGGCTGAATAGGATTCAATATGTCCAGCCCAATCTCGATTAGGTCAGATATAATCGGCAGGATGTTTCCGCAAGAGTGATAGGCGATTTTTATGGCCGGATTTCTCCTCTTAAACTCCGAAAACAATTTCGCGTACCTTTCCTTGAAAAACTCCCTCCAAACGGCAGGCGGGATAACCATCCCTTGCTGCGTCCCAAAATCGTCACCGGTCCAAATTAGATCCACACCTTCGTCGATAAATCTCAAGCCAGCTTGAAGATGAAAGTTCATTGTCTTGTGCAATAAAACATTTATTAAATCCTTATTTTCATAAAAATCCAAAAGGACTTTATCAAAACCCCTTAAATACCAGGCTGCCTCAAAAATCGTTGTGACTACAGCACCCATTATTGCAAAATCCCTGCCATATTTTGAGATTAGCTCCCGCACCTCCTGATACCTATCGTCTCGCAGCGGGTCCGGTGGTTGATAGGAAAGTATCGCATCATCGTCTGCAAGAGGATGAATATAGGGCTCAGTGTAACCACCGACCCACCTCCAGAAGATTCCCCACTCATCCTGATAGATCTCGGTATCCTCCAAATAGAAACCATTAGCTATGCCAACAAAGGATATGAGCATGTCATTTCCTAGCTCAATGTATAGCTCTGGCCCCTTCAGGTTGAAGCGCTCTTCCAGCTTCCTTTCCAGTTGAGGGACAAAGCTCGCATGAATTGGAACTCTATCGGGCTTCTTATGCTCAAGCGCGGTAAATACCCGTTCCCTTGAGTTCATGCTACCTCCTCCAGTTAAGCATATCTGCCAAACTCAAGAGCAGCTTCATACATTGTAACCACGTTTTCCGGCGGAACATCTGCCTGTATGTTGTGCACAGCACAAAACACAAAATCCCCGCCTGGACCAAGATCGCTTATCCTTCTTTTGACTTCCCCTCTTACATCCTTGGAACTACCAAAGGGAAGCACATATTGCGTATCGCATCCTCCTCCCCAAAATGTAATGCTATCTCCAAACTCTTTCTTTAACTCAAGAGTATCCATCCCGTAAGATGAGACTTGTATAGGATTTAAAATATCAACGCCTATTTCAATCAAATCCGGAATTAGCTCTCTTACCGTCCCACAGGAATGGTAGAAAAGCTTTGCCTTTGTCATCCCCTTTATTAGTTCGAAAAGCTTTCTTTGCTTTGGCTTTACCAGCTTTCTATAATCCTGAGGCGACACTAGCAAATTGTTCTGAGCTGCCAAATCATCCCAATATGCGAACACTTGGATATATTCTCCAATTTCCTTTAAATATCTTCGGCAATTCTCCTCATAGATTTCTTCAATTTGGCTCATAATCTTTTCCACAAACGACTTATTCCAGGCCAGGTTCACAAAAAAGTTCTCAAGGCCCATAATCCTTCCTGGTTGTTCAAAAATTCCGCCTCCAAAGATTGCGCTTCCGACAAGTGCATAGCTAGTATCATTGTAAAGATGTTCCGCCTTTTCTTTCAACTTATGAATGGTCTCCCAAGAATCTGGCTCCGGCCACTTATACTGCATCAAGGATTCCTCATCTGAAATAGGAAACTCAAGCCAGTCGAAATAAAGCCCTTTCTCTTTCGGTTTCTTGAGTTTCGCACCCCATCTATCGGCGAAGTGATAATATCCCTCCTCCTCTTGAAACTCCTGGTCTTTTATAGTCACGTAATCCAGCTGCACCATCCTGAAGTCAATACTAAATTCTTCAAGTATATCTTCATGTAAATACGGAAGCCCCTGAACATGATCAAAGACCCTGATATCATCTGTGCCTAAGCCAAGATACATACGTAATTTTTCGTAAGCTTTCTTAGTAATGGAAGACACTATCGTGCTGCCCAAATCTATCGGGATCCTATCCGGTTCCTTATGGTTTAAGGCAGCCAAAACTCTTTCTCGCGATTTCATGTGTACCCATTATCTCCAGAGTCCAAACAGACTCAAAGTATGTTGGCTGAGCTTCTGACCTTTCATAGAGAATCTGCCTTTTGATTAGAAACCCGCTTTTCGGACGCACCTTGTCCTGTAAGCAGGTGGATCCTCTGGTTGAGCTCCCTGAGGGTGGGATAGATCTGGCAATAGATCTGGTAGCAGCCCTCATAGATGGCTTGCCTTCTCTGGTCTGGGACGAACAGCCTCCGGCCGGCCTGGATCCGAGCTACCGCCTCTCTCTCACCTTGATAGAGCCCCACTCCCATACCGGCTAAAAGGGCAGCTCCCAGGGAGGTGGCCTCCTCGATGGCCAGGCACTCCACTGCCTTGCCGGTGACGTCGGCCTTAGTCTGGAGCCAGAACTCGCTTTTGGTGGCTCCGCCAATGGCCCGTAACTTGTCTACCTCGATTCCCGTAAGCTCCTGAAGCGTGTCTACATTCAGACGCAGCTCATAACAGAGGCCTTCAATGATGGCCCGGATCAGGTCGCTTTTGGTATGGGCTCTGGTCAGTCCCAGGAAAGCTCCCTTGGAGCGCGGGTCGTTGCTGGGAGTGCAGCTTCCCGCCAGGTGGGGCAGAAGAAAGAGGCCGCGGGCCCCGGGCTCAGACCTCTCGGCCTGCTCTAGAAGAAGATCATAGACACTTTGTCCCCAGAGCTCAGCCTGCCTGGCCTCCTCCTGGCCCAACTGCTCTTTGAACCATTCCACAACTGCTCCCGAAGCTATAATTATCCCTAAAAGAACGTAGCGGCCTGGAGCCACGTGGCACTCGTAAGAGAACCCCGCCTCCAGCATCTTCTGGGTCAATAGAGGTTTCTCGCAGGAGAGGATGATGGCCTCGGCTGTCCCGGTGGAGTCCAACATCAGCCCCTCCTCAAAGATCCCCAGGGCCAGGGCTCCACAGACATGGTCATGGCCACCAGTCACCACCGCGGTCCCTGCAGCCAGGCCAGTCTCCAGAGCTGCCTGAGGGATCACCTCACCGACTTTGGTCCCGCTGGGGTAGGCCGGCGGTAAAATCCGGGGATCGACATCCGCCAGCCCCAGGAGCTCCCGGGACCACTCTCGCCGTAGCAGGTCGAAGGCCATGGTGCGGGAGGCCATTGAGTAACTGGTAGCATAGCTTCCACTCAGCTTGTAGATAACGAAGTCCTCCATGCACAGCCACCTGGCCATGGAGCTATAGACCCCAGGCTCGTTATCCCTGAGCCACATGATCTTGTTTAGACTGTACATGGGATGGAGAGGAAGCCCGGTGATTTGGTACACCCGCAGGGCACCCACTGCCTCAGCCCACCACCGGCTCTGGGGCTCGCTGCGGGGATCGAACCAGGCGATAGCCGGGTAAAGGGGGCTTCCCTTATGGTCGAGGGGGATTCCCGCCTCCCCCATGCTGGCTACAGCCAAAGCTCTTATCTGCCGGGGATCTCCCACCTGGGCAACCACATCCCGCAGGGCCTGGGAGAGAGCCTCCCAAAGCTGCTGGGGATCGTAGACAGCCCATCCTACGCGGGGGGAGAGGGTGGGCGTAGGCCGCGATGCTCCGGCCACCTTGTTGCCCTGCACATCATAGACCATGGCCTTGCAGTTGGTGGTGCCCACGTCAATGCCCAGAAGAAGATCCATATCTTTACCTACCTGATTAAATCAAACAATTACAGCTTTAATTCCCGTAAATCTACAGAACTCTATAAGTGGCTTGACCAGGTTGCCATGAATTAAGCTAGCATGGTGGGTGAAGCCTTCATAGACAAGGGTCTCGTAGAGCTTTTCCAGGTCATCCACTTCCACCCAGGACCAGGATCCCCGGAGCTTTCTTTTATCCTCAACGATTTTACCTGCTGTGATTAGCATTTTAAATTGCCCGTCATATTCAACCAATCTACTTAAAGTGACAACACCGCTTTTTAGCTGAAACTCCAGAGTTCCGTAGGATGTCTCACTTAGTAAGATGCTGTGTTTGTCTACCTGGGGCCTGGAGCCTGGAGCTGCCAGGCAGGCCGGGGCATTTCCGCAGTGCCAGGCAAGGAAGAGGTTTTCCTTTTCCTGGTTTTGGATGGTCCAATCGATGAAATGGGGAGGGGTGGTCTTAAAGGAGCAAAGATACTGGACAAGCATGGTAAGTGCGCCATGGATGTCAACTTCACAGGCGGCAGGATAACCTTTTTCAGTTAGCCTTCCCATGGTCAAGCAGGAGGAAATGCCGAAGATCTCCTGCATGGCTGTCCAGCACTGTAGGCCCAGACAGGAAATATCCTCTTTGGCTATGAAATCTAAAAGAACTTTCTCTAGCCTGGCAGCCTTCAGGATGCTTTCTGGGGGGACTTTCGAGCAGTCTGTTCTTTCCCCTATTTCAGCCACTATAGATTTGATCTCACCATCGTTTTCATCAAGCAGGTTTGCTTTAGAGAAAGCATCCGCTAAAGTCAGCGGAACTACCCTCTGCCTGAATTTTTCGATCAGCATCACCTCATTTATGGCGCAGGTCTCAAATGGAGCAGGCCTTGGCCCCACTTGCCCTATCCTTGCTCCCACAAACCCGTTGGCCGCAAGACAAGCGGCAGCGAAATCCCTTGCCTTTTGCTTAAAATCGTTTTCTTCTGGAAATACTATCCCAGCAAACCCAAATTTTATCTTGCGTCGGTAGAGACCGGAGGACGCAGAAAGCGCTCCGCAAAAGGAATCAGATAGCCTGTTGCCATCTGGGGTGAAAGACCCCTCTTTGGTGCCAAAGAGCATAATGGGAAACTGGCTAAATGCCTCCGCGATGCTAATGGTGGGGAGTTCTTCTCCAAAGGTCATGGTGCCAATTAGAAGGCCTCCTATTTCAGATTTCTGGAAGAGCTCTATTGTGTTTTTGGCATCTTTTTCGTTGCTAACCAGACCATCGGGTGTAACATTAGAATCTGGAACAACAAGCTCAATTTCCTTTACCTCAGAGAGAGACCTGATGCACCTTTCCCGCATCTCTTTTGCCCAATCTAGGCTGAAGGGAACCCTATGTGAAGGCACAAAACCTATCTTTATCTTTTGCATCGGCTACTCC
>CAYYBB010000025.1:0-16453 GCA_964469465.1 uncultured Actinomycetota bacterium
CCCGGGGAGTATATTTAACTGCGTTTCCAATCAGATTAGTGAAAAACTGCTCTATACTTTCCCGATCCCCCAGAACCGGAGGAAGGTGAGAGGAGATTTGGACCTCCATCATCACATTCTTATTCTCGAATCGGGCCCGCAAAAGACCCATTACCCTCTTCACGGCCTCTGATACATAGACCCTTTCCATCCCACCTTCCAGTTTCGCCTCCCGGCTGCGGGACAGGATCAAGAGGTCGTTAAGGAGCTTAAGCAGTTCCCAGGTTCTGCTTTCTGCTCGTTCCACCATCTCTCTGGTTTTTCCCGAAACCTCACCTGTCAGTCCCTCCAGAACCACCTTAAGGATACTCTGAACGGCAGCCAGGGGCGCCCTCAGCTCGTGGGAGACCTTGCGCAAGTACTGAGACTTTATCCGATCCGCCTCATTCAGCTTGTCGTAGGCGAGTTGCAACTCCTCGGTTTTGCCCCGCAACTCTTTGGTTAAGGAAGCGGTCTGCCGCTCCTTTTCTCTTAGTTGCCTCACTATGGAAGTAGCCATGTAGACAGAAATGTAAATGGTGCTGGTAAAGACAAAAAGAGAGGCCAGGATAAATCGCCAGTCCCGGTAAAGTTCCTGGGGAATAAAACCGCTCAGGTGAACATGGGGAATGAGGCCGTAATACTCTAAAGCGACAAGACCTCCCAGCAATGCCACAGCCAAGGTGGCCTGCAAGTAGCTGGCTCTGACCGAAAGGAGTGTGCTGGCAATGATCATGTGAAAGATGAAGTAGAAGATGAAGGGATTCTCAATACCTCCTGAGAAGTGGATAAGGACGGCTAGAGCTAACAGATCTAGAGTAATCTGTAAGTTAACCAAAATGGTTGCTTGTGGAAATCTTAGCAGAATCCTCCTGGCCCTCTCTGGCCTGAGAGAGACAAAAAAAACAAAATTGTAGAGAAGAATGATGCCTGCTATCAGGTACAAGATAAGTGCAGGTAATCCGATCTGGAGCACATTGCTGGCAAAAGCAACAGTGGCTATCACCCCTGCTGCGCCCACCCACCTAAGGCGGACCATCCACCCGATCCTCTCAGCCAGATCTGCACCATGGTAGCTAGTATTAGCCATTAATTTACTCTCCTAATTTGCCAGGCCTCATGATTGAAAAATACTCCTTTACTCACGCGGTAGCCTCGATAGGTTCAAGGTTAACCACAATGTTTTCATCGTTCGTAGGTCATGGCCACATAATGATAGTTAGGAAATTTTCTCCGCCTTTGCGGTATCATCATGATCTACTTCTTTAAGAGATTACCCACCTTTTCCAACAGGTCAGCCGGCTGAACTGGCTTGTCGATGAAGCCCTGGACTGGCAGAAACTCTCCTGGCCCATAGGTAGCATCGCTCATTTCCGGATAGAGTCTCATCTCCGTCTTCTCGTGAATGGCGGTGACAATAAGAATGGGAATATCCCGGTACTCCTCTTCCATATCGTTCCGCAATCTCCAGGCGAAATGAAACCCTTCGGTTCCCTCGGGCATCATTACGTCCAGGATAATGAGATCCGGCTTCTCTGACCTGACTTTGGCCAGACCATCGTCGGTGCTTTCTGAGGATACTACCTGATAGGACTTGCTTTCCAGGACTAACCTCATGGACTCCACCATGTCCGGGTCATCCTCGACAATAAGGATTTTTGGATGCTTCTCCATTTACTTTTCCTCCCTACATCTTCTTGATTGTAATTATTGTACTCCCATATTAGCTCACTGGACTAATTCCATCCAGTCAATAACTTCTTTTACCTCAGTTGATCTACCTCCTGTTTACAATGATAAAAAGAAATTTTTCACAACCGCTGTGAGAAATATATCACAAACCAGCTACTTTTGCTAGACTACGGGTAAATAATTTTGCTAAAATCACTACAGAATTGCCCAGAAAATAATCCTTGGATCGAGCCCCCCCTCGAACCATAAAAATGGGAAATCTATTTTACGATGGAACGATATCGAATAAGAATCAAAGGAATAGTCCAGGGTGTTGGTTTTCGTCCCTTCGTCTACCAACTGGCCAAAAGGCACGAGCTGGCAGGGTGGGTGTCCAATACCTCCCAAGGGGTTCTCATCGAGGCTGAAGGAGAGAAAAAAGCGCTGACTGCCTTTGTCCAGGCTCTCTCTCGGGAAGCTCCTCCTCAGGCGGTAGTGGAGTCCGTAGACTGGGAATCATATCCTCCTGCGGGCTTCAGTGATTTCACTATTCGAGAGAGCATAAAGAAGGAGGGCCAGTTCGTCCTCATCTCTCCAGATATAGCCACCTGCGCTGAATGTCTGAAAGAACTCTTTGATCCAGCCGACAGACGCTACCGCTATCCTTTTATCAACTGCACCAACTGTGGGCCTCGTTTCACTATAATTGAAGAGATCCCCTATGACCGGGCCTCCACAACCATGAAAAACTTTACCATGTGTCCTCAGTGCCAGGCCGAGTACGACGATCCCACAAACCGGCGGTTTCATGCCCAGCCCAATGCCTGTCCCCGCTGTGGCCCAACCCTTGCCCTTCAGGCCCCTGACGGATACACGTTCATGGCCGATCCCATAAAGACAGCTATTCATCTTCTGAAAAAAGGACATATCCTGGCCATTAAAGGCCTGGGAGGTTTTCACCTGGCCTGTGATGCCACCAATGACCAGGCCGTTACGGCTCTCAGGACTCGCAAGCATCGCTATGCCAAGCCCCTCGCTCTTATGTTCCCCGATCTGGAGACCATTAAAAAGCACTGTAGGGTGAGCTCTGCCGAGGCTGAGGCTCTTTCCTCCCCCCGAAGACCCATCGTCCTTTTAAAAGATAGACAAAGCGGGATTATTAGTAGTCAGGTAGCTCCAGGACAGAGATATCAGGGAGCCATGCTTCCCTATACTCCTCTTCACTACCTGCTCCTGGAGGAATCGAAAATGATCCTCATCATGACCAGCGGCAACATAAGTGAGGAGCCCATAGCTACGGATAATTTGGAAGCCCTAAAAAGACTGGAGGGAATTGCTGATTACTTCCTCCTCCATGACCGGGACATTTATGCTCGCTATGATGACTCGGTAGTCCGAGTGATAGATGGCCAGGAAGTTTTGGTGAGAAGATCCAGAGGCTATGCTCCCTATCCCCTCCCATTACCCTTCTCTTCCACCGAGACTCTAGCCTGCGGAGCGGAGCTGAAAAACACCTTCTGCCTGACCAAAGAAAACTATGCTTTCCTCAGCCAGCACATCGGGGATCTGGAGAACTGGGAGACCTTCCAACATTTTGAAAGCACCCTTAAGCTGTATCAGAAACTTTTTCGGATAAAACCGAGCCTGGTTGCTTATGACCTCCATCCCGACTACCTGTCCACCAAATATGCTCTGAATCTGGAAGGAGTCCAGAAGATAGGCATTCAGCATCACCATGCCCATGTAGTAAGCTGCATGACGGAGAACGGCCTGAAAGACAGAGTGATCGGCGTAGCCTGTGATGGGACCGGATACGGAGTTGACGGAACAATCTGGGGATGCGAGTTCCTTCTGGCTGATTGGAAAGATTTTGAACGACAGGGGCATCTGCTTAATATTCCTATGCCGGGCGGCACTCTGGCCATCCAGCGGCCCTACCGAATGGCCCTGGGTTACCTATACTGGTTATTTCCAGACCGTTTCGAGGCACTGAGGCAGGAGTTTTTCGGAAAGACCGATCCGGAGGAAGCCCGTTTGATCGGACTCCAGATAGAAAAAGATCTGAATTCTCCCCTTACTTCCAGTTGTGGGCGGCTTTTTGATGTAGTCTCCGCTCTGCTGGGAGTAAGGCTGGTCTCTGAATATGAAGGGCAGGCTGCCTGCGAGCTGGAGATGGTAGCTGATGAAAAGACGGAAGAGAGCTATCCCTTTGAAATCAAAGAGGATGAGAACGGCATGGTGGTAGATCCCACGATCACCATCTCTGCTATAATGGACGATGTGAGAAAGGGCAGAAATAGGGATCTCATCGCCGGCGCTTTCCACAACACGGTAGCGGAGTTCATCACCGAAACTTGCCGGCGCTTGCGAAAAGACTCGAAATTGGATCGGGTAGTCCTGAGTGGGGGAGTCTTTCAAAACGTCCTCCTGGTGAGCAAATTGAAAAGGAAGTTGGAAAGAGAAGGTTTTCAGGTCTTCACTCACAAACTTGTCCCCACCAACGATGGGGGTATTTCTTTGGGACAGGCAGTGATAGCCAATGCTAAACTGGGTATCGCAAGATAACAATGCAAACGAGAGATTATATAAGAGAGGCATATCCTGTCGGCCATATACTCTGCCAAAATTATTGCTTCCTTTGTCGAAAGGAGTGACATTATGTGCCTGGCCATACCTGCCAGAGTCATGGAAATAGATGGAGACCAGGCGGAGGTGGAGATAGGTGTGATTATCCGCAGAGCCAGCCTGGCCCTATGTCCCCCCGTGAGAGTGGGAGAATATGTCCTTCTCCATGCCGGATTTGCCATCCAGGTAGTGAATGAGGAGGAAGCCCAGGAGACCCTGAGGCTTCTGGAGGAGATAGGAGACATAGGTGAAACTGGTTAGTGAATTTCGAGATCCTCAACTGGCGGCCCACTTGATCAAAGCCATGTATCGTACTTCGCAGAGAGCAGTCAGTCTGATGGAGGTCTGTGGCACCCACACGGTGGCCGTATCCAAAAACGGACTCCGCCAGATGATTCCCTCCTCCATATCCCTTCTCTCTGGACCCGGATGTCCTGTCTGTGTGACTTCCAACCGTGATCTGGACAAAGCTATAACTGTAGCTCGGCAGCCAGGAGTCATTCTGACTACTTTCGGAGACATGATGCGGGTTCCTGGTTCCTATTCCAGCCTGTCCAACGAGAGGGCGGAGGGCCGGGATGTGCGGGTGGTCTACTCCACGATGGATGCTCTAAGAATAGCCGAAGCCAATCCGCAACGGAAGGTGGTTTTCTATGGAGTTGGCTTTGAGACTACCTCACCTACTGTAGCTGCCTCCATCCTGGAAGCCAAAAAACGGGGGATTACCAACTACCTGGTGCTGAGCGTTCATAAGCTCATCCCGCCAGCCATGAAAGCTCTCCTGAACTCCCCAGAGCTCAACCTAAATGGTTTTATTTGCCCCGGTCACGTGAGTGTGATCATTGGCAGCCAACCCTACCAGTTCATTCCTGAGCAATACCACCTGCCCTGTGTGATAAGCGGCTTCGAGCCCCTGGACATACTCCAGTCTATCCTGATGCTGGTGCAGGCTATAGAAATGAGTCAACCTGTTGTCCACATTCAATATCGCCGGGGAGTGCGAGAGGAAGGGAACCCAGTAGCCCTCCGCACCCTGGATCAAATATTTGAGGTGGGAGATGCGGAATGGAGAGGGTTAGGCGTCATACCAGGAAGTGGCCTTAAAATACGAAAGGAGTACAGATCCTGGGATGCGGAAGAGTTCCTGGATCTGGACGTTCCTGCGCCTCGAAAGGCCCCAGGCTGCCTCTGCGGAGATGTTTTGAGAGGAATTAAAAACCCCTTTGATTGTGCCCTCTTTGGGGGAAAATGCACGCCCGAAAGTCCGGTGGGGCCCTGTATGGTCTCCAGCGAAGGAACCTGTGCTGCCTATTATAGATATGAAAGGTACAAAGTACAGGATAAGAATCAGGCCTGAAATTCCTTGAGGTTGATCCAGGATACCAATGGACCGATCCTTCTTTACTTAGAAAATAGATTCCCATTTTCATCGCTCGAGGGTGCGCCCCCCCGAATGGGCAATTAGTTAGAAAATAGCTAATATTTTTATGGTTCGTGGGCACGGCGTCCGACTAACAGATCACATTCCCTTACCGAAGAGTGTTTAACTGTGGAGAATAGTTAAACTATGGAAACAGATCGCATACTGCTCGCCCATGGGAGTGGGGGGAAACTGGGCTACGAGTTGATTAAAAGCCTTTTCCTGGCCAGTTTTAACAATCCCGTCCTGGCCCAACTGGATGATGCTGCCCGGATAGAGATCTCCTCTGGACATTTAGCCATCAGTACTGATTGCTATGTGGTTAACCCACCATTCTTTCCTGGCGGCGATATCGGCAAGCTGGCTATCTGCGGCACCATCAACGATCTCTCCATGAGAGGAGCAACACCTCTCTACTTGACCGTGGGCTTGATCCTTGAAGAGGGTTTTCCTCTTCCCGACCTGGAGACCATTACCACCTCCATGGCTACCACAGCGAATGAGGCCGGCGTGCAGATAGTAGCCGGTGATACCAAAGTGGTGGAGAAGGGAAGTGCCGACCGTATCTTTATCAACACAGCGGGAATAGGAATGATTCCGGAAGGCATCAATGTATCTGGTGCTAATGCCAGACCAGGAGACAAGATCATCCTGAGTGGCACCATAGGAGATCACGGGATTGCCATCCTGAGCTGTCGAGAGGGACTGACTTTCAGAACCACTTTAGAAAGCGACTGTGCCCCCCTGAACCAACTGGTAAATGAGATCCTTCAAGTATGCCCTCACCTCCACTGTCTCAGAGACCCCACCCGAGGGGGACTGGCCACTACCCTTAATGAGCTGGCCATTCAGTCTCAGGTGGGGATGGTGATTGAGGAAGCTCGCATCCCTATCCGGGAAGAGGTCCAAGGAGCCTGTGAGATGCTGGGGCTCGACCCTCTCTACCTGGCCAATGAGGGAAAACTAGTGGCGATAGTCCCAGCCAGTGAGACAGATAGGGTCATGGAGGCTATGCTCACCAATCCCTGGGGACAAAACGCCCAGGTAATAGGAGAAGTCCAGACATCGCCCCCGGGAATGGTTCTGCTGAAGACAGAGGTGGGCTCGACCCGAATATTGGATATGCTCAGCGGGGAACTTTTGCCCAGAATTTGCTAGAAGCTTATCTGACGTTTACTGAACCCACAGAAGCCCAGGTGACTGTTGGACTGAATTCGCATAACCCAGGCTCTGAGCTGAAGTCTATGAGAAAGACCACTTGCAAGAGTTTGGGCCTCGGCTCCTATACTCCGCTGGAATGTCATTTCCTAAGCCTCAGCCTCTATGCTCTCCACCAGAATGTCGTTTCCTCCCACCAGCGAGACCTGACTCCCTCCACACCGGGGACAGGTCAATCTGTCCTCCTGACCAGAAAATTGCTCCTGACACTGATGGCAACGATAGACAGCAGGAACTGTTCTGAATACCAGCTCAGCTTCCTCAGCAATAGTTCCTTTGCTTAAAGCCTCGAAGTAGAAGTTGACTGATTCTTCGGTAACCGAGCTCAGCTCTCCCAGAGCAAGCCTGACTCTTTTTACTTTCTTGGCCCCACTTTTTTCAGCCTGGTCCACAACTACATTTATCATGTCCTGAGTTATGGAAAGTTCATGCATATATCTCCTCCCATACCACGTTTATTCCTAAGTTGCACCATGCCTTCTGCTACTGTTGAGCCGACCCTCTCTCCCTTCTCTTTCTTCGGTAATACCTGATGGGTAGATAAATGACAAATCCCAGAATAACTAACGGAAGGATGGCACCCAGAAATATAATTACCCCCTGAATAACCTCCACAAATATCTGCAGCGCTGAATAAAAGGCGTCCCCAAAGCCCCATTCGATGGGCTCCCGCTCCTCCACATCGGGCTCCTTGAGATACACCTGTATGGTGGAGAAGGCCACCAGATCATCCAGGTATTGCATCCTGCCCTTGATTATCTCTATCTCTTGCTGAACATAGGAGAGTTGGGTATACACCGCGATGGTATCCCCTACGGTCTCCGCCTTACCCATCAATTCCAGCAGGACTCTTTCCTGGGCCTTAAGGCTTCTCAGCCGGCTCTCCAGATCCACATATTCCTGGGTGACATCTGATCCCTGGATATTTATGCTGAGGATCTTGCCCATGGTTTTGATCTGAGTAAGCACCGAGGTAAAGTTTTTAGCCGGCACCCTGATTACTACAGTACCGCTGGCCAGCTCTCCTTCCCAGGCCTGGCTGTCGGAGGAGCTGACCCAGCCACCCACGCTTTCGGCCAGCAAAACTATCCGGTCAAAGGTCTCGCTGAATTTTCCTTCTTCCACCTCCAGACTGATCTGGGCATTCCGGATAACTTTTTTCTCTCCAGCCGGAAGATTGGCCTCGCTCACTGCCACCACCTCAGCCGGAACTCCCTCGCCGGCTTCTGGCGCTTCTCGGAGAGCTTCCTCCTCCGGGGGAGCCGGTGCTACCTGGGGCACTCCAACAAACTCCTCGACTTTCTCTACCATTGGCGCCCGGGCCGGGGCGAAGATGGCAAGCCCCAGAGCCACCGAGATTACCAGCACGGAGATCACCACTACCGCAGCCAGAACTATTTTTCTATGCACCTTTCTGCCTTCCATCTATCTCCTCCTTCTCGCTGATCCATTTTACATAAGCTTAGACTGGCCATCCCAGGGTATTGTTCCTTGAATCCTACTATCTTCCACTTGCTCGGTCAAGGCCGTTTAGGAGACCGAAAAGCAGAGCCCGTTGTTCCCTGAATCCTACCATCTTCCACTTGCTCCACCTCCGCCCGAGGAGCCTCCGCCAAATCCGCCTCCGCCACCTCCGCTAAAGCCTCCGCCTCCCCCAAAGAAGCCACCTCCTCTAGATTCGGATACTATCCGGGCTATGGTTCGGGTACGCTCGGTATGGTAGCCACAGTGAAAGCAGTCCTTCAACACCAGGGCCTTTCCATGGGAAGCGGCGGTGGCTGGAATCAGAACTCTCTCGGTAGTGTGCAGATTAAAGGTTCTGCAGCGGGGGCAAAGCCGGCTGAAGACCATGGTGGTAATTATGATGCTAAATATAAGAAGGAAAAGGAGACCGAAACAGAGAAAGGGAAAGAGAGCTCCAAAGAACACCCAGCCTGTTCCCGGAGTTCCACCGGCCTCCTCGGAGGGCTCTGGAGCGGCCATCTGCGGACGCTCCACCTCGTAGTAATCCGCAATGAGTCTGGCCAGAGCGGAGACACCCTCGTAGACTCCCAGTCCAAACTCTCCCTCTTTAAACCTGGGCTCGATGATGGTGTCTAGAATCATGCCGGCCCGGGCATCGGTAATGGCTGGCTCCAATCCATAGCCAACTTCGATCCGGAGTTCCCTCTCTTCTCGGAGGTGTTCCTCTTCAACGGGTCACTCCAGCCTGGCTGAAAGTGAGCTGATCCTGAGCAGAATCTATCTGGATCAGATCTCCCTCCTGGAACTCTCCATTCAGAATCTTGAGAGCCAGAACGTCCTGGATATCCCGCTGGATGACTCGCTTCAAAGGCCTGGCGCCATAGGTGGGATCAAACCCCTTTTGGGCCAGGAACTCCTTGGCCGCATCGGTAAGCACTATCTCCAACTTTCTATCCCTGAGCCGTTTCTGCAGAAGGTCGGTCTGGATGTCCACTATCTTCTTTATTTCCTCAACGCCCAGACGGTTGAAGATAATGATGTCATCCACGCGGTTTAAGAATTCGGGCTTGAAGTTGACCCGTAGAGCTTCGGTAACTCTCCTTCTCATCTCGTCCTGGTCGTGTTCCCCCAAGTCCTGGATCCACTGGCTGCCCACATTGGAAGTCATGATGACCACTGTATTTTTGAAATCTACTGTACGTCCGTGGCCATCGGTAAGGCGGCCGTCATCCAGGATCTGAAGCAGAACGTTGAAGACATCAGGATGGGCTTTCTCGATCTCGTCCAACAGGATTACCGAGTAGGGCCTTCTCCTTACTGCCTCGGTCAACTGTCCCCCCTCTTCAAAACCCACATAGCCAGGAGGAGCTCCTATGAGACGGGACACGGTATGTTTCTCCATGTACTCGGACATATCCAGACGGATCATGGCCCTCTCGTCATCGAATAAGAACTCGGCCAGAGCCCGGGCCAGCTCCGTTTTACCCACACCTGTGGGCCCCAGAAAGATAAAGGATCCAATGGGCCGGTTGGGATCCTGTAGTCCCGCTCTGGCCCTCCGGATGGCATTAGAGACCGAAGAAATAGCCTGATCCTGACCCACTACTCTTCTATGCAATCTCTCCTCCATGTGGACCAGCTTCTCGATCTCTCCTTCCATGAGTCGAGAGACAGGAATACCGGTCCATTTGGAAACTACTTCGGCAATGTCCTCTTCATCCACTTCTTCCTTGAGCATCTTCTGTCCCTTCTGGACTTCAGCCAGATGCTGGTTTTCCTTATCCAATTGGTGCTGAAGCTGGATAAGAGTCCCGTATCGAAGCTCCGCTGCTCTCTGAAGATCTCCCTCGCGCTCTGCTTTCTCCGCCTCCAGGCGGGCCGTCTCCAGTTGCTCTTTCAGCTCCCGGATCTTCTGGATGGCCTGTTTTTCCGTCTGCCACTGGGCCTTCATGGCTGCACTTTTTTCCTGAAGCTGGGCCAGCTCCGATTTGATCTTGTCCAGCCTGTCCTTGGAGGCTTCGTCCTTCTCTTTCCTCAAGGCCTGACGTTCAATCTCCAGTTGCTGAATTCGTCTTTCCACCTCATCGATCTCCGTGGGCAGACTGTCAATCTCGATGCGCAGGCGGGAGGCCGCTTCATCGATGAGATCAATGGCTTTATCAGGGAGAAAGCGATCGCTAATATAGCGGTCGGAGAGAATTGCGGCAGCTACCAGGGCCGAATCCTGGATACGTACCCCATGATGAACCTCATATTTCTCCTTCAGACCTCTGAGGATGGCGATGGTATCCTCCACTGAGGGTTCTTGAACTAAAATGGGCTGGAAGCGTCGCTCCAGAGCAGCATCCTTCTCTACATGCTTGCGGTATTCATCTAAAGTGGTAGCACCGATGCAACGAAGTTCTCCCCGGGCCAGCATGGGCTTGAGCATGTTGGAAGCATCTACTGCTCCCTCCGCAGCCCCGGCTCCCACAATAGTATGGAGCTCATCTATGAAAAGCACTATCTGGCCCTGCGAGTCGGCAATTTCGCGAAGGACAGCCTTCAGTCTATCCTCAAACTCACCCCTGTATTTGGAGCCTGCTACCAGAGCTCCAATATCCAGAGCCACCACCCTTTTGTTTTTAAGACCTTCCGGAACATCGCCATTGACGATGCGCTGGGCCAAACCCTCGGCTATGGCGGTCTTGCCCACTCCTGGATCACCGATAAGAACGGGGTTATTTTTGGTCCGCCGGGAGAGAACCTGGATAACCCGACGAATCTCATCATCCCGACCAATAACCGGATCCAGCTTGCCCTTGCGGGCCAGCTCCGTGAGGTCTCGACCAAAACGCTCCAGAGCCTGATATTTCTCTTCTGGATTCTGATCGGTAACCCGTTGAGATCCGCGGATATCCACCAGAACCCGATATATAACATCCTTGCTGACTCCAAGGCTTCGCAGAAGATTTGATATCGGGCTATCTACCTCACTCATAGCGATGAGAAAGTGCTCGGTGCTTACATATTCATCTTTTAGCCTTTCTGCCTCCGAAAAAGCCCGATCTAGTATCTGCTTTAGGACATTGCTTATGTATGCTCCTCCTGCCGGCCCGTAGACCTTGGGCTTCTGTTGGAGAAGTTCCTCGGTCCTCTCCCTTACCAAAGAGGGGTTTACCCCCAATTTTTGAAGAATGGGGACAACGACACCTTCTTCCTGCTCCAGTAGAGCCAGAAGAAGGTGCTCTGCATCAATCTGCTGATGGTTATGACTTTCGGCAATACTCTGAGCCTGAGCAATGGCCTCCTGAGCTTTTATGGTAAATTTATCGAAACGCATTTGTATTCACTCCTTCTCAATTACCTGACATCCAACCTACCGAAAATACTTCAGAATCTCCCTTGAGGGGAGTGTGGCAATCTCCTTTTTGTAGCTTCGATGAACCTTCTCAATCTCCTCCTGCATCTCCCGGCTCATTCTTTCCATCTCTTTTTCCATAGCTGCCAGGGCGGTTTTCATCTCCTCCAGAGCCTCTCTCATCTCCAAAATTCGCTTTACTCCAGCCAGATTTACTCCGTCCTCTTGAGTCAGGGTGTGAATAAGCCTGAGCTTTTCTATGTCGTCCTCCGAGTAAAGACGTATGTTGGTAGAGGTCCTGAGAGGGCGGAGAAGGCCCTTTCTCTCATACAGTCGGAGAGTCTGGGGATGGCAGTGAGCCAGCTCAGCAGCGATGCTGATGGCGTAGACTGCTTTTCTTCTCTTTCGTCTCTCTTCCATAGAAACTCACCTTCTTGTCAGATCCTGACCTTTTTTAACATCTCCTCCCTGGGATTTTTTCTGTGCAGGTTGGCCAGCTTCTCTATAAGATCCCGCTCTGCTCTGCTTAACTTGTCTGGCACCACCACCTTCAGTCGGATCAGCATATTCCCCCGGCCTGTAGATCCCAGTCTGGGGTAACCCTTGCCCCTTAATCGGAGAACATCTCCAGATTGGGCCCCTGCTTTGATATTGACATTAACCAGACCATCAATAGTGGGAACAGTAACTTTGGCCCCCAGGGCTGCTTCAGCAAAAGTAATGGGCAACTCAATTTCAACATCGTCACCCCTTACTTTGAACAGTGGATGAAGAGCAACTCTGGTAACAAGGTAGAGATCTCCAGTTGGACCACCCCTGGTTCCGGCACCCCCTCTGCCCTTTAGCCTGATCTTGGTTCCATCCTTGACCCCGGGGGGAATCTTGACCGTCAGTTTCTTGAGCTCAGTTACCCGGCCCGTTCCCCGACAGGAAGGACAGGGCTTTTCCACAATCACCCCCTGACCCCGGCAGCGGCTGCACACCTGACTAAGACCAAAGAATCCCTGGTTAACAGCAGTAATTCCTCGTCCTCCACAGGAGGGACAGGTGCTGGGATGGGTTCCCGGTTGAGCTCCGCTTCCAGTGCAGGTTCTGCAGATCTCTTCTCTGTTGACACTGATCCTTGTGCTAGCGCCTTTTATGGCATCCTCGAAGGAAAGGTGTACCTCCGCCGTGATATCGGATCCCTTTTGGGGTGCCATGGTCCGCGTGGCCGTAGCCGTCCTCCCACCGGTAAAGAAATCAAATAAGTCACGAAAGGAGCCCAGACCGGAGAAATCAGAACCACTTGTGGAGAAATCAAAGGGCCGGTATTCATATCCATAGCCCCTCTGCGCCCCTTCTCCGAAATATCTCAGCCTGTTATCATATTGCTTTCTCTTCTCTTCGTCCCCCAGGACAGAGTAGGCTTCGGAGACCTCCTTAAACTTTTCCTCCGCACTTTTGTTATTAGGATTGACATCAGGATGGTACTTCTGGGCTAGTTTTCTATAGGCCTTTTTTATCTCCTCCTGACTGGCATTTCTGTCAACCCCTAAGATTTTGTAATAATCCTTTCCATTCAACCGGATCACCTATTTGGTAAAAAATAGAAATTTTGGCGAAGCTGCAAAAACCAGATTTTGGGTCAATTTGCCGTCCTATTTAGCTTCGCAGGATGGGGCCAAATACTGAAATTCGGCCCTTTTTGCAGGGACGCCAATCTTGGAGAGATCTCCGAAATAACCTTTGCCTCAGAGAAAACCCTGATCAGGTTTTCCCCCGAGGGTCTGACCAGGCAGCAGAAGCTATCCTTCAGCTCGCTGCTCCCTTGACTCTACTTCTTTGGAGACTTTAACTATGGCTGGCCGGAGAAGGTGATCATTAATAAGATAGCCCTTCTGGAAGACCTCAACCACTGTGTTGTCCTCGTGCTCATCGCTTTCCACCTGCATGATAGCCTCATGGAAGTAGGGATCAAATCTGTCTCCCGCGGGATCTATGGTCTTCAGGCCCTCCCTCTCCAGCGCTTCCTTAAACTGATGGTAGATCAACTTGACTCCCTCAATGATCTTACCTTCATCATCAGTAAATTCCGCAGAAGATAGAGCCCTCTCCAGATTATCCAGGACCGGCAGAAGTTCTTTGACCAGCTTGTGAGTGGATATCTGGGTGAAGGTATCGAACTCCTTTTTGATCCTCTTCTTGTAATTTTCGAACTGGGCCTGCACCCGCTTGAGAGTATCTACATAATCGGCTATCTCTGCCTCTAACTGTTTGACTTTCTCTTCAAGCTTCTTTACCTGAGACTCGGAGTCCTGGACAGAGATCAGAGAACCCTTCTCCTCTTCATCCACCATCAAATTCTCGTCTTCGATTGTTTCTTCTACCAGTTTTTCCTTTGTGTCCTGGAACCGTTGTTTTTGTATGTCCTGAAACTCAGTTTCTGGCTCCTCTCTGTGCCTCTTCGGCATGAGAGCACCTCCTCTTCTTATAATCTAATCTTAGAAAGGGGGAATCAGCATTCCCCCTTCCCACCAGTGTTTTTGTCTAGGGAGGAGAAGACTCCCCCTTTCTGATCCTTCAGCTCTTACTTGTTCTCTTCTTCGTCAACCACCTCAAAGTCGGTATCCACAACTTCCTCCTCATCGGTTCGAGAACCTTGAGAGGAAGCTTGTTGCCCTCCTGCGGTGCTCTGCTGTTGAGCTGAGGTTTTAGCATAGACTGCCTCTGCCAGCTTGTGGGAGGCATCCAATAGCGCGTCGGTGACCCTCTTGATCCTATCCATGTCGTCAGTATCCATGGCCTTCTTCAACTCAGCAATGGCATCCTCTATCCTCTTCCTATCGCCTGGATCTATCTTGTCACCAATATCCCGCAGCGACTTTTCGGTGGAGTAGATCAGGTTATCAGCATGATTTTTGGCCTCCACCAGCTGCTTTCTTGCCTTGTCCTCCTCAGCATGGGCCTGGGCTTCCTTGATCATTTTCTCAATCTCCTCTTCAGAGATTCCACTGGAAGCAGTGATGGTGATCTTCTGCTCGTTTCCGGTAGCCATATCTTTGGCCGAGACGTGAACGATGCCATCAGCATCGATGTCGAAGGCCACCTCTATCTGTGGTATCCCTCGGGGAGCCGGAGGGATGCCCACCAACTGGAAACGGCCCAAAGTCTTATTATAGACTGCCAGCTCTCTCTCGCCCTGAAGAACGTGAATCTCCACACTGGTCTGGCTGTCCTCGGCAGTGGTGAAGATCTCGCTTCTCTTGGTAGGTATGGTGGTATTTCTCTCGATAAGTTTGGTAAATATTCCACCCTTAGTCTCAATACCTAAAGACAGAGGCGTAACGTCCAGAAGAAGGACGTCCTTGACCTCACCCTTGAGGACACCAGCTTGGATGGCCGCTCCCACCGCCACTACCTCATCAGGATTGACTCCCTTGTGCGGTTCTTTCCCAGTCATCTTGCGGACCAGCTCTTGAATAGCTGGCATGCGAGTCATACCGCCCACCAGAATGACATGATCGATATTCTCGGCCGTCTTGTTAGAGTCCTCCAGGGCCCTCTTCATAGGACCTCGGGTGGCCTCGATCAGATCAGCACAGAGCTGCTCCAGCTTGGCCCTGGTCAGAGTCATGTCCAGATGTTTGGGACCGGACTCATCCGCCGTGATGAAGGGAAGATTGATATTGGTCTGCATAGTAGTGGATAGCTCTATCTTGGCCTTCTCCGCCGCCTCCTTGAGTCTCTGCATAGCCATCCTGTCCTTGGACAGATCAATACCGCTATCTTTCTTAAATTCCGAGACCATCCAGTCCATGACTCTTTGATCAAAATCGTCGCCACCCAGATGGGTGTTCCCGCTGGTAGACTTTACCTCGAAGACCCCCTCGCCTAGCTCCAGAATAGAGACGTCAAAGGTCCCGCCTCCTAGATCGTAGACCAAAATAGTCTGGTCGTGCTCCTTGTCCAGCCCATAGGCCAGAGCGGCCGCTGTGGGCTCGTTGATAATCCTCAGAACTTCCAGGCCAGCAATGCGCCCTGCATCTTTGGTAGCCTGCCTCTGAGAGTCATCGAAGTAGGCTGGCACAGTGACGACAGCCTGGACTATCTTCTCGCCCAGGTAAGCCTCGGCGTCCCTCTTCAGTTTCTGCAAAATCATGGCCGAGATTTCAGGCGGGGTATGATTCTTTTCACCCAGCTTTACTTTTTCCGTTGTCCCCATCTTGCGTTTGATGGACATGACGGTATTCTCCGGGTTGGTAATAGCCTGACGTTTGGCAACCTGGCCCACCAAAAGCTCCCCGGATTTGGAAAGAGCAACTACCGATGGGGTAACCCTGCCTCCTTCCGCATTGGGAATTACGACCGGCTCACCAGCCTCCATTACTCCTACACAGGAGTTGGTGGTGCCTAGATCGATACCGATGGCTCTTGCCATAATAAATCACTCCTCTTTTAGATTTAACTCTGGGATTTTTTCTGAGTGTATTATAAATGGTGAGTACAATATTGTCAAGTATTCTTAGCGTATATTTATAAACATATTAGAAAATTTTTTAAAGACAGGCCCAGCCGGATGTCTCTCAACCCATAGCGACAATGGAGGGTGAGAAAAGGAAGCCCCCTGTATGAGCAAAAGTTAGAGACAGCGAGCACAGCCCAGCCTACGAACTCCCCAAGCCCACTGCAGCGGGTAGGTATCCAAGGAGCCGCAG
>CAYYBB010000026.1:0-16318 GCA_964469465.1 uncultured Actinomycetota bacterium
GAGGGTATATTTCGCTCATTATCTCTCAAGATCAGGTTAGCTTCTCCAGAGTTGATCCGTGACCATGTCTTGTTTCATCGCTCTCACACTCCAATTAGATTTCTGCTATGATTATCTTTGTAGAGGGAAAGAGTCCCCCTTTTCCTCCAATGAGCTCGCCGTAAGGCACTTTCGTTCCTGTAAGGAGGTGATGCCTACTGCTTGAACACCAGCATTGGTATTCTTCAACCAACGAAGGGGGAGAGAACCATGGAACGAACGATCGATCTCGCTTCAAAGGTGATCCTGCAAATTGCCGAGCGAGAGGGCTATCCCACTATTTGGGACCGTTTCGCTGCCCAGGTGCCCCAGTGCGGCTTTGGCGAACTGGGCACCTGCTGCCGCAATTGCATGCAGGGTCCCTGCCGCATTGACCCCTTTGGCGAGGGGGCCCAATTGGGAGCCTGCGGGGCTACGGCCGATACCATCGTGGCGCGCAACCTGGGTCGGGCCATTGCCGCGGGCACAGCCGCCCACTCCGCTCATGCCAAACATTTGGCCCACACTCTTTTGAGGTCGGCCGAAGGTCGGGCTGCTGACTATCCTATAAAGGACGAAGCTAAGCTGAGAGCGGTAGCTGCCCGCTTGAGGATTCCGGCCGACGGCAAGGCTGCAGACGAGCTAGCCAAAGAGGTGGCCCAAGCAGCTCTGGCTGACTTTTCGGAAAAGCAGACACCGGTGGCCTGGGCTGTAACCAATGTCACCCAGGGCCGGGTGGAGACTTTTCTCAAACATGAGGTTGTGCCCACGGGCATTGATTCCGCTATCTCCGAGGTCATGCACCGTACCTCCTATGGGTGTGACGCCGATCCGGTTAACCTGCTCCTGGGCGGGATCAAGTGCGCCCTGGCCGACTTCGCTGGCTGCCACATGGCCACCGACCTGGCCGACATTCTCTTCGGCACTCCCAAACCGGTGGTCACCCAGGCCAACCTGGGTGTGCTCAAGCCCGATGCGGTCAACATTGCTGTGCACGGCCACAACCCTGTGCTGTCCGATGTCATTGCCCAGGTGGCCCATGAACTGGACGAGGAAGCCAGGGCCGTGGGAGCGCCGGGAGGAGTGAATCTCGTGGGCATCTGCTGTACCGGCAACGAGGTGCTCATGCGGCACGGCATCCCCTCAGCTACGCACTCGGTGTCGCAGGAGCTGGCTGTGCTGACCGGAGCGCTGGATGCCATGGTAGTGGACTATCAGTGTATTATGCCCGGGCTGGCCACGGCCGCCGAGTGCTACCACACCCGCCTGATCACCACCATGCCCATTACCAAGATCTCTGGCGCCACCCACATTGAGTTTAGTGAGGAGAAGGCGCGCGAAACGGCGCTAAAGATCATCCGCCAGGGCATTGAGGCCTTCAAGCAGCGCGACCCCAAGAAGGTTAACATTCCGCCTCATCAGAGCACGGCCGTAGCCGGCTTTTCCACTGAGACCATCGTGGGAGCTTTGAGTCAGGTGAACGCTGAGGATCCCTTGAAACCCTTGATTGACAACATCGTCAACGGTAACGTCCAGGGGGTGTGCCTGTTCGCCGGGTGTAACAATGTACGGGTGCCCCAGGACAGTGGCTTCATCACCATGGCTAAGGAGCTGGCCAGCAAGGACGTGCTGCTCCTGGCCACTGGTTGTGGGGCGGGGGCCTTCGCTCGCCATGGGCTTCTTACTGGTGACGCGACCAGCGAGTACGCCGGAAATGGCCTGAGGGCGGTGCTGACGGCCGTGGGTCAAGCAGCAGGGCTGGGTGGGCCGTTGCCTCTGGTGCTGCACATGGGCTCGTGCGTGGATAACGCCCGCGCTGCCGATGTGGCGGTGGCTGTGGCCAACAAACTGGGTGTTGATCTGGACAGGCTCCCGGTCGTGGCCAGCGCGCCCGAGGCGACGACGGAGAAAGCTATTGCTATCGGCACCTGGGCCGTGGCCGCGGGCCTCCCCACCCACGTGGGCGTGGTACCGCCGGTGTTGGGTGGCCCCACCGTGGCCAAAGTGCTCACTGAGGATGTGAAATCACTCTTCGGCGGCTACTTCATCGTCGAGACGGACCCGGTAACGGCAGCAGAGAAGCTGGTTGAGGCGATAAAGGAGAGGAGAAGGGGGTTGGCGATATGAAAGAGATCTTCGTACGCCTGGATAGATGTACAGGTTGCCACTCCTGCCAGCTCGCCTGTGCGGTGGAACATTCTACTTCCAAAAGCTTGTTCGCCGCTATTGCCGAGACAGCACGACCCCGCTATCGGTTGTACGTGGAGCTGGGCAATGAAGAGAAGGTGCCACTGCTATGCCGCCACTGCGATCCGGCGCCGTGCCTGGAAGCCTGCATCAGCGGGGCTATTTATCGGGACGAGCGCGGGGTGGTGTTGGGACGGGATCAGCGCTGCGTGGGTTGCTGGAGCTGCATAATGGTCTGTCCCTACGGGGTGGTGGGCTGGCAAAAGGAGCGGCGAATCGCTGTCAAGTGCGACCTGTGCCCTGACCTGGAGGTGCCAGCCTGTGTTGAGGCCTGCCCGACCAGGGCTCTGGTCTACGCCGAGGCCGAGGAGTTCGCTGGCGGCGTGCGGCGGGCTGCGGCAAGGGTCATTGCTCGGGCCGCCGCGGCAGGAGGGTGATAGCCATGCGTTACGTGATCATCGGAAACAGCGCCGCGGGTAATGCCGCGGCCCGGGCCATCCGGGCCCGAGACCCGGGGGGCGAGGTTACGCTCATTGGTGATGAAGCTCACCCGGCTTACTACCGGCCCCTTATTCCCTTTCTTATTGACCAGGAACGGCCAGAGACAGATCTCTTGCGCGATGAGCTGCTCCTGCCCCAGGGTGTGGTTGTGCACCTGGGCCATCGCGCTACCAGGATCGACACAAGTGGCAAGACTGTGTTGCTTGACGATGGTCAGCAGGTGTCCTACGACCAGCTTCTCCTGGCCACGGGCAGCTCTGCGGTCCGGCTACCCATCGTTGGAGTGGAGGGTCCTGGCGTCTTTGTGCTACGCCAGTGGGACGATGCGCTGGCTATCCGCCAGGCCGCGGCTGAGGCCCGGCGGGCAGTTATCATTGGCGGGGGACGCATCGGCATGAAGTGTGCCTTTGCTCTGCTCCATCTGGGACTGGAAGTAACGGTGGTGGCGAGGCGGGGGGTGGCGCGCCGGCAATTTGACCAGGTGGCCGGGGAGATGTTCAACCGCGCTGTGCGGGCCCAGGGGATCGAACTGGTCTTAGGCCAGACCGCGCAGGAGATTGTTCGGCAGGATGGAGCGGTTGAAGCCGTGCTGCTTCCAGACGGTCGGCAGCTAGGGGCGGATCTCGTGGTGCTAACCGTGGGAGTGCGGCCCAACGTGGAGCTGGCCCGAGATGCCGGTATCGGCGTGGGCCAGGGGGTGTTGGTAGACAAGTGCCTTCGGACCAGCATACCCGACATCTATGCTGCCGGCGATGTGGTGGAGACGGTGGACATTGTTACCGGAGAGAGCATCGTCAGTGGCATCTGGACCAACGCCACCGAGATGGGCCGCATCGCCGGGGAGAATATGGCTGGTGGGACCGCAGAATATGAAGGTGCCTTTGGGCTACTCAACGCTATAGAACTGGCCGGTATTCCGGTCATCTCTGTGGGAGTGCTGGAGCCGCCGCCAGAGAAGGGCTATCGGGTCTACGTCAGCCGGCGGGGCGATACCTACCGCAAGCTGGTGCTGCGGGACAACGTGTTGGTAGGGTCCTTGTTGGTGGGCGAGGTTGAGGGAGCGGGTGTGTTCACCGGGCTGATCAAGCGTCGGGCCGACCTGGGCGATCTGGCCCAGCGCCTGGCTGAACCTTACTTCTCCTACGCGCCTTTCCTTCGTCTGGAAGAAGTCAAGGCCGAAGCCTATGCGTGTTGAAAGTAGGGATGCGAGGGCGCGGAAGTTGTGTGTAGCTTTCCGCGCCCTCACAGCGAGTTGCGCAGTAGTTTAAGATGCTCAACGAGATGGGTTTTAAAGCTGGCCGGGGAGACATCTTTAAGATCTCACTGGTCTGTGTGGTGACAATTTGTCTAATTGCTAAATTTGGATTGACACTATCTGATCAGGCCTCACCCCCTTATTACCACCTCCAGTCAGGCATGCTCTCACCTTCTTATTGTGTGCCACCTTATTTCATCCACTAAAGCGATATTGTGTTAGCGAATTAAAAAGATTTAACACCCTGATACTGAGACGTAAAGGACGTGGCTTACCAGCAGACCACCATTTTGGCACAATTTGACTTCCATACTCCCAACTTATATACTCCCTTCTGAAATCAACAGCCTTAGCCTCATATCAGGGGATAGTACCAAAAGGGTTTACTTGTCCAGTGGAGAGAAAATGGTCGAAAAGATGTCTCCTTTGCTTCAGGAAATTATGGAACAGCCCCAGGTAATCCGGCACCTGCTTCAGACCGAGGTTGGCAGGGTCAGGGAAGTGGCGGGAAGGATACGGGCCCGCGGAATAGAATTTATCTTCATTGCCGCTCGTGGCACCTCCGATAATGCTGCCACTTATGCCAAATACCTTTTTGGAGCCATCAATCATCTGCCGGTGGCTCTGGCCGCCCCTTCCCTCTTTACTCTTTATAAGTCACCCCCCAGGCTAGCACAAGCTTTGGTTATGGGAATCTCCCAGTCAGGCCAGTCTCCTGACATTGTAGCGGTTGTTCGGCACGCTCGTCGTCAAGGAGCTCTTACTGTGGCTATTACCAATGAAGGGGATTCGCCCCTGGCCCAAGCCGCCGAGTACACTCTTCTCTGCCGGGCTGGTGAAGAGAAAAGTGTTGCTGCCACTAAGACTTACACTACCCAATTAGCCTTGTTAGCCCTGCTCTCCGCCGAGCTCAATGGGGACGAGTCGATGCTGAAGGAGCTTAAAAGTCTCTCTTCTCATCTGGAGAAGATCCTTTCTCTGGATGAGGTGATACGGGAGTATAGCCAGAGGTATCGCTATGCAGGAAGGTTTGTGGTCATTGGGCGAGGATACAATTATGCTACGGCCCTGGAAATAGCCCTCAAGCTCAAGGAGACCAGCCACATCGTGGCTGAGCCTTATTCTGCTGCTGATTTCTGGCATGGTCCTATTGCCATGGTGGAGAGGGATCTACCGGTGATTATGATTGCTCCCCCGGGGGGCACCCTTGCCGATATGACGCGACTGGCCAAAAAGCTGGGATCTCAGGGAGCAGAATTGATGATTATTTCTGACCATAAAGAGGTGTTGGAGCTGGCTCACCTTCCCCTAAAAGTTCCGGTGAGTGTACCAGAGGTCTTTTCGCCCCTGCCCTATGTTATGGTCGGGCAACTTCTTGCTTATTATGTGGCCCGCATAAAGGGCTATGACCCCGCCCACCCCAGGGGCTTAAGGAAAGTTACTCTGACCCGATAGTTAACTCATTTGTAAGTTTGGGTGAAGGGATTGGCTTGGAACCTGGAAGAAGAGACAAAATCCTTTCTACCACTGTTACCTTAACAGCGGGTGGTTTTAAAGGGGTCTCATGGGCCAGAATAATATCCGGGTAGGCATCTTAGCCTTCTTACCGTTTGCCAGAGTAATGGCAATAAGAGGGACATGTTGGGTTTATGTACTTTACTGCCTTACGCCTCGCTGCCTTACAACTCATTAGGTAATTGCTTCAGTTGGGCCAGGCTGAAGACGGGACCATCCACACAGACGTATTTGGGGCCGATGTTGCATCGCCCACACTTCCCGATCCCGCACTTCATCCTTTTTTCCAGAGTAGTTATGATCTGATCATCCTCAAAGCCCAGAGTCTGTAGTTCCTGAAGCACCAGCTTGATCATAATAGGTGGTCCACAGGTTACTGCCACCGCATTCTTGGGGGATGGTGCCACTTCCTTCAGGACCGTGGGAACAAAACCCACTCTCTTATCCCATTCTGGAAACTCTTTGTCCACAGTCAGGATGAGATTTACATCATCTCTCTTTTCCCACTCCTCTCTATCTTCCTCGTAACAGAGATCCTGAGGCGATCGGGCCCCATAGATGATGGTTATCTCATCGTAGTCATCTCTGGTATCCAGTATATACTGGATCAAGGATCTCAGAGGGGCTATGCCAATACCTCCGCCTATTATGACTACGTTCTTACCCTTCATGTCCGGGTAAGGAAACCAGTTCCCCAGAGGCCCGCGCAATCCTATATAGTCACCTATAGCCAGCTCATGGAGAGCTGAGGTTACCTCTCCTGCCTTCATGACGCTGAACTGGAGAGTCTCCCTGCGGGTAGGGGAGTTAGCCAGGCCAAAGGTGGCCTCTCCCACTCCAAAGAGGGAGAGCTGAGCTACCTGCCCCGGCTCAAAAGCAAAATTTTCCATGTGTCTGGTACCGTTCAGCACCAGGTAGAAGGACTTTATGTTCCCTGTCTCCACCACGATTCTCTTTATGGTGGCGATTTGGGGAAGATAGGGATTTTCTTGCCCTACTACATTTCCCGCCATATGCCATGACCTCCAGAGAGAGGAAATACGCTCATCATCTTTCCAGGTGCTCCTTTAGAACTTCTCGGATATCGATCCCTGTCGGACAGGAAAGGATGCAGCGGCCGCAGCCCACACACAAAAACTCTCCATAAAGAGAGGGGAAGTAGCTGAACTTGTGGTTAAATCTCTGGCGAAATCTCTGCAATTTCAGAGATCTGGGATTATGTCCGCTGGCCTCCAGGGTGAAGAGGGGATACATGCAGGAGTCCCATGTCCTTATCCTCTGCCCCGACAGTCCTCTCTGTTCATCAGTGATGTTAAAACAATAACAGGTGGGGCAGACATAGGTGCAGATGCCACAGTTAAGGCAGGGGGCCGAAAGTTCTGACCACAGCTCGTTCTCGAAGTTGTCCATGAGCCTTTTCTCTAGTCCCTTCAGATCCAGGGCCAGGGAAAGGCTCTCCGCTGCTCTTTTTTTTACCGCTTGGGCCTGTTCCTCTTTTTCTTTGGTAGAATTCTGAAACAGATCCAGGGCCAGAATATTCTCGCCCTTCTCAGAGACTCCCTCAGCCAGAAATCCTCCCTCAATTTCGGTAAGAAGGATGTCCGAACCTTCTCTGCCCGAAGGGCTGCCTCCCACAGAGGTGCAGAAGCAGGTCTTTTGGGGATGGGTGCAGGTCAGGGAGATCAGGGTCAGATTTTCCCTTCTTGCTCCGTAATAGGGATCCGGATACCGGTCATCCAGATAGACTTTGTCCAAGAGAAGGTGGGCCCGGGCGTCGCAGGGGCGGATTCCCAAGACGATGGTCTCTTTCTCTTGTACCTCACACCGGAGGGCCACTTTATTGGGCTCAGAACTTTCTGCCTCTTTCTCGTAGTCGAAGCTTAACAGCGTCTCCGTCTGGGGGAAAGCGGCTTCTTTGGCTGAGAGTCGGCTCAGGTTGGTCAGATTAAGCTCCCGGTCTTCTCCGTAGTCTTGAAACAGGGTCATGGCTTCAGACCTGGCTGGAACTATCAGTTTCCTGTTCCGGCTCAGCTCCTCTAGCAGATCCTGTAGTCTTTCTGATGGTAGAAATTTCAGACTCATTCTTGGCTCATTCTGTCCTCAGAACTTCTCGTCTTTCTTGAAAGTGAGAAGAGGTGGTACGTCTTCTATTTTCATTCCCGGAATATAGTCGAAAAGTTGTTCTGTGATCATGGAGGTCTTGCGAAATAGTTTGGAGATGGGGATATCTACCGGGCAGACCCGCTCGCACTCCTGGCATCCGGTGCACCGTCCCACCACATGCATGGCTCTGATCATGTGGTACATGAAATTATTGAGAGCATCTGTTTGCTGGCCCAGCCAGTGGGGCTGTCTGGTATCAGCCAGGCAATTATCCTGGCAGTAGCACAGAGGGCAGGCATTTCTGCAGGCATAGCATCTGATACATTTTTCGAACTGGGCGGTCCAGAAGTCGAAGAGCTCAGCAGGCTCCTTCTTCTCTAGTTCCGCAATATCAAAGTTTTTCTCTTTCTTCTCCAGTTCGAGAGGTAAGGGGCCCTCGATCAGGATGTCCGCTAAAAGGGGTTCCCGGATCTCGCACCACAGACACTTTTCGAAAGTTACGTCTTCCAGATGGTAACTTTGCACTTCCTGGGCCAGATGTACCTTTAATTCCTTATCGCTTACCTCAACTAGATCGGCCCGCAGGGGGTCAAAGAGCTTTTCTATCTTCTTAAAGGAGATCATACCGCGGCAGGGTACTCCGATCAGGATTAGATTTTCTCTTTTCAGTATCCCTTCCTGAAGGAGCTGGACCACCGATCGGCAGTCGCATCCCTTGACTATTAATCCCACTTTTTGGTCGATTCCTATTTTCTGATCGGACTTTTTGACATAGTTGGCCAGGTTAGAGGCACAGAAGTCATCGTAAACCAGCCGATCTACCTCTTTAGGGTTTCTGACAAAGAGAGGGCGGGCTGAAAGAGGAGTAAGCCCCTCCTGGTAACCGACCACATAGGCTACTTCATCCAGTATTTTTTTGACTTCTTCTTTTAGCCTGGACTCCACTTCTTTCATTCTGCTAACCTTAGGCTCCTGACGTCCAACAGGAGGCCCTCCCTAATGACTCTTTTGCCAAATAGTGTTGGATCTCGGAAATGTGACTTTTTCAGACACTTCTACACACGTTTCTTAATGGGCCCAGCTCTCTTATCTTCTCCGTGAACTCGGTAATAAGAGCTTGCCACTCCTGGGCTTCAGTGGCAGAGATCCAACTATACCTGAATCTTTGGGGATCTATTCCCATGAAGGGTAGAAAATGTCCCAGAACCTCCAATCTGCGGCGGGCATAATAGTTGCCTTCAGCGTAATGGCAGTCTCCAGGATGGCAACCCGAGACCAGGACTCCATCTGCCCCTTCATTAAAGGCTTTAAGAGGGTAGAGAGGGTTGATCCACCCAGAACAGGGTATTCTGATGATCCGTACCTCGGGAGGCTGTTTTAGGCGGGCTGTTCCGGCGGCATCCGCCCCACCATAGGAGCACCAGTTGCAGAGGAAGGCCACGATCTTTATTCCATTTTTCTCGTCAGAGGTATTATTGATGTCCATAAATTTTGCTCTACGTTCTTGCCGAGAGTTCCTGTTCTCCCGTTAGCCTTATTGGCGTTCCTGCAAAAAGGGCCGAATATCAGTATGGGGGTATCCACTTGACGCCACCTAATACAATATATTGCGGCCAAGGATATCAAACTCTTACTATATCTTGTGGTTAGGGGAATCAAGTGCATACCCCAATATCAGTATTTGACCCTATCCTGCGAATCTAAATCGGACGGCAAATTGACCCAAAATCTGGTTTTGAAGTTCCGCTCTTATTTCATTCTGGCTTATTTCCTAACAAGGAAACTCTTCGTTATTGCCTTACACTTCAGGCCTAATGCTTACAGTAACAATGCCTCCATCTCTGCCAGTATCTGCTCATCAGTAAACCCGTTGACTTTTATGGCCCCAGTCGGGCAGGCCACGCCGCACAGGCCACACCCTTTACAGACGGTGCTGATGACATTGGATACCATTCTCCCATCTCGGAGCTCCTGACGCTGGATGGCGCTGAAGGGACACAGGGCCTCACACTTGAAGCAGCCCACGCATCTTTTGATCTCCACGCTGGCCACTAAGGGGCTGGCCTCCAGCTCGTCGTTGGCCAGGAGGCCCAGGGCTTTGGCGGCAGCAGCACTTCCCTGAGCCACAGAGGCAGGAATATCCATAGGGGCCTGGCAGGTTCCAGCCAGAAATACTCCGGTAGTGTTGGTCTCCACAGGTCTGAGTTTGGGGTGGCTCTCCACAAAGAAACCATACTGATCATAGGAGATGTTGAGCTTTTGAGCCAGCTCAGGTGCATTTTGGGGAGGTGCTATCCCCACAGCCAGAACAACCAGATCAGCATCTATCTCAATAGGCATGGCCAAAAGAGTGTCGGTACCCTTGACTACCAACTTCTTACCCTTCTGGTATATTTTGGACACCCTGCCTCGCACATACTGGGCTCCATACTCCTCCCGGGCCCGATCTATGAACTCCTCGTACCCCTTTCCTCCGGCTCTAATATCTATATAAAAGAGGAAACTGGTGGAATCGGGAATATGCTCTTTGGTAAGGATAGCCTGTTTGGCCATGGCCATGCAGCAGGCTACTGAGCAATAGGATCTGCCTTTAGCCCGGTCTCGAGAACCGACGCAGGAAATAAAGACTATTGTTTTAGGTTCCTCCCCATCAGAGGGCCTCTTTATGTGGCCCATAGTAGGACCGGAAGCAGAGACCATTCTCTCGTACTGAAGAGAAGTTATGACGTCTTTATACTTTTCAAAGCCATACTCCAGATAGGCAATGGGATCAAAGGCCTCATATCCGGTAGCCACCACGATAGCCCCGACTTTTCTTTCTATAATCTGGTCCTGATCATCAAAGTTGATAGCTCGGGGCTCACAGACCTTTTCGCAGACCCGACATTTTCCTTTCAGGAAAAAGTGACAGAAATCCTTTTTAATAGTAACTTTTTTAGGTACAGCCTGGGGGAAAGGGAGACTTATGGCTTTAGTTCTCCCCAGGCCCTGGTTGAACTTATCGTAGATTCTGGCCGGACATTTGCCCACACACTCCTCACATCCAGTGCATTTGCTCCAATCCACGTAAGTGGCTTTTCTCCTGATTTTGACATCGAAATTGCCCACATATCCTTTAACTTCTTCCACCTCATGGTAAGCCAGAAGCTCGATATTTTCATTTACCGCCACATCCACCATTCTGGGAGTTAGGATGCAACTGGAACAGTCCAGGGTGGGGAAAGTCTTGTCCAGTTTGGCCATGTTGCCGCCAATGGTCTGGTCCTTTTCCACCAAAGTTACCCTGTGGCCTCCCTGGGCGGCGTCCAGAGCAGCCTGCATGCCGGCTATGCCGCCCCCAATAACCAGGATGTCCTTGTTCACCTTGAAGAAGGAAGGGAAAAGCTCCTGGTCTCTGCTTACTTTGAAGACAGCTTTCCTGACCAGATCAATAGCCTTCCTTGTAGCTGCCTCCTTGTCGGAATGAATCCAGGAGCACTGCTCCCGAATATTGGCCATCTCCACCAGATAGGGATTGAGCCCAGCCTGCCTGGCAGCCCGGCGAAAGGTCTCTTCATGCATTTTGGGAGAGCACGATGATACCACCACCCGGTCCAGGCTATACTCCTGGACAGCGGTTTTGATCAAATCCTGTCCGCTTTCAGCGCACATGTAGGTGTAATCAGTGGCATAGACCACATGGGGAAAGCCCTTTGCTGCTTCCACCACCCGGGGACAGTCCACGGTGCCTGCAATATTGCTACCACAGTGACAGACAAAGACTCCTATTCTCATAAGAAGCTACCCGCTTTGTCGCAGAAAAGTTTAGTGTTGTGAAAGAATTTCCTGATATTCATGGTCTAGTTTTGAAAGCTCCAGAATAACTTGCCATTCTGCCTTATTCGACTTGAACGCAGATACCCAAAGAAAATCCCTATTTATTGAAGACCGCTCATCTTGCTCCAGGACTTACGGCCTGGGTGACTCCTGGCAACTTCCTCAATTTGACGAAATGTTTGTCCAAACATAGCTCCTTGGAAGAATGGCCGAAGGCCAGCCCCATGAGCTGAGTCAGGTAAAGAATCGGAATATCGTAGCGCGTCCCGTATCGGGTATTAACCTGAGACTGCCTCATGTCCAGGTTCTGCTGGCAGAGGGGGCAGGCCACCGCAACTACGTCTGCCCCTACCAGGGCGGCCATCTCCAGGAGCTCGTTGACCAGTCTGAGAACCAGATCCACTCTGGCCAATCCAAAAGCGGCTCCACAACAATAGGTCTTAAGAGGATAGTCTACCAGTTCAGCACCCAGGGGAGCCAAAACCTCTTCCATAGAAGTAGGATCTTCCGGATTTTGAAAGTCATTGATATAAACCGGACGAGCGTTCATGCATCCGTAATAACAGGCCACTCGCAGCCCTTCTAAGGGAGTTTTGACCCGGGAGGATATCAGCTCTCTGTCTACATCCTGATAAAGGACCTGGAGAAGAGATTTAACCTGTACCCCTTTGTGGTAGGGCTTCTCCAGGAGGTCATTAATCTCTCTCAGGTGATCGGGATTGTCCTTCATCTCCAGATCTGCCTCTTTCAGGCGGTTGAAACATTTGGGACAGGGAGCCATTACATTGAGTCTTAGATTCTCGGCTAGAGCCAGATTACGGGTGGAAAGAGCGGAGGAGAGCATATGGTCTACCTGGCAGGCTGGAGCAGCCCCACAGCAATTCCAGTCCGGGATTTCTACTAACTTTATGTCCAGATCCTGGCACACCAATCGGGTGGATATATTGTACTCTCTGGCCAGGGATTCCAAGGAACAACCCGGATAATAGGCGTACTTGAGAGTCACTTTTTACCGCTTACCTTTCCTTGAGCTCCTCAGGCGGTTGAAGATCTTTCTGATCTCTCTCCTTGCCTTGATCCTGTGGGGCAGAAATCGGAGCTTACCTGTAGCCAGGAGCCGGGGGCCAATATCGGCATTGTTGAACAGGTCTCCTGACTTGAGATTGTAGGTGCCGACCAGCCCGGCCTCAAAGACCCGCCCGTACCTGGCCACTGAATTTACGAAGGTCTCCTGAGCCAGGCGGACCTTATTGTCAGCCACATAACCCCCATCTCTGGCCTTGATCAGAAGTACGCTCATCAATTTGGCGATGTCGATTTCTTTGGGGCAGCGGATCGTGCAGGTATAGCAAGTGGCGCAGTGCCACAGGCTTTCAGAGCGTAGGACCATCTCTTTTTGCTCTAACTGCATCAGGCGGAGGATCTGGTTGGGGGTGTAATCGAAAGAGAAGGAGAGGGGGCAGTCTGCGGTGCACTTCCCGCATTGGTAGCACGCTGCAACGGCTGTACCGATCTCGTTTTCTACCTCGGTCACAAATTCTCTATCTACCGTGCGAGTCTGGCCCTTTAGTTTCAAAACACTCCTAGCTGAGGATAATTGCAACTTTGTTAGAATTTTCTCATGCTTCGAAAGAAAATAGCATATTTATATTTTGGATGCAAGGAAGGGGGCTTCCCGGCTCCGATGTTCACTCCAGGTATTCTCGCGTAGCGCCCAGTCCTTCTCATTACGAGCAGGACCTAATTGTACACTGATAGCGGCAGATGCGATTTCTAGCTTGACCTCCATTGGCATAATATCTGAGGTTGTAGCCCCTTCATCCAGATGGAAAAGCTTCATTGATTCTCTAATTTGCATGTAGTTGTATTTGTGCTAAACAGGTCTATGGTTTCAAGGGTTTAATTCGTTCATCCTAAGGAGACCCCTGGCTTCAAAAACTTGCCTTGGGGAACTACACAAACACCCTCAAGTGTGTTAAAAATTATAGGGTCGCTCTATTTTGGGGAAAAATACACTAAAACGACTAACTGTGGGACGATAGTCTCCAAGGGTGGGGATTTAGATAAATGATTTTCGTCCCTTGAGTCAGGCTAGAAGAACGAGATGGTAGCAGACTACTTCAATAATTACATCACGCTTTTGGCTTTTATTCTCACCGGAATCGTGTTCCTGCCTCTGGTTCTGTTTCTTTGTAGGCTGGTAGCCCCTGGCAATCGAGTTCCTGATAAATTCACTACCTATGAGTGCGGCATGATCCCCATGGGAATGTACTGGTCTCATTTTCATGTCCGCTACTACATTTTTGCCCTTCTGTTTGTCATCTTCAACATAGAAACCGTCTTTCTCTATCCCTGGGCAGTTTCCTTCAGGTCCCTTGGCCTCTTCGGGTTTGTGGAGATGATTATCTTTTTAGCCATCCTATTTCTGGGCCTCTTATATGCTTGGAAGAAGGGTGTGCTTAAATGGGTCTGATCCACAACAGGTTCGCTAAGCCCAACATTTTGACTACCTCCTATGACCTGCTTTTTGATTGGGCCAGAAGTAACTCTCTATGGTGGCTGATGATGGGGCTGGCCTGTTGTGCTATTGAACAGATGTCTACCGGGGGCTCTCATTACGATCTGGACCGCTTCGGCTTTTACTTTCGGCCCAGCCCGAGGCAGGCTGACCTGATGATAGTCTCGGGTACAGTGACTACCAAGATGGCGCCCGTGCTTAGGAAGCTCTACGATCAGATGGCCGAGCCAAAGTGGGTGGTGGCCATGGGCAGTTGCGCTATCATGGGGGGTCCATTCAAGGATTCTTTTTCGGTGGTCAAAGGGGTGGATCTGATTATGCCTGTGGACGTCTATATCCCCGGCTGTCCCCCCAGACCTGAGGCTCTCTTGCACGGTCTGATGGCCGCGCAGCAAAAGATTAAAAGAGAGACTGTTGTGGTCAGAAACGCTGATAGATGATGTTGAAACTGGGAGAACTCTATCAGAACAGGACATTTTCTAAAGATGAATTAACCCAGGCTCTCCAACGAGTTCTGGATGGTCTTCGTTACACCCTGGAGGAAAAGGTTGGAGAGCTCTTTCTTCTCATTGATGGCCATATTGTGCTTGAGGTCTGCCGCAGGCTCAACAGAGAGCTGAAATTTGACTACCTGAAGTGCCTGACCGCGGCAGACTATAATGATTATCTTGAGGTTATCTACTGTCTTTATTCCTTCGACAATGCCTACTCGTTGACCGTCAAAGCCAAAATCGACGCCTCAGATCCCACAGTAGATAGCGTTATCTCCATCTGGACAGGGGCAGATCTGCAGGAGCGAGAAGCGGCTGAGATGTACGGGATTATTTTCGTGGGCCATCCCAATCTCAAAAAGCTGCTGTTGGAGGAAGGTTTTGAGGGGTTCCCCCTGCGCAAGAGTTTTCAGTTGCCCGTGGATGAGAGAAGAGCGGGGGAGGTGGAGGAGTGATTTTCCTCCTCACCTTGAATCTTGAGTATGCCACAGAAGAGGCAAAAGAATGACTATCGAAGTAAGCGATGATCTCAGAACCGAATTAATGGAGATAAACTTCGGCCCTCACCACCCCAGCACCCACGGCATATTCCGCTTCATAGCTACCCTGGATGGTGAAGTGGTGATGGATATTGAGCCCTGCATTGGGTACCTATACCGGGCCATTGAGAAGCTGGCCGAGAATAAAAAGTACATGATTGGATTTCCCCTTTATGACCGTCTTGATTATATCGCCTCTTTGACTTATGAGCTTTGCTTTTGCCTGGCGCTGGAGAAGTTGATGGAGATCGAGGTGCCCGAGAGAGCGCAGTTTATTCGGGTCATCCTGGTAGAACTGCAGAGAATATCTTCTCATCTTATTTTCTATGCCACCACTGGGCTGGAAGCGGGGGCTTATACCCCCTTCCTTTACGCCTTTAGGGAGAGAGAAGCTATTCTTCACCTTCTGGAGATGGCCACTGGTGCCAGAATGACTACCAACTACTTCCGGATTGGTGGAGTGAAATGGGATCTACCGGAAGGTTTTGAGAAGGAGCTGCGAAAATTCTTGAAGAAATTTCCTCGGAGGCTGGAGGAGTACGACCAGCTTCTGACCGAGAATGAAATATTCTGCCAGAGGATGAAAAATATAGGAATTCTGGATCCTGAAATAGCCATAAATATTGGAGTTAGCGGACCGACTCTTCGAGGTTCAGGGGTCCGCTTTGATCTCCGAAAAGCAGAGCCCTACTCCGGATATGATCGGTTTGACTTCGACATTCCCTATGGGTTTAAGGGAGATGCCTATGACCGATATCTGGTCCGGCTTCAGGAGATGAGGCAGTCTTTGAGAATAATAAGCCAGGCTATAGATGGACTACCGGGCGGAGATTTCAGGGCCCAGGTGCCCAAGGTGATCAAGCCTCCCGCTGGAGAGGTCTATATGAGGACAGAAGGAACCAGAGGCGAGCTGGGCTTTTATATCATCAGTGATGGCCCAGCCAATCCCTATAAGGTCAAGATAAGGGCACCCTCTTTCGTCAACATAATGGCTCTCAAACCCATGGTGGTGGACCACACCGTGCCTGACCTCATTCTCATTTTTGGAAGTATAGACATAGTTATAGGGGAAATAGATAGATGAGTCTGTTGCTGACGATATTGGTCATAATAATAAAGCTGGCAGCAGCTCTGGGGTTTATTATGGTGACCGCTCTCATCCTCATCTATATGCTGAGGAAGGTCATGGGCCACATGCAAGCCCGACTGGGTCCCATAAGAGTAGGTCCTCATGGGGTTTTGCAGACGGTAGCTGATGCCCTGAAGCTTTTCGGAAAAGAAGACATCATACCGGCGGCGACCGACAAATGGACTTTTAGAATTGCCCCGGCCATCGTGTTTACAGCCAGCCTGGCTACTTTTTCCTTCATTCCTT